>NZ_JBFRMS010000018.1:0-203883 GCF_041470505.1 Vibrio sp. 10N.261.55.C5
AAAGTGCGATCCCGCCCTGTCTATACCTCTAGCTTCAGCCTCTTCCATAATATGAGCTAAAGCTTCTGTATTTTTGCTCGCATAAGCCACACCGAAAGCCTCACACAATTGACTATCTGTGATGCTCACAAGATCTTGAGGTATTTTAGGCTGAGGTACTGAAGAACAACCAAATAATGTTCCAAGCGTAATTAGTAATAGGGATTTTTTCACAACAACCTCAGTCAGTAGATATAGATTATATTGAATGTTTTTCGT
This sequence comes from Vibrio sp. 10N.261.55.C5, assembly GCF_041470505.1. Classification (NCBI taxonomy): domain Bacteria; kingdom Pseudomonadati; phylum Pseudomonadota; class Gammaproteobacteria; order Vibrionales; family Vibrionaceae; genus Vibrio; species Vibrio sp. 10N.261.55.C5. Next base: position 259 of record NZ_JBFRMS010000018.1, read on the forward strand.
GTAACTATGAGCTAGGAAGGATGCCATACAAAAACAAGTCAATCGGTTATACACAAAATAACCCTTGGTTATATGCGATAATAATCAATCTCCTACTGTTTATTCTCCTTTCTGAAACTTAAGGTTGTACATATTGAAATATTCAGGGAGCTTAGTGTTACGAAATCAAACATTAATCCTGTTAAATTAATGACGAAGGGACGTTGATCAGATATTTATGATCAACGTCCCTTTTCTTTATTTCATGTTCTTAGCGGTGTGTCGCCGCGTGAATCAAACGCAATTACTCTTTGATGTAGAGATCCTTAGAGTAGATACGCCCTTCCACATTGTTTTTCGCAAAACCACCGACACTTGGTCGCACTAGGCGAGCCTGCATGTAGTAGTAGATTGGCGCGATCGGCATGTCTTCTGCCAGCAACTGTTCTGCCCGGTCGTAGAAACCTTGGCGATCTTGTTCACTGGTTGCGGCTAGTGCGCTGTCCATTGCAGCGTCGTACTTTTCATTGTTGTAGCGAGCAAAGTTACCTGAAGAGCCAGAACGCAATAGGCTCAAGAAGGTTGATGCTTCATTGTAGTCACCACACCAAGAGGCGCGCATCACATCAAAATCACCTTGGCGACGCGATACCAAGTAAGACTTCCACTCTTGGTTTTCTAGTTCAACTTGTGCGCCTAAGTTGCCTTTCAGCATTGATGCAATCGCCACTGCAATCGACTTGTTCGATTCGCTGGTGTTGTAAAGCAGTTTGAAATCCAACGGGTTAGACGCATCGTAGCCCGCTTCTTTCAGCAGCTCTTTTGCTTTTTGATCACGTTCCTTTTGAGTCCAAGTACTGTATTCAGGTTGTGTCGCATCAAAACCAGCCGTGTACTCATGAGCAAAGGTATAAGCCGGTAAGTTGCCCACCTGAGTCACACCATTGGTGATAACGTCACGCATCATAGAATAAGAGACAGCTTTACGTACTCGCGCATCATCAAAAGGTGGTCGCGTAGTATTGAATGCGTAGTAGTAAGTACACAACAGAGGCACTGTGGTAAACGCATCTTGATATTTGCTTTTAAGCTGCTGCGCCATGTGTGTAGGCACGTCCGAAGTAATATCGACCTCGCCCACCGCATAACGGTTAATCGAGGCATTCTGATTCTCAAACGGAATATAAGTTACTTCGGTTAAGTGGGTATCTGAACTGTCCCAGTACGTCGGGTTCTTCTTAAGCTCAATACGCTCGTTCACCACCCACTCATCTAGTACGAATGCACCATTACCAACAAATTGCTTAGGATCGCTCCACGGCTTGTCGCTACTTTCTAGGGCTGATTGATGCACTGGCATCATAGATGTGTGGCCCGTCATTGCCACAAAGTAAGGTACTTGGCTGTCGAGTTCAAAACGGACGGTGTGCTTATCAATAGCCGACACGCCTAGTTCTTCAATCGGCTTCTTACCTTCTGCCACATCAGCAATATTGTTGATTTTGGTGAGCTTCAGGTACCACACATTTGGCGATGCCGTTTTTGGGTCTACCGCGCGTCTTATCGCATACACGAAATCATCGGCCGTCACCGGATCGCCATTCGACCATTTCGCGTCTTTACGTAGGTGGAATACAAACGTCTGGTTGTCTTCGGTTTCCCAAGACTGTGCAACACCTGGGGTGATATTGCCATCGCGATCTTGAATCACTAAACCTTCAAATAGGTCACGTAGAATGTGCATTTCTGGCAGGCCTTCTGCTTTCGCAGGGTCAAGCGTCGCCGCTTCTGCATCGTTAGCACGAACTAAATGTTGTTCTTTCGCCAGAGAAGTTCCCGCAGGCAATGTGTCAGCAACGGCAGTTACTGAGATAAAAGGGGTCAATAGAGATGAAATGAGTAAAGCCGTTGAATGTTTCTTAAAATCCATATGTTTTTGCTCTCCTAGCCTATCTTTGAAGCAAGTAATAAAATTAACAATGCGACTGTTGACGAGTTTTAACGCTTTAGTTTATTTAAGTAAGTTTGTGTAATCGTTAATACTTGATAGTACTTGATCAATCAGGAGATAAAGGTGAGTTCAATTCCAAGAACAGAAAGAGCTGCATTTTCAATAAAGCCGCTGTCATATGGAAAATCAGTGTTGGGTGCGCCTTTGCTCTATTTCCCCGCGCAAATAGAAAGCGAGTCTCGCGGGCTGATCTTAGCAGGCACACACGGTGATGAAACCGCTTCTATTGCAGGATTATCTTGTGCGCTGAGAAGCTTGCCAGCCGCCAACTTGAGACACGATGTGATCCTGTCGATGAACCCAGATGGCAATCAATTAGGCACTCGCGCCAACGCCAACCAAGTCGATCTGAACCGCGCCTTCCCAACTCAAAACTGGACAGAAAACGGCACCGTGTATCGCTGGAGCTCCCACACACCAGTCAGAGATGTAAAAGTGAAAACCGGGCAAGCCGAACAACTTGAACCTGAAGTACAGTCGCTCATCAACCTTATCGAAGCGCGTGAGCCTAAATTCGTTATCTCTTTCCACGAACCACTTGCCATAGTCGACGACCCAGCCCAATCGGAACTTGCCACTTGGCTAAGTAAGCAGTTCAACCTACCGCTCGTTGAAGACGTGGATTACGAAACCCCAGGTTCATTCGGAACATGGTGCCAAGAAAGAAGCCTGCCGTGTATTACCGTAGAGCTACCACCTGTTTCTGCGGATTTAACTATAGAAAAGTATTTGGATGCGTTTGTCGCAGTGTTGGGGTGTGAGGGAAATTAGTCTGGAGTAGGCTACATATACACATGCGAACAGTAATTCATCCTAATTACTAGGGCGTGTTGATCTTTGCTGTACATTTCGCGTTCAACAATACATCGGTAGCCACATTAACATGAATGCCAGCGATAACATGCTGGCATAATTCCTTTCTAGCTTGTCATATCTACTTGAAATAGCTCGATAATGCTTAATTCTCCCAAAGGCATTTTCGACCAAGTGACGATACTTGTATAAACACCAATCCATACTGTCTTTGTCTATATCTTGTCCGTAATTGCGTTTAGCAATTACCGTTTCTCCGCCACGTTCCTTAACAAAAGTACGGAAAGGTTCGCTGTCATATCCTTTATCACAAACGATTGTATTAACTTCATCGAGTTGCTCAACTAAGCTTTCGGCATGCACTATATCGTGGCGTTGTCCCTCTGATAAATCAAAGCAAATCGGCAGGCCACCACTATCTACGGCTAAGTGAATTTTGGTTGAGTTGCCCCCGCGACTTTTTCCTATTTGCTCTGAACTTTCAGTAGCTGCACCTGTACTATGCTGATGTGCTCTAACTATAGAGCCATCAAGAAATACCCATTCAAAATCAGCCATGTTAGATAAACTTTTGAAAAGATTATCTAAAATCCCTTTCTTTGACCAAAGATTAAATCGTCTGTAAACGGTACTCCACTCTCCGAACTCAGAGGGTAGATCTCGCCAAGGAATACCTGTTCTCATTCGATAAAGTATTCCTTCAAATGTCATTCGATGTTCAGTTTTATCGTAAATACGACCTGTACTTTTCATAACTTGGAGTAGCAGTTCCCAGCGAATATCAGTTAGCATTGTTCTTGGCATGGTATTGGTTATGGTTTTACTTTTGGCGAAGCAAATTATAACTCTTTACCATGCTGTTCAAAAAACACTCACGAAAGATCAACACGCCCTAGTGATGAACCTAGTAATAAAGGAAAAAGCTTAATTCAAGTTGGCATATTTGACAACAGCTCCGCTTTTTAAAAAGGTAAGAAAGCTTTTAGTTTAGTTTGTTGGACTTGGGCATTCATCATAATTATTTTGTATGCAGACCATCATTCTATAGTTATATGACTTCCTTAGGATAGAATCTTTCGAGGCACGTTCATTGATAGCGTTAACTCTTCTTCTTATAGTGATGTTATTTCGGTAAATGTCGAATGGTAAAAGTAGAGTGTCAAATGCTGTCGAAAATACGATATCCGGAATAATGTAAATAACACCTAGGCCAAACGTCCAAAAGAAGAGTAAAGGGTATTTTTCGTCGACGTGGCTATAGATTGATCTGTATGTAGGATAGTATGGTATTTCTGATATAATTGCCCAGCTGGCTTTTGTTTTTAGCGTCTTCCCATTTGAATCAGTAATATTTAGATCGTCTAAGCCATAAGGCGCTTCTTCCTCAATATAATACGATCGAGTCTCTATAGATGAGCATCCAATGCTTTGTAATATAAGAAGGTAGAGCATTAACCAAACTAGCATGATTTTTTTCATGAAATCACCAATTATAAAGATAGATAATACATGAATAATAACCAAATTATTATCGCAACAGAGTCATAGAATCTGTTTTGAGATTTGCTTCTTCGGTTCCTTATATTTTTTAGGTATGCCAATGTTTTTATGAAAGCCTCCAGTAGGCGTTCACTGTTATGGAGTGTCAAGTAAAATATAAATTGAATGACAACAAAAAATATTAATAAATAAGTTACAGTGAAAAAATTATAATCTAAATATAACGTTAAACCATGTATTATCCAAAGACCTAACAGAAAACTAAGCGGGAGTGTTAGAATGAATAGAACTATCTTGAAATTCGAATTTGTTGGTTTCATTAAGGTAATCTTTTGTTCGTTGTGTCGCAAAATTAGGTGATGTAGTTGGCAATTTACTTGAGTTGCGTATTCAATCTTGGTTGCAGATAATATTACTAGGTGTTTGATTTTATTTAAATTAATAAGAGACTCTGGTATGTAATTAATAAAAGAATTATAACTAATCTCTTGTATTTTATTTGTGACTCATAAGTCATAATATCCTTACAAGAAAAAACTTACAGCAAAAAAGGAACATTCGGAAGGTTGCAGGGTGTTAGGAGCCCAATGGGGGGGCAATACCCTCCCCGATTTGTTCTTCAAGATAGCGATGCTACGCATCGAGCTAGGACGCTGTAGAGTTGTCGTTCATCTCGACTCTTATTAACGCTATGATCACCTCATCGCCCACGCCTTCTACTTTGTTATTTGTCTTATCACTATCGACGACGCCATACACCAAAAGAATTTATTCCGCGAGCAACGAAACTCCTTTTTGAAAAAGACAACGCTTGGGAAAAGGTACTCTGGAAACAAGCTAAGAGTTGCAGTTGAAGAACTACTGACACAGTTAGGTATTGAGCAGTATCGAACAAAAAATGATGTCCCAGTCTTAAGTAAGAAAGGCTACCCTAAGCCGATTCCACTACAAGAAAGATTAGATCAGCAGTGTCTGGACAAAAACGTTCCAAGAAAATGATCCTAAAACAGCACTATTTCTAAATTAATATTTATCGTTAGAGGTGATGACGATTGGGGTTTACACGCAAGTTACTACAAGTAGTGTAATAAAAGCTCCAGCAAAGCACTAGAGCCTTAAATACCATTAGAAATTGGATCTAATTAGTAGCCTCAAGCTCTTTCTCTGCAACCGACAGCATCTCAAACTCTTCCTCAGCGGTCGATGCGACCAATTTATTACGGCTATATAGGCCATAATAAGCACCACCAATCACAAAGAGTCCCATAGTCATAAAGAATGCAGATGGGTCAAAAGCATAAACACCCGTCATTGCAATAAGCGACAGCACTAGTGAAGTGCCGGAAGTCAGCATGCCACCCGGTGTTTTGTATGGACGGTGAAGCTCTGGTTGCTTGATACGCAACAATATATGGCTAAGCGACATTAATGCATAAGACACTGTCGCCCCCACTACCGCCATCGCCAAGATCAGGTCGCCTTCTCCGGTCAATGACACAGCAAAACCAAACACACCCGGCACCACTAAAGCACGAGCAGGCACTTTGTTTTTGTTTGTAAGCGACAAGCTTTGAGGCAAGTAACCCGCACGAGACAATGCAAACACTAAGCGGCTATAACCGTAGATAATCGAGAAGAATGAAGCAATAAGTCCTGCAAGTCCTAGTATATTAACAGCCGTTGCAACGGTTGGATTACCGGTCAACTTCAAGGCATCGACTAGAGGAACGGCACTATTCGCAATCGCTTCAGAACCCACAGCGCCCGCAAGCAGCAGAACGACTAAGGTAGCGGTGACCAGTAAGAATAGCATTGCGCCGATAATGCCTTTGGGTACATCCTTGGCCGGGTTTTTCGCCTCTTCAGCAGCCAATGGAACCCCTTCTACCGCAAGAAAAAGCCACATTGCAAACGGTAGTGCCGCCCATACACCATACCAACCAAAAGGAAGTAGTTCTGTGGCTTGTGCGGTTGCCGGAGCGATATCAAACAGATTATTAGCATCAAACTCACTAACCAATACGCCTGCTGTCATAAGAATTGCTAGTACGGCTAACCCACTGATGACCATCATGACTTTCAGAGCTTCTCCCACCCCTGCCATATGAATACCGATAAAGATGGCATAAAAGATCGCGTAAACAAGAGGACCATCGAAACCCATTAGTTCATTCACCGCTGAGCCAATAAAAATGACAATCGCGGCAGGTGCAAGGGCATACTCAATTAAGACGGATAAGCCGGTAAAAAATCCCCCCGTTGGTCCCATGGCTTGTCGAGCAAAACTATAGCCACCTCCTGCAGCGGGAATAGCCGCAGACATCTCCGCCAAAGAAAGGACAAGGGTAAAGTACATCACCGCCATAGCAATTGCAGCAATAAGAAAGCCTCCCCAACCAGCTTGACCGATACCAAAGTTCCAACCTGCAAAGTCACCAGAGATCACGTATGAAACGCCTAACCCTGCTAGCAAAATCCACCCAGCAGTGCCCCTTTTAAGTTGTCTTTGCGCCAAATATTCCTGATGTTCTGACATTGTAAATCCCTCTATTTTTGTCTTTTATCCAATTAAAAAATTGCCTGTGTGCTTGTCTTCTAACTGCTCACCACCTTCTTCCTCGATACTCGAACGGTCTTTAAGGTTGACCCCAGAAAGCTCTAGCCGACGAGCTTCCTTCAATAGGTATACCGCTCGCTTACACGCATCTTCATAAGCCAACCCCTGTGGGCGAATATTAGAAATGCAGTTCCTATCAGAGTCTTTTGCTCCTCTTCTTGCCTGCCAAGTCAGGTACATACCCATGCTATCTGGAGAGGTCAGTCCCGGGCGTTCACCAATCAAAACCACCACCATCTTGGCTTGTAAGCACTCGCAAACATCATCTCCTATTGCCACTCGGCCCTGCCTCACAACAGTAATAGGAGCAACATGCCACGGCACTTCGTCTTCCCCTAATAAAGAAAGCAGATGCTCAATGACTGGATTTGCATGATTTTGAATGGCAATTGAAGACAAGCCATCAGCCACTACTATCGCGAGATCAAACGGGGGAGACTCTGAATGAAGAACGGCTTGCAACTGATTCCAACAGACGTCATCAAGCTCACGACCAAGATCCGGCCTTTGCAAATACATGAATCTGTCTGTCGCTTTGCTGTGCGCCTTAATTGGTGCCTGAGAAGTGTGTTGAATGACCGAGTTTGATTGAGCGATGAGCTCAACCAATAAATCCACATCTAAAGCACAATGAACGGCATCCATCGCCTGTGCATGGTCGAGTTGAAATGAAAGCAACTCTTTAGTTGGAACGCTATTTCCACTTCGACCCAGTGCAATACGTGCCGATGTAAAACCTTTAAGCTCGTGCCAAGGGTTTTGAGTTACCAACTTAGAAGCAGAATGTTTTGCCATAGAGACCACCTTACCCATGTGCGGGGCCTCCATTAAGTTGTGCTAGAGCGCCAGCAAATGAGCCGGAGAGTCGTTCATTTAGGCGCACATCTTTTACATCATCAAAAATCTGCATCTGAGTTAGCCACTCCTCAAACTCCGGCGCAGGTTTTAAACCCAACACCTTGCGTGCATAAAGTGCATCATGAAACGAGGTTGTTTGATAATTGAGCATGATGTCATCGGAACCCGGAATCCCCATAATGAACGAGCACTCAGCGACACCGAGCAATGTCAGTAAGTTATCCATATCATTTTGATCGGCATAGGCATGGTTGGTATAGCAGATATCACACCCCATCGGCAGGCCAAGCAATTTGCCACAAAAATGGTCCTCAAGCCCTGCTCGAATAATCTGTTTTCCATCAAAGAGATATTCAGGGCCGATAAAGCCGACCACGGTATTAACCAACAATGGATTAAAATGACGCGCTACGGCATAAGCCCGTGTCTCACAAGTTTGTTGGTCCACACCATGAAAAGCATTGGCAGAGAGAGATGTTCCTTGCCCTGTCTCAAAGTACATGACGTTACTTCCAACGGTGCCTCGGTTCAGCGAAAGCGCCGCTTCGTTTGCTTCTTTAAGGATCGAAAGGTTAATACCAAAGGTGTCGTTTGTACCTTGAGTGCCACCAATAGATTGAAAGACGAGATCCACCGGAGCGCCCATCTCAATCGCTTCAATCGTGTTGGTAACGTGGGTTAATACGCAAGATTGGGTCGGAATCTGGTAGTGTTGAATGACCTCTTCCATCAGATTCATCAACTTAATCGCCTGCGGTACATTATCTGTTGCGGGGTTAATGCCGATCACAGCATCACCATTGCCATACATCAAACCATCAAAAATACTGGCAGCTATGCCATTGAGAGAATCGGTTGGATGATTGGGTTGTAAACGGGTGGATAAACGACTAGGCAAGCCAATGGTGTTACGAAACGCAGTCACTACCCGACATTTTTTGGCAACTTGGATCAAATCCTGATTACGCATGATCTTACTCACTGCAGCCACCATTTCTGGAGTTAAACCAGGACGCAGCTTTGCAAGCGTGAGACTATCGGCTTCATCACTTAGCAGCCAGTTCCGAAAGTCTCCCACTGTAAGGTGATCAATCGCTTTAAACGCCTCTCTATCATGGCTATCAATGATTAAACGAGTAACTTCATCACTTTCATAAGGGATCACCGCTTCATTTAAAAACGTCTTTAGGGGCAAGTCTGCCAGTGTCATCTGAGCTACAACACGCTCTGCAGCAGAAGTCGCAGATACACCAGCCAAAACATCCCCTGAACGCTCTGGCGTAGCCTTTGCCATCAGATCTGCTAACGACTCAAAGTTAAAAACCAGGTGCCCTTGTTGTCGGCGATAAGCTGCTGTCATAAATTCCCTCTTCATAAACTGGTTCAGTTCTTGCTCAATAACCTTTTGTATATATGAGTAATTAAGCGATTTTTGAACCGAATGAATATCAAGAATCGGCAAACATAAAAAAGCATTAATAAACATAAACTTAAAGACACACTGTACTAATATGGGTCACATGGGTAGGTCATGGAATGATGAGAAAGGATGAAGAATTGATGCGTTATGCACCTAATTTGTGCACATTCAACACATTTGATGCAAATCAGCAGGCAGCCAGCCTCTTTAACTGGCAGCAAGAATATGACCAACTGAGTCAAGGAAGTTTTCTAGGTCAGATCCGTGAACGAAAATTTTCTCACGTGCACCTATTTCGAGAAGACAGCAACCGAAAACTCAAGCAGCAATGTCGTATTAATGAAGGGATTTGGTTAGGGATCAGTGCTAACGATAGACCTTTACACATCAATTACGCACAAGGTAATCCTGATAGTATTTTGATCCGTGAGGCTGGGGCGGATTTTGAGCTACTTACGCCAGAAACCTTTTCTATTTATGGGTTAGTCATAAGCCCTTCACTGGTTGAAATGATTCAGCAACAGCTAGAGATTGAATCATTAAACAGCAAGAGCCACTTTCTTGGTTGCTCTCAACACTACACCCAACAAATAAAAGCTTACTTGAGCTTACTACTCTCCCCGAGTCAATCTCGCTGGTCTTTTCAAACTCATCAATCCATTGTTCAAGATATGTTGGTCGAATTGTTCGCTCAATCGTCTAATCAAAATATGCAAAAAACCAATGCCTCACAGCGTGAGAACACAATGCGTCGAATTAGGCAGTACCTAGATAACTCGCAGTACCGTAAACCCGTCACCGTGTCTGAACTGTGCGATGCGGTTTATGTCAGTCGCCGTACGCTGCAATACACCTTTGAGTCCTGTTGTGACATATCACCAAAACAATTTATACAAAATGTACGTCTCAACCAGGTACGGCGCATTCTGCAAAATCCGAGCGAACAACGGTGCATCAATGAAATCGCCTTTGACTTTGGTTTTTTTCATCTGGGATATTTTTGCCAAAGCTACAAGCAGTTGTTTGGTGAGTCGCCCATGCAAACACGTTCTAATGTCTAAAACCCAAAAAGTGTCGAGGGACAACTTAAAAAAATGTAGTTAGACGATATGAAAGACGAATAGATTAGTTGACTATCCTGCCTCAAGATCACAACGCATGAACTTCACTTCAAGTGCCTGCCGCCATCAAGGTGCAAAGTCCTTCCTGTCATATAGTGACTAGCCAAAACAAACTTAATGCCATCTATCACTTCTTCAAAGCCTGCCTCTGCGGGAATCAGTGCTTTTTTCAGAGCTTTGGTTTTGTACGCCTCGTCATCATGTTCATTGAATTTTATCATGGCAGGAGAGACAGTATTGACTTTCACCTTGGGAGCCAACATCGCTGAGAACGACAGCGTCAGGTTGTTGAGTGCAGCTTTACTGGCCGCGTAAGCGATGTGTTTTTTACTGCCTTTTTCCGCAACGTAATCACTGATGTGGATGATGTCCGACGTTTTATCGCCAGACATTAATTGGTCTTTGAGCGTTAAGTTAACCAGATAAGGCACGGTAGCGTGAACCGTCATCATCTGGTTCATGATTTGTAATGCGTTTTCACTGGGATTTTTTTTGTTCTCCGGTTGCCAGTCGGAAGCGTTATGGATGATGGCTCGAATCGCCTTATATTCTTGACCAACATAATGCAAAAAACCCTCTAAGCTACTTTGTTGATAAAAATCTACCTGTTGCAAGTCGGCTCCACTGTCGCGCAGTATTTTCAGCTGGGGATAGTCGCTTCGGTAAGTGCCAACGACTTTGTATCCGTCAGATATAAGTTGCTGCGCCAGAGCGAATCCTAAACGCTTCCCCACTCCAGTTATTAGAATCGTTTCACTCATCGTAAAAACTCAGCTCTAGTTTGAGGGTTAGTTTTGAAACTGCCACCAAGCGCGGTTGTGGTGGTTTCAGAGTTAGCGTCCATAACGCCTCTCGATTTAACGCAGTAGTGAGTTGCTTTAATCGTCACAGCCACATTTTCTGTTTCGACTAGAGTCTGTATCGCGACCAGGATTTGCTGTGTAAGGCGTTCTTGAACCTGCGGACGCTGAGCAAAGAATCGAACAATACGGTTTATTTTAGATAGCCCAAGAATCTTGGATTCTGGGATATAAGCCACTTGTGCTAAACCATCGATGGTGATGAAGTGATGTTCGCACGTCGAAGTTAAATCTATATCCGATACCTTAACCATTTCATCAACTGACATTTTGTTGTCGATAACACTAATTTTGGGGAAGTTATTGTAGTCGAGCCCTGAAAATATCTCGTGAACGTACATCTTTGCAATGCGATGAGGTGTTTCAGCGAGACTGTCATCGGTTAAATCCAGCCCGAGCGTACTGACAACTTCCGTCAAAAGCCCTTTGATGCGGTTGTACTTCTGGTCGGGGTTCATTTCGCTCGATGTCATCGGGGTTTCTAGTCCCTTTTCGAGCAAAGCTTCTCTTACTTTTTCGGCTTCTGTATTCAGCATGACTCTCTCCTTATGAGTTAATCTTCGAGTTCTGCTTCATAGCTCAGGGTGAGCGAGACGGAATCGGCGAAACGTAGAGCATGAGGCTTGTCAATTCTCACCTGAGCGTATCGAACCCATGAATGGTCGATACAAATACCGAGTACGTCGCTGGTTAACTTTTCTAAAAGCAGAAACCGTCCAGATTCAACATGTTCAATAATTTTTTTGCAGATATTTTTGTAGTTAAGTGCGTTCTCCACATCATCAGAGAGGCAAAGGTTGTTCGCGGGATAATGGATCTCCACATTTATGACGATGTCTTGCTGCTTGGTTTTTTCTTCTTCGTTGAAGCCGATGAAGGTTCTTAATCTGAGATTTGTGATGGTGATAATCGCATTGTGATTCATAACAGTTTCCGATCCTTAGAAGGTAGAGTGAGTTACGTGCCTGTTAGAAGAAAAGATCAATAAAGCTCAAGCGTTCTGTTTAAAGCAGTTACAGGGACTAAGTGAAGCTGACCTCGAACGGTATAAGTCCGGTTTTCTGACTCAGCTGATCGAAGTTGTTCCAGAGATGCTGAAAAGAGATATCTAGAGTGGGATGAAGTTCTTGCGCGGCAACATCAACTAACGGTCGAAGCACAAAAGCGTACTCGGTGATTTCACCTCGAGGCAGCTCTACTCCATCAATAATGCCTACTTCGTTACCGTAAAGAAGGATATCGATATCCATCGTGCGCGAGGCATATTCTTTAGTTTCTCGCTTGCGGTCATTTTCTAATTCGATTTGATGCAGAACCTTAGCCAGTTCAGCGATAGAAAGGTCACATTCAAACCCTGCGACTAGGTTTAGGAAGTTGTCCCCTTCAAAACCAACAGGCTCACAATCGTAGAAATTAGAAATGTTCAGAGGTGCAAAGTGACTATTCAACGCTTTGAGAGATTCTGTGATGTGATGTTCGCGGTTAATGTTGCTTCCGATGCTGACATAGACGGTGGCCATAATGTTTTCTCCCTTTTAACGAGCCTCTTACGTTGTAAGTCGCTAGGAAGATCAGCTATGCATCCGTTTGATGGGGGAAGGGTAAAGGAAAATATCCCGAAACTAATATAGAGATCGGTTCTAAGTTGGAAAGGGGGACTTTCGAACTAGGAAGTACCACCGGTAAAAATCACAACCGGTAAAAATTCAGCTTATGAAGGTTCTGGACATTTTCGTGTTTGGGATTTTGCTAAATTAGAAATAAATGAATAACTACAGGTATGGAAAATCACGTCGTAAAGATTTCCAACCTGCCTTGAGGTTACTTCTAGGGGAAGAGGAATAGTAATGAGTAAAAAGAAATCACAGGTTTTACTGTTTTTAAGTTTGACTGGTTATATTAATAAAAAAAACGAGCTACCATCTTGATAACTCGGGCCTAATTAATACGCTTTCGTCCAACCAGTCTAGACAGTTAGTATACTAGCACCTAGCTCATTACTGTTTGTTTCCAGCCATAACTTAAGCTCTTGCGGCCAAGTAACGGTGGGCTCAACAAAGAAGCCGCGCAGTAGCGAGAAGTAGATAGCCTGATCAACCAGAGGCAGTGGTGATTTACCCGCATTCGGTTGGATCAACGCTTCAGCGTTAAGCAACTGTGCGTTTACATCTGCAACAATTTGCTCTGTGCTTTCTAACAGGCGAACAAAGTTCAGCTCTTCTGTCTCTTTCTTCGCTTGCCATGCAGTAACACTTGCTTCAGTCGCGAACTCTTTTAGATTCAGTTTCGTCCAGCGAGGGTAGCCAATTCTTTGAATCAAAGGGAATGCCTCACGCTGAAATGCCAACGTCTCTTCTGATGGTGCGGCTACCGCATCAATACCAGCTTGCTCGATAAAGTAAGCAATGATATCCATGCTTTCCGCCATCACGTTGCCATCCGTTTTCTCCAAAACTGGCACCATTTTTTGACCGATTAAATCAATCAGAGTTTGCGCATCAGCGTAATCCACAACTTGGTATTCAACGTTAAGCTTCAGTGCATTAGCAACATAAACAACACGGGCACAAAATGGACAATGCTCGTAGATATACAGTTTCATCAAAAATCCCGTTTTTATAAGTCTGAGTTAGTATTTAATTGCAGTTTTGCCAATTGACGCGCTGCTTTCGATACGTTGGTGTGCGTCTTTTAACGTCTCAACACCAAAGCCATTTAATGTTGTAGTGAGTGTTGATTTAATGCGGCCAGCATCAATCAAGTTTGCCGCTTGGAACAGGATATCTTGCTGCTTCTGGATATCGTCAGTGTTAAACAGCGAGCGAGTAAACATCAGCTCCCAGATAAAGCCAGCTGATTTGCCTTGTAGTTTTGATAGGTCAACACCACCATCAAATTCTACAATTGAACTGATCATGCCTTGCGGAGCAATCAACTCGACCATTGCATCCCAGTGACCTTTGGTATCTGCAACGTTGAAGATGTAGTCCACATGTTGAATGCCTTGCTCACGTACCGACTCCACTAGATTGCGGTGATTCACAATATGGTCAGCGCCCATATCTCTTACCCACTGCTCAGTCTCTGGTCTTGAAGCGGTCGCAATCACTGTTAAGTTAGTGAGCTGCTTCGCCAATTGAATCGTAATCGAGCCGACACCGCCTGCGCCACCAATAATCAGGATAGATTTCTTCTCTTCTGGACGAACGCGTAGGCGATCAAACAAGGCTTCCCAACCTGTCAATGTAGCGAGAGGCATAACGGCTGCTGATTCGTCAGAAAGGCTTTTTGGGGCGTGAGCTGTAATTCGGTAATCGACCGCTTGGTACTCAGCATTCGCACCCATACGTGTCACATCACCTGCGTAATAAACACGGTCACCAATTTCGAAGCCTGAAACATTGCCACCTTTAGCAACCACTTCACCCACCGCGTCATAGCCCAATACTTTTGGCTGCTCTAGGGTTTTATCTTGTGCGTTGCGGATACGTATTTTTGCATCTGCTGGGTTAATCGAGGTCGCACTCACTTTTACCAGCAGGTCATTGTCTTTTAGCTCTGGCAGGCTTGTTTCAAACTCGAATAAGCTGTCTTGCTCTGTAATTGCTAGTGATTGAGTAAAACCAATTGCTTTCATTGTTGTTGGTGCTGGCATGTTGTTTCTCCTTTGATTGGACACCTTCATCATAGAGATTTTTTACCCTAGATAAACCGCCTAATCTTTTAATTACATTCAATATATTTTTGATAATCACACTGCTCGACCGGGTAGTGTTGAGATACTTACCTGTTAACCTAGTTAGATAACACCTTGTGCAGCTAACCATTCATACGTCACTTCATCTTGCGGTTTACCCTCTCGGCACACTTTATAATCAAGCTCGGCAATAATATCGTTGGAGAAACGTAATGAATCTAAGGTTTTAAGCTGTTCATCAGTAAATAGATTTTTCTTATCATCTCTCAGTAACAGTACAGCTCGGTCTACAATTCCAAGCAGCCCTTTCGGCTCTATAAGCTCGCGAATATCATAACGATAGTGAAGAAATTGCGGTTTCCATAGCGGCACAATGACCCACTCTTTATTTGCGACGGCATCTTCAAAAGCACTAAAACAGTCGTCTTCACTGCCTGTAAAAAACTCATAGCCTGCTTTACTTAAACCGTACTCTTCCATCATCTGGATAGAGAAGCGAGTGATTCCAGCTCCTGGATTAATACCTTGAATTTTAGGTCTCATTTGCTCGACGACTTCAGGCTTCAATAAATCCGCCACTTCAGCGACCATCTCTTCAGGTACGTAATCCGGCACACCCCACAGTGCGTAAGGTTCGTAATGAAGTCCAAGCTCGATTAATGGCTCAACTTTTTCAACGTCCGACTTATAGATACCATGGCTCGATGGTAACCAAGCAGAAGAGAGCATATCGATTTCACCAGCTTTCAGTTTTTCAAAATTTTCCTGATGAGGGGAAAAGATTCGCTCAACTTCGAAACCCATACTTTTCAATACATTGCTAACCAATGAAGCTGTCGTGCGATGGAATGATAAATCTGTTACACCCATTGTGATTTTTTTATTCATTGTTCTTTCGCTCTTATCGTTGCTGATAGATTGATAATACAAGGCTCTAGAGTAATCAAAAACAGCCTAATTTTTGAATAATTATCAAAAATAAATTGATAGATGCCGATTTACACTTAATAAAAAAGCGTATGCATTGATGAAATACATACGCTTGATATTTACGTATCTATCTACTGTCGCCTTAATCTAATTTGATTCGCAAGACATGATATGGCTTTCTAGAACCTTCTTCACCTTCGTTAAAAGCAGGGTGGAAGTGAAGAGAGTTTTGAGTGACGTACAAGTAATCACCCTGGATAGAGAAACCATCTGCCCATGACAATAACTTGTCATCTTGTGCAAAGATTTTGTAGCCGTCTTTATTCACCACACCAACAGCATTTTTCTCAATATCACCGACATAGATATCACCGTTATCTGCGATAATCATGCCATCACTTGGACGTTTTTCACTGAAAAATTCAATCTGCTCGGCCAATGCATCTTCACTAAGCGCTGTGTTAGCAAGAGCAGCGGCAGGAATACGGTAGATAGCACTACCATTGACTGTACCAAAATATAGCCATTCATTATTTGCATCAATAGTGATTGGATTCACACCAAGATAAAGCGCATCAACGCTACCATCTTCACGCTTTGTCGCCATACGAGAACTATCAATCACAACCTCATGCTCAGGTGAAAGCAGTGCTTTATTTGATTGCAAAACGCGGCGAGATTTACCTGTATTTAAATCTACAACAACAAAGGCAGGCGCAGCTTCGCCATACAGATTACCTAAACTCGTATCGGCAATGTACATCTGGTTACGCAGTGTATCTAATGCAAAATCCTGTAAAAAAGAGTTACCGACCTGTACGTCTTTTCCAATTTCAATGCGTTTAAATAGCTTATCGTTGACGGTATCCCATGCAACAATTTGCGAAGGCGAAGTTTCACTGCCCATATCTAACACCCACACAACACCATCATCGGTACTATCAATACCGATTACTGAAGCCAAACCAACCTCACCTTTATCTGGACCATCTGCCCAGTCTTGGGTTGGAAATGCTTTGGTTGAGCCATCCTTCATCAATTCAACAACACGAAGTTCAGGTGCATCAAGGGGTTGCATAGAAAGGAAAGTACGCCCCTGCTTCGTTACTGTAATGTTCCCTGGTCGTGTGCCATCAAGCTCAGCGACGACTTCGATCTCTGCTGCTTGAGCGGTATTAAAGAGGGTTGCTACCGCAATGGCTAAAAGTGATTTTACGTTTTTCATTTCATGTACCTTAGTGGGATTCACTTGATTTTGGTTCGTAATAAATGGCTGATACCCATCTAATGTAAAGTTAAGCGATTTGCGTCATTTCATTTAGCGTGAAACTTGCAACACACCCTTCCGTCGCTGCCATGTATTCTGCAAGGTGAGTATTACCCATGTGTGCTTGCCATAGCTCACGAGATACCCAGTTCTCGTAAAACATAAAATGTGCTGGGTTTTCGTTGTCTTGATGAAGGTCGTAGTTAATGCAGCCTTCTTCAGCACGCGTGATATCAATCAGCTTCAATAGCTCTGCTTTAACCAGTTCAACTTTATCTTCGTTCGCAACAATATTTGCAACAATAGTCAATTTAGTCATGTTTAATTCCTTTATCTCTCTACTTGTTAACAACAATAATAACCCTAAAAAAAAACAACACCTTATTTCTGTAGCTTGCCGTAAGCACTGGCAACACCAATCAGTGTAGTCAATGAATCGTCATGGATTATCTAATTATTTTTTAAACATTATCTAAAATAAATTGATAATCATAAACGTATGCGCTAGGTCTTGTGTTTAGTCGGGTTTGTTTGAATGAAGCTATGATAGGCGAGTTATTAACAATGAAAAACAGGTTTTAATTTGAATTATTATCAAAAATAATTTGAATGCAGATTGTTCTGTCGTCAAGACTGCTTTATAAATAGTAGAAACGCAGCAAATACTGCTGTCCCTTTTTCTGGTAAAGGTCTCATCATGCTCTTAGAAGATTTACAGGTTATTTTAAAAGTCGCGGAGTTTCGCAGCATCACCGCAGCGGCAACCAATTTAGATATGCGTACCGCCACAGCCAGTGCAGCGGTAAAGCGCGTTGAGGCATCACTGGGCGCGGAGCTTTTTGTCCGTACAACCCGTCACTTGCGATTGTCCTCTGCTGGGGAGCGTTATTTACCTCAGTGTCAAGAGGCGCTAAAGATGCTTGAGCAGGCCAAAATGAATATGCATGAAGACTTGGGCATTATTGATGGTGAAATTCGTATCGCGCTATCGTCTGATTTGGGGCGTAACCTTATTACTCCTTGGTTAGATGAGTTTTTATTGCAATACCCGAATGTCTCACTGCGTTCAAGTATTAGCGATAGCAATATTGATTTCTACCGTGATTCTGTCGACATGGCTCTGCGCTATGGCTCACCAACCGATGCCAATATGTATGGCTTTAAAATCTGTGATGTACAGAGAGTGCTGTGTGCAAGCCCTAGCTATTTAGCGGAAAATCCAGCCCCCACACAGCCGAACGATCTGCTTGAGCACAATGCGTTGTTTTATCAATTGCACGATGTGTTACAAAATGAGTGGTTATTCAGTCATGAGGGTACGACTCATAAGGTAAAACTGAAAGGCAATCGAGCTTCGAATGATGGGGATCTGGTGAGGCGTTGGTGTGTTGCAGGTAAAGGTGTGGCAATCAAATCGTGCCTTGATATGTCTGATGACCTTTTAGCAGGTCGAGTGGTTAGTATTATGAAGGAGTACAAACCAACGCCGACTGAACTCTGGTTGGTTTGTCCGAGCCGTCAGTCCATCACACCAACGGTTCGGCTGTTAAGAGATTTATTTAGAGAGAGAACGAACGTGATACTTGAGCAATTAGCAGAAAAAAGAGCGCTATAAGATACTGACGATGGCTTATAACGTAGCGACTCCGGAGTACAACATTTTTATAGCCGTAATGAATAATACGCTGTAGCTGATTTTGTAAATCAGCTCTTGAGAGATGATGTTAACCAACCAAACACCGGTTCTCACCCCTATAAATGCAATAGGTACAAGCACGAGTGATGTCATCAAGTTTTGTGTATCGAGTTGTCCCATATAACTGTATGGGACTAACTTAACAAAATTAAGCCCAGCGAAAAACACAACGCTGGTGCCGATAAGTTGCTCTTTAGGCAGTTTCTTGGGTAGCAAATACATGCTTGCTGGCGGTCCCCCTGCATGAGCTATCGTACTCGAAAAACCTGATAATAGGTTTAATGCGTAGCCTTTGATTCGGTTAGGTGAACCTGATTGCTTCAACAATAATTTTTGCCCCAAAAAAGTCAGCGCCAATCCACCAATCATTAGTTCAACAATGTGTGTCGGAAGGCTGCCCATGAAGTAAGAAGCGGCCATAACCCCTAACACAGCAAAAGGCATCATGACTTTGAGTTCGGCATAATTGCAATTTTTACGATGATAAAACAGCGCCATTAGATCCATTCCACATAAAAGTGGCAATAGAATAGCAGCGGCTTGGACAGGCGAAACACTCATTGCCATTAATGGCACCGAGAGCATACCCAAAATCCCTCCAACACCGCCTTTTCCCATCCCATAAAAGAACACAGCAGGTATCGCAGCTAGATAGAACCAGATATCAATAATCATTATTTTCACTACATCGACAGGCAAAAAAAGAAGGTCATGATGACCTTCCTTCCAAACACTACAGAATCAAAAACTATTTATGCGATTTGCGTCATTTCGTTTAGCGTGAAGCTTGCCACTGAGCCTTCTGTTGCTGCCATGTACTCGGCTAGGTGCGTGTTTGCCATGTGTGTCTGCCAAAGTTCACGTGAAGTCCAGTTCTCGTAGAACATGAAGTGTGCTGGGTTCTCGTTATCTTGGTGAAGGTCGTAGTTAATGCAGCCTTCTTCAGCGCGTGTGATGTCGATTAGTTTTAGCAGTTCTGCTTTTACTAGTTCAATTTTGTCTTCATTAGCAACGATGTTTGCAACGATAGTTAACTTGCTCATAGGGTATTCCTCATCATAACGTTATGCAGCTTATCAAACGATGCCTTCGCTGCCTTGTTGGGTTGGATGTATAGTACGACACGCATTCACATCCATAAACAACCTCCCATTTGATTTATTATCAAAAATAGATTGATAATGGATTGTCTATTTTAATTTGATAATAAATCAAACTAGCCCCAGTTTTTACTGTGCTTTAAATTACGTAGCATGCGCTTATTGATTTCATTGATGGATAGATAAGCCATGACACAGATACAATTTCAACAAGGTCCAATACGCCCACCCTCTGAAGCAGACAGTTTGCTGATACGGACAACACAAGGCTGCCCGTGGAATAAATGTAAGTTCTGTACTCTGTTTGAAGGGATGGAGTTCTCTATTCGTCCTGTCGAAGAGATCAAACGTGATATCTGGGCGGCACGAGCCTTCTATAAAAACCGACAGTTTGAGAGCTGTTTTTTGCAAGATGGTGATTCCTTTGCAATGGAAACGGACGATTTACTGGATGTGCTCAATACACTAAAAGAGGCGTTCCCGGAGCTCACACAAATTAGCTCATATGGCAGAGCTCAAACCATGACTAAAAAGTCTCCAGCCGAGATGAGGGCTATCTGCGATGCAGGGTTAAACATGCTGTATTGCGGTATGGAGTCGGGCTCGCTTGAGGTACTCAAGTTGATGAAAAAAGGGATCACCCCTAAGTCAATTTTGAAATCAGCCGAGTACGCGAAGCAGGCGGGTATGAAAATGATGACATTCATCATTCTTGGCTTAGGTGGGAAGGCGTTGTCCGAGCACCATATCGCACAGACTGCCCAGCTATTAAACCAGATTGATCCTGAGGAGATCCGAATATTATCGCTAGCGGTAAAACCTGGTACTGAGTTGGATGATATGGTTCAAAACGGCCAGTTTTCGCCACTTTCAGAGCGTGAGATGTTGGAAGAACAATTTCAATTGATCAGCCAATTAGATGGCATCAAAAGCAATTACGGTAATTATCATGGGATAAATTTGCTGACGGAACTCAATGGACAATTTCCGCATGATAAAGAGGCGTTTTTACGTACCATTGATCACTTCATGTTGATGAACGAAAACGATCAAAATAACTTTATTTTAGGTCGTCGTACCCACCACTATGCGACACTGAATGACATGAACAATAAGCTCATGTATGACACGGTGCAGCAACAGCTAAAGCGCATAGAGCAGCAAAAACTTGGCGACCTTGAAGATATTTTTTATAGCCTTCGCCAACGCATGATCTAAACCCAAGGAGTCCGAAATGAAGAATTTAAACGACTGGTACATTCAAAATGAGAACCCAAGCCATTGGTCATTTGATAACGGGCTGTTGTCGATGCAAGTGCAAGAGGGCAATATTTTTGGCGCGGGTTCAAGTGACGTGGATAACATTTTCATCTACCCAGTATCTCAACCCAATTATAGCGCAGAAGTAACCATCACCTTAGAGCCAACCTTGCCATTTGAACAAGCTGGCCTAGGCATTTACTGGGACAACGATAACTACATCAAAATTAGTAAAGAAATGTTCATGGGCGAGCCTTCCATTGTGTTTGTTGTAGAGCAAAATGGTCAACCAGAGATCAAACAACTTAGCACATTTGAAGGCACGACAGCCTCAGTTAAGATAGAAAAAAATGATGGTACTATCACTGCGTTCTTGGAATGTAATCAAAAACGCTCTTGGCAAGTCATTGGCTCTGCGAAGACATTAAACGGCCAAGCAAAAGGACTTATGCTTTATACCTTTAGTGGTAGTTCAAACACACCTAATTTTGCTAAGTTTAGTGAATTTCAACTAATGAGTTGAGCCAATCTGGTATATAGCAATTGACTTTTTGTATTAGTTTTATTTTTGAAAAAGTCATGTTAGTCGGTAGCGCTTAGTGGGATCGAAACACACAATGGGGCAGATCCGAGCTAGGAGGTACTTTGATAAAAAAGTGCCACATGTAAAACTTCAGTCTGGACAGATACGTGTCAGCCCCTTTACTAAATTAGTAATTAATGAATTACGACAGGTATGGAAAAGGAGGAAAAGCCACTGTCAGGTTCGATAGCAATAGAGATAACGAAGCCGACCCTACAAGTACCAGCAAGCAACCCCACAACAAATAGCCTGCATACAACGGGCTTTCTGTCTAATCAAATGCTAATCGAACTACTTCTTTGCTTTTTGTTTTACATTCCACAAGAAATGACTTGGATTAGCCGTGAGTTTTGATTTGTAGTCGCTATGTGATTTCATTCCACTAAGCCCTGCTATGCCAGTAGCAATCAAACTTGCCCCGCCAGTCACAACACTAAGACCTAAACCCGCCACGGCAATTGCTGTTTCAGCAAAATGGGTATTTCGGATGTGCTTCATTTGAGGTGCTATCTGACGCATCTGTACTTCGAATAGTTCATGCTGAGTGTCTTCGATTATTGCTTTCACACGACCAAAGTCAGTTTCATGTCTTGCTTCACGTAACCCTTTTTCTAATTCAGCACGGAACAACTGGAATGCTTCACCGTCGTTGCTTCTAATAGACATCAAATCAGCAGAGGACACTTGTTCCAAGAATGGCACGTCCATCTGTAGCGCACAATTTAATGTATTGGCTTGGATATCCGTACTACCGACATCCATGTTAAGCAGATTACTTTCGAATGGATGTTCCGTACCAAACATGCATCCGAGGTATTCTGATAACGTTATGCGCTTACTTAGTTCAATGAAGTGATTTCGTGCGGTTTGATTTACAGATTGATTTACCCAAGCATCAAAATCGGCCTTACAGGGTGGCACAGAAGACTTCTTTTGAATGAAGGTGAATATGCTTTCTTTATCAGTCGGTTTAAATTCTGTTGGGTTTAATACATAACCCATGGCGAAGCCGCTTTCCATACCTTGGAAATGAATGCTGATGTTTCTACATGGATACAAATCACGCATTACGAGCATTCGTCCATTATCGTTTTGAACGCTTCGAACAACAGCACTAGCTTTATACTGTTCTAAGATGTTTGGAGGTAAGCAATCTTCAAATCCCACATCTGAGTAGAGCAGTGGTAATTCAGCACCCTTTTCAAGTTCAAAAGTAATTGGGTACAGCTTAACGTAACCACCGGCTACTAACGGACGTAATTCAACCAGTCGAACCGCTGCTTGGGCTAATTTCTGGCGGTCTACTTTTGGGGTTGACGCCATGCCCATAAATGACGTCAGGGTTTCTGTAGCTTGTGTTCTAAAGTCCGTTAATTCAAAGACTGGATCTGCAACTACAGCTTCTTCTAGATACAGAGCCGCCTGTTTTAGATGAGAAGTATTAGAAAGGGTATCAGTTGCCAAGCAACTAACTACGCCGTTAGCTTTCACTACATCACGTATTTCAGGCAGTACCTTTAAACAGTATTCACGATACTTGATAAGTTCCTGTTCTAGTACAGCGTCTGACACACCGCTATAAAACCTAGTCACGAGTGTACTATCAAGTAACAATGAATCATTTAAGTAGTCGTATACGTAGCTTCCCATAGTTTCCGAATCCGTGCTGATAAGGTA
Organism: Vibrio sp. 10N.261.55.C5; assembly: GCF_041470505.1. Taxonomy (NCBI): domain Bacteria; kingdom Pseudomonadati; phylum Pseudomonadota; class Gammaproteobacteria; order Vibrionales; family Vibrionaceae; genus Vibrio; species Vibrio sp. 10N.261.55.C5. Next base: position 23,648 of record NZ_JBFRMS010000018.1, read on the forward strand.
TCTGTATTCTATCTAGTTTCGAGTGGTAAGTAATTGACTTTAAGCCCGCTCTAGATATAAGAAAAAGCAGGTCAAATCACCTCACTGTGATTTGTGACGTTGAGTATTACTGGCAAGGAAAGGGGCACAAACGTTTTAGAGTCGTAGCACTAAGGTGTTCTTGTCCCGAAGCGACCTTATCAACATAAAAAACAGGTGAATGATCAGCACACCCGAAAGAATCAAAGCGATACCAATCACCGCGTAAATATCGGTTTTGCCCGTATACCAACCAAGACAACACGGCGACCAACAATATAGGTGCCCCATACTCCACGCACAAAAAAGCGCGAGAGACGGATGTCATTCTCGCGCTTTTTTAGAACCGTATAACTCGAAGTTTACGGTTAGATCTTAGCAGTAAACGTACGGCTAATTACATCTTGTTGCTGCTCACGTGTTAGCGAGTTGAACCTCACAGCGTAACCCGACACTCGGATGGTTAACTGTGGGTATTTTTCTGGATGTTCGACGGCATCCAACAACATGTCACGGTTAAGCACGTTCACGTTAAGGTGCTGTCCACCCTCAACACGAATCGATCCTGCACTTTCCTCGTGGTGGAAGTAACCATCCATTAGTGCTGCTAGGTTCACTTTTTGGCTTAGGTCATCTTTACCTAGTGCATTTGGTACGATTGAGAAGGTGTAAGAAATACCATCTTTTGCGTACTCGAACGGCAGTTTGGAAACTGAAGAAAGTGAAGCCACCGCCCCTTTCTCGTCACGACCGTGCATTGGGTTTGCGCCCGGGCCAAATGGCATACCTGCGCGGCGGCCATCTGGCGTGTTACCGGTTTTTTTACCATATACAACGTTTGAAGTAATCGTAAGGATAGATTGAGTTGGAACCGCTTCACGGTAGGTGTTCATTTTCTGAATTTTCTTCATAAAACGTTCAACCAAATCACAAGCAATATCATCAACACGTGAATCGTTGTTGCCGAATTTTGGATATTCACCTTCAATCTCAAAGTCGACAGCGATGCCATCTTCGTTACGTACTGGTGTTACCTTCGCGTATTTGATAGCCGCTAACGAGTCAGCAACAACCGACAGCCCTGCAATACCACAAGCCATTGTGCGATGAACATCGCGGTCCATTAATGCCATTAACGATGCTTCATAGCTGTAACGGTCATGCGAGTAATGGATCACGTTCAATGCAGTGACGTATTGCGTTGCAAGCCAATCCATCATGTCATCAAAGCGAGGCATTAAGCGGTCAAAATCGAGAACTTCATCTTCGATACGAGCAACTTGAGGACCAACCTGCATGTTAGATTTTTCATCAACACCACCGTTAATGGTGTAAAGCAACGCTTTAGCAAGGTTTGCACGAGCACCAAAGAACTGCATATGTTGGCCAACCACCTGCGGGCTTACACAACACGCAATCGCGTAATCGTCGTTATCAAAATCCGCACGCATTAGATCATCGTTCTCATACTGAAGTGATGAGGTTTCGATAGACACTTTAGCGGCGTATTGTTTAAACGCGATAGGCAGTTGTTCAGACCATAGAACCGTCATGTTCGGCTCTGGTGCTGGGCCCATCGTGTGCAATGTGTGCAAGTAGCGTAAAGTCGTTTTGCTAACGAGAGTACGACCATCAACACCCATACCTGCCATTGCTTCTGTTGCCCAAATTGGGTCGCCAGAGAACAATGAATCGTATTCAGGAGTGCGTAAGAAACGAACCATACGAAGCTTCATGATGAAATGGTCAATCAACTCTTGCGCTTGTTTCTCATCAATCAGACCAAGTTTAAGGTCACGTTCGATGTAAACATCTAAGAAGGTTGATGTACGGCCTAGCGACATCGCAGCACCATTTTGAGACTTAACCGCAGCTAAGTAGCCAAAATAGGTAAATTGGATTGCTTCTTGCGCAGTACGAGCAGGAGAAGACATATCAATGCCGTATTTCAAACCCATTTCTCGCATTTCATCAAGGGCACGAATTTGATCAGTAAGCTCTTCACGTAAACGCAATGTCTTATCTAAATCACCCCCCGTTTCAAGCATCTTCTGGGTCGATTTGAACTGCTCATTTTTGTCTGATTTTAGGAAGTCGATACCGTATAAAGCAAGACGACGGTAGTCGCCAATAATGCGTCCACGACCATAAGCATCTGGCAGACCAGTAATAATACCAGAACGGCGACATGCTTTAATTTCATCGGTATAAAGATCGAACGCTACTTGGTTATGCGTTTTGCGGTACTCAGTGAAGATCTTTTCGATTTGTGGCTCTAGTTCACGACCGTACACTTCGCACGACGTTTTCACCATTCGAATACCGCCATTAGCGATGATGCCGCGTTTCAGTGGTTTATCGGTTTGTAGACCCACGATTTTTTCGAGGTTTTTTGCAATGTAACCTGCATCGTGTGAGGTGATAGTGGAAACGATATCAGTATCAAAATCGACAGGGGCGTGAGTGCGGCTTTCTTCTTTAATACCTTCTAGCACCGATTCCCATAGCTGTGTCGTCGAGTCCGACACGTCCGCAAGAAAAGATTCATCACCTTCATAAGGGGTGTAGTTTCGCTGAATAAAATCACGTGCATTAACGGATGTTTGCCAGTCGCCAGCTTGAAATCCCGCCCAAGCTTCCATCATATCGGTTGTCGGAATAGTCATAATGACCTCCAAAGTTATTGATAAACAGACAATATCGATGATTATTTATAATCATTGGTTTCTGCTGGCTATACTAAACCGACCAATCTATGAGTAAAGTGAGCTGTTTTCATAAAATACATGCACAAAATGCATTTATTAGAATTGCTATATTATATTCAATATCTTAAGTTGAAAGTTAACAACTATAGATTCCAATTAGCTTGTTGATTCGGAAGTAGGGAGTCGACTCTTAGTGACTCACCGACGTCGAAAACAAATTGATGATCACCACGCCAGACAGAATCAAAGCGATGCCAATGATCGCGTAGATGTCTAGCTTTTGCCCGTAGACCAACCAAGACAACGCCGCGACCAATACAATCCCAGCCCCACACCAAATCGCATAGGCGACACCCAACGACATGGTTTGAACCGTGAGAGACAACAGATAAAAAGCAAAGCCATAACCGACGAGTACTGCGGTGGTCGCAGGAAGGGAAGTAAATTGCTGCGTTTTAGGCAATAAAGAAGTCGCGACAACTTCAAGCACGATGGCAAGTGACAGCATCACTGGAGGCGGAAGAGATAAAAGCATGTATGAGTCCACAACATTAAATACGGCGCTCAGAATATTGTAGTTTTATTTCCAATTCATGTGATTTTCAGTAAGCAATTATTATGACGTACCTTAAAAATTCTTAAGTGTGACTTTCGGTTAACACGAGGAACCTAAATGCTCTATTATTACAAATACGTAATAATCATTTTCTATTTAAGGGGATTATCAAAACATGCACTCACACCTATACTAGCTCCAACAAAACGAGAGAGCGGAAACAATTAAGCTCAACTACGCTTAACGGGTTGAAGCTAATTGCACGGTTATCCGCTGTACTGACATATATAGGAAACATCCAATGACAATCGAAATTAAACCTGGTCAAACGCATATCAAATCAAAAGCAATGGTTGCATGGGCAGCTGGCGAGCCACTAAAAATGGAAGAAGTTGATGTACAACTTCCTAAAGCTGGTGAGGTTCTAGTTCGCATCGTTGCTACTGGTGTTTGTCACACTGACGCATTCACATTATCAGGTGACGATCCAGAAGGTATCTTCCCTTCAATTCTTGGTCACGAAGGTGGCGGTATCGTTGAGATGATCGGCGAAGGCGTTACAAGTGTTGAGATTGGCGACCACGTTATCCCACTTTACACAGCTGAATGTGGCGAATGTAAGTTCTGTAAATCTGGTAAAACTAACCTATGCCAAGCCGTTCGTGAAACGCAAGGTAAAGGCCTAATGCCAGACGGTACAAGCCGCTTCTCTATCAATGGCGAAACGATTTTCCATTACATGGGCTGCTCGACTTTCTCTGAGTACACAGTACTTCCAGAAATCTCTCTAGCGAAAGTAAGCAAAGAAGCACCACTTGAAGAAGTTTGTCTTCTAGGTTGTGGTGTAACAACAGGCATGGGCGCGGTACTTAACACAGCTAAAGTTGAAAAAGGCGACAACGTTGCTGTATTCGGCCTAGGCGGTATCGGTCTTTCTGCAATCATTGGTGCTCGCATGGCTGGTGCTAACCGCATCATCGGTGTAGATATCAACGAGAGCAAATTCGAGCTAGCGAAACAACTTGGCGCGACTGACTGCATCAACCCAATGAACTACGACAAGCCAATCCAAGACGTTATCGTTGAGATGACAGACGGTGGTGTTGAGTACTCTTTCGAATGTATTGGTAACGTAAACGTGATGCGTCAAGCGCTTGAATGTTGTCACAAAGGTTGGGGCGAATCTGTAATCATCGGTGTTGCAGGCGCAGGTCAAGAGATCTCAACTCGTCCATTCCAACTAGTAACAGGTCGTGTATGGCGTGGTTCTGCTTTCGGTGGTGTTAAAGGCCGCTCTGAGCTTCCAGAAATCGTTAACCGCTACATGGCAGGTGAGTTTGGTCTTCAAGAGTTCATTACTCACACTATGGGTCTGCAAGACGTTAACGAAGCATTCGACCTAATGCACAAAGGTGAATCTATCCGTACTGTTCTACACATGGATAAGTAACACATCTTGGCCTCGATTCTTTCGAGCATCGAGGCCACAGCTACAAATGAATAGCAACAAACTGTCTTCACCTCCTCCTGCCCGGTGGGTGGTGAAACTTTATGTAATATAGACAAATTTAACCCCAAACCATCAACCTAACGGAGCACAATAGATGACAATCGAAAACATTAGCCAAGCAAAGGTTGCTGGTGGTTGGCACAAACAATACACCCACTTTTCTGCAACGCTTGACTGCAACATGCGTTTTGCGATTTTCTTGCCACCTAACGCAAGCAAAGAAAACCCAGTTCCTGTTTTGTATTGGTTGTCAGGCTTAACCTGTACCGATGAAAACTTCATGCAAAAAGCCGGCGCTTTCAAAGCCGCGGCTGAGCAAGGCATCGCGATTGTTGCACCAGACACTAGCCCACGTGGCGAAGGTGTTGCCGACGATGAAAATTACGATCTCGGCCAAGGTGCAGGCTTCTATGTGAATGCCACTCAAGCGCCATGGGACAGCCATTACCACATGTACGATTACGTGGTAACAGAGCTCCCTGCATTAATTGAGTCGTTCTTCCCTGTTACATCCGTAAAATCGATTTCTGGTCACAGCATGGGCGGACATGGTGCCCTAACGATTGGCATTAAAAACGAAGATAGCTACCGTTCTATCTCTGCATTCAGCCCAATCACCAACCCAATGCAATGCCCTTGGGGACAAAAAGCCTTCAACCAATACCTAGGCTTGGATATTGAAGAGTGGAAACACTACGATGCCTCTGAGCTTCTAAAAACCAAAGGCACTAAACTGCCAATGTTGGTCGACCAAGGTGAAGCCGATAACTTCCTGATTGAACAGCTTAAACCTGAGCAATTAGTCGAAGCCGCTAAGGTAACCAATGCCGATTTAGATCTACGTATGCAGCCTGGTTACGACCACAGCTACTACTTCATCTCTAGCTTTATTGATGAACACATTGAGTTCCACGCTGCTTACTTAAACAAGTAGCCAGATGAATTTAGCCCGCACTTTGTAAACGCAAGGTGCGGGCTTTTTTATGCCTACTGATTTTATAACGGTTGCTTTTATAACTGCTTAATACGCTGCTTTAACGCTTCTAAATCTATATCATTGCCAACAATTCGTAATCGAACATACTCTTCAGTCATCGCGTCGCACGTAATAGCAAAATTGACACCCGAACATGTCTTAATACCGATACTCTCAAATAGCTTTGAAAGGTGAGTTCCTCTCTTTTTCAACAACATAATGGGCGTCGATATTGACGTGCCAACCACCTCAATATTGTTCTCAGACAACAAGCCGATCATTTGCTGCTTAAAGTATTCAGTTTTGCTGCGGTTCATTTCTAAGAAGTGTTTTGCATTGGGTAAGGTCGCCGATGCGATTTTTATTGAGGGGTAAGTCGGCGTAAACACACTCACCGCAGCTTCGATTGCAGAAGTCAGGTTTTCACTGCTGGCTAAGTAACCGAGTCGAATCCCAGCGAGCCCTAAACCTTTAGAAAAGGTTCGTAAAACTATTAAGTTGTCCAAGACTAAGGTCTGATCGAGCATAGACTGCTCAGGGGTCAGGTATTCACCATATGCCTCGTCGACAATCAAAATAGCGCCAGAACGCTCACATACTCTCGCTATCTCGACCAGATAAGCTCTGTCGTAGATTCGACCCGTTGGGTTGTTGGGATTATCGATATACACCAAGGCAGGATTTTGACTGCTTATTTTTGATGCCAACACACCGAACAGATCCGACTCGTTTTGATAATCAAACATGTTGATGGACTGGTACTTCCCGCCCACCAAAGTGAACTCTGATACTGCTTCAACAAACTGAGGGCCAATGCCTATCATGGTGCGATTGTTGTGATCGATAAGTTTATTGAAGATAAGTTCTAGCGCCCCAAGAGAGCCCGTGGTGTACGTAATACGACAATCTTCAATCCCAATAAACTGGCGAGTCAGATAAGTCAGCTCCGAAAGCTCCCTGTGGCAATAGTACTTATCAATACCGTAGATAATATCTTTGATCACATGTTCAGGAATTTCTGGTGCGCCAAATGGATTGGAGCCAAGTGAACAATCGATACGAAATGAGTGATCGACATAAGAATGGTATTCGCCACTTAACCGTGGATTTAAATGCATAAGAAAACGCTCAAAAAATATTCATGCGCTATTCTTATCGTACTGAATTTTATCTATATAGGTCATTTCGCGACAGTTCTTCGCCTTGTTTCGAGAGACTGGTTAAAAACCAAGATTGGTTCAAATAACGAATTCTCTTAAGCCATAATCAAGAGTTAAGCACTCGTGTTTACATTTCGAGTTAACCGAACCGCTTTCTTTGCGCTAGATTAAGCTGAGATAAGATAGGGTAATAACAGAGCTTGCATCTTTACTCTCCCTAGTTACCATAGCCCCATTAACATCCCCCATATTTTGAAGGTTGCTATGAAAGCAATTAAGACTCTTTTCTTCCTGATGGTTTTATTGAGCGGTCTGTTTACCGCTTGGCTGTTTATTCCAATTCCAGCGACCATGGACAAGCAAACGCTCGACGTTCCATTAACGGAACCATTCAAGCTTGTTGCGTATCGCAGCAACCCGAATGATGCGAGCAAGCCGCTGACTTACCACTACTATGTGATTTCAGATGTGGTTGGTGTAGACGACATGGACCCATTCCTGATTACCACGGACCAGTTCGTGAAGCTTGGCGAATTCGACGAGAACACATTCAACCTTACGGTTAACGGCAAGATTGATAGCTACACCAACGATTTGTGGATCAAGAAATCTGATGGCAAGCTTCAACACTGGTACGTGAGTATTAACGCGAACTATATTCGTTAAAATCGAACTGCAATAAACCTCATTTTAAAACTGCGCTTTGGCTTCCAAGCGCAGTTTTTGTTTCTAGCAACACCCTCCACTTATCCCGACCCGTTCGACATAAACTGCATTGCCTACTTTTGATTCACTGCTGCCCTTGCTCTCAAGGTGTTATAAGCTCTTTAGATACGATAAGCTCAGACCATGCTCGACGCCCAATAAATCAAAATAATAAAGGATCACCCGTGGAATTTACGCTCGACAAATTTAACGGCATCATCATTGACCCAGCAACAGCCCCTCACGATGTTGACTCATTCAATGCCGAACTCAGCGAGATCACCGAATTTTCAAAGCAGAATAACAAAGGCATCATTTGGATTAGCTTACCTATTTCACTCTCGCACCTTATTCCGGTGGCGACTGAGCTTGGCTTTGTGTTTCACAACTGCTTAGAAGACGAGATTACGCTGATCCACAAATCCGAGATTGTAGAGTTTGTGCCTTTCATTCCGACCCACACCTTGGGTGCTGGCGCGTTAATCACTAACGAACACAACCAAGTGCTGATGATTAAAGAACACGGCATGACGGGCTACAAATTACCGGGCGGTCATATTGAGTTGGGTGAAGGCATTGAAGAATCCGTGGTTCGAGAAACCTTAGAAGAGACTGGCATCGAAGCCACGTTCGTTTCAGTGGTTGGCATGGCGACGAGACACCCGTATCAATTCGGAAAGTCTAACCTCTACTTTGTTTGTCACCTTATCGCTCAAACTCAAGAGATTGCGATTCAAGACACAGATGAAATTGCAGAAGCTAAATGGATAGATGTTGAAGAATATATTAACAACCCCGACAGCTACCCGTTTAACCGCCAATTGGTCGGCTCTTTGATAGGCAAACAAGGATTAGAACTCACTCAGTTAGAAGGCAACTATGGCCCAGTCCACAAGCCCGAGATCTTCTTTTCGCAAAACTAGAACGATTCAAATATAAAAACGCCAAGCTCATAAGAACTTGGCGTTTTGCTTTTCATTTTACTTGTATTGTTTAAGCCATCTCGTTGCTAGTGACTTCCTAATAGACTGTTCTAGAACCTATCTATTTTAGAAAAATCCTAGTGGGTTAGTATCGTAGCTGATCAACAGGTTCTTAGTATTTTGGTAGTGATCGAGCATCATCTTATGTGTCTCACGGCCGATACCCGACTTCTTGTAACCACCAAACGCACGCGCTCCATTTCAGCATCGTGTGATTTGCACCATGGCGAGCAACAAATCGAACACGCTTGGCAGCAAGCCAACAAGGTAATCGATAAAGGGATCAGTTTGTTGATCTTAGGAGAAACAGGAGTTGGCAAAGGCGAGTTTGTTAAAGCGCTGCACAAGCAAAGCCAGCGTAAGTCTTCGCCCTTGGTAGCGGTAAATTGTGGCGCGCTGCCTAAAGACCTTATCGAATCTGAACTGTTTGGTTACGCGCCGGGCGCCTTTACGGGAGCAAGCCACAAGGGCTTCCAAGGTAAGATCCGTCAAGCAGATAAAGGGATTCTATTTCTAGATGAGATCGCCGACATGCCTTTAGAAGCTCAGTGCCGACTACTGCATGTTCTGCAAGACAAATCCGTGGTGCCAGTTGGTTCTAATCAAAGCTATCAAGTCGATTGTCAGATCATCGCTGCAACTCACAAAAACCTCGAGCAGTTAGTCGCAACAGGTGAGTTTAGGCAAGACCTGTATTACAGACTCAATGGCTTAGCCTTCACCTTGCCAAGCCTACAACACCGACAAGACAAGCACGCTTTAATCGAGCACATTCATCGTAAATACGCCGAAGACGAACAGACAATCTGCCCGCACTTGATGAGCTTACTGTGCGCCTATTCTTGGCCGGGTAATATCCGCGAATTAGACAACTTACTTAAGGTTGCTGCTCTATTAGCAAGTGATGAACCCCAACTCACACTCGAGCATGTGCCCAGCCACCTTGCTCAACATCTCACGTCATTAGCACACGATAATCAGCATCAACTCACGCCTCCTAATACCACCAAAGGTACAGCTAATAACGATTTAAGAAGTACCGTTGAAGAAACCTTGCTGCAAACCTATCAAGCCAACCAAGGCAACATAAGTAAGACTTCGAGAATACTCGGTATCAGCCGCAATACCATTTACCGAAAGCTAAAGAGCTTGGGGATTCTATAGTAGGAAAAGGAATCTAAGCTAATCAGAATCCAACTCCACAAGTTGATTGAGCACTTCTTTATCCAATACCGGGTGATGCTTGGTCGCTAGGATCAGCACAATATCGACCGAAGGCAACGGTGGCATATCATCGAGGATTCTCAAATCTGAAGTCACGCTTAGCTTACCCATCGCACCAATCGCTAATCCTGCTTTCACGATTGCACGCTGCGCTGAAGCGGTATTGCTACACGCCAATAACTGATAAGGCGTGCCCTGCTTGGTTAAGCCATTCACTGCCGCTGCGTGGTACTTACAATCGGTCTGAAACAAGGCTAGTGGGACTGGTTTAGACTCATCGAACACATAATCAGGGCTGCTTATCCATACTCCGATATCATGAGTGAGCCAGTAACCCTCTTCACTATCGGGCGCTCGGGTGACAATCGCCGCATCAAGCCTGCCGTCATCCAACCACTCTCTCAGCGTAATGCTGGGCAGGCTGAATATTTGGATTGAACAGGTGGGTTCTGCTTTCTGCAACAGGCGAATCACTTTTTGCAGAATAGTGTCGTTGTAGTCTTCAGGGCAGCCGAGTCGCAGAGGTTGTTTGTCTTCATAACGCTTTACTTGCTTGAGGGCGGTGTTGTGGAGGGCGACCAACTGTTCGGCATGAGAACGCAGCGCTAAGCCAGCTTCAGTCAGTATTAAATTACGTCCTTCTTTCTGGAAAAGAGTGACGTTGAGTTCTTCTTCCAACTTACGCATCTGAGCACTGAATGCCGATTGGGTGCGATTTATCTGTTTCGCTGCACGAGTGAAACTACTGGTTTCTACAAACGCGAGAAAGCCTCGCAAAGCATCAATATCCATATTGAAATCACCACCCATCGTTTTTGTTAATGTATTGCATCAAAATTATCCGTTAGTGCGCCGCAATACAATCCCCTAATCTCAAATGCATGCCCACCAAACGCAAGGAAGCAACGATGCAGCTTTATATTGGAAACCAGAACTACTCAACTTGGTCACTGCGCGCATGGCTAATATTCGACAACTACAACCTGAATGCAGAAGTCATCAAGCTCAAGCTGTTCACCTCTGATTTTTACGACACTCTGGCGAAAGTGACGCCAACGGCCAAGGTTCCAACCCTAGTTGATGGTAATGTTGCGGTGTGGGATTCATTGGCGATTCTCGAATACGTTAACGATGCCTATTTGGACGGTGCAGCGTGGCCTAGCTCAGTGAAAGAACGCGCCCATGCCCGAGCAATTTCCGCCGAGATGCACTCTGGGTTCTTTGCCGTCAGAAATGAAATGCCAATGAACTGCCGCGCACAACGAAAGCTCACACTGAGTGGAGACGCACTGAAAGACATCGCTCGTATTGATGCAATATGGTCTGCACAAATGGAACAATACCCAGAGGGATGGTTATTTGGTGAATGGTCGATTGCCGATGCGATGTTTGCACCCGTCGCATTGCGCGTAGAAACCTATGGAATACAACTTTCCGAAAAGGCATCGCAGTATCAACAACGTGTGCTTAACAGTCCATCAATACAAAAATGGCTGGCAGAGGCAAGCTTAGAAACCGATGTGGTTGAAGAAGATGAGGCGGGCAAGCCAGTATAAAATACAAGACACCCTTCCAAAGCTCACTAGTCTGTGAGCTTTTATCTAAACCTTATTAATTTGGTCGATTGTGATCGCCTAATCACAATGTGCAGATGTGATTGTTTATATTCAAAGAAATTCAAATAGTTAAGATAAACATCATGTTACGAGCAACGATCGCATTACTCAGTATTACTAGCTTCGCCGTATCTGCCAACGCCCATCTTCCTTCTGGAGAAGAGTGGCTCAACCATGCGACTGAAGGGCTTGCACCTTATTGGTTAATGCCTAGCGCTCAAGGAGAACCGGTAGGAAACTTCCCTACTTTCCGCTGTGATGACGGTACCTTGCTCGATGTTTCTGATGTGTGCCATGAACTAAACAAAGGCTGGATCACGCCACACTTTGGCAAAGAGTTTACGCGGATGAAGTCACGTCAAACTTATGCCTATGGCGTGCTCTACCACCTTAGTGGCGATAAGCAGGCTTTAGCGCTTGCCAAGCAAGGAGCCTACTACATCATTGATCAGCTAGAAGATAAGCAAAACGGCGGCTTTATCGGCTACACAAAAGAGGGAAAAGTAGGCCAGAATTGGCAGCAGCGTACTTCTCAAGATCAAGCGTATGCATTAGTTGGCCTTGCCATGTACTACTACCTGACCCAAGACAAAAAGGTAGAAGAAGCACTCATCGCCCAACAAGCTTTTATCTTTGATAAATATCGACTTAGCGACAACAGCGGTCTTGCTTGGGTACTCGCCGACGGTGAAGATGGCAGTGCAAAACGACGTGAACTGGTTGCGCAACTTGATCAAATAAACGGCTACCTGTTGTTAGTCGCTCCTCTGCTCAAAGAGCCCATCAAATCAAAATGGCTTGATGACTTAAACTGGCTCACGCAAGCCATGATTGACCAATACCATTCTGAAGATGAACAACGATTCTACGGCGCCATTCACAGCAAAGCAGCCATGATGCCGAACGCCAATCACAATGATTTTGGGCACACCATCAAAGCATATTGGATGACTTACCTTACCGGACAAACTCTGGATAACTCAGAATGGAAAGAGTTCGGTATGCAAGGGATAAAGCACACTTTAGCCCAAGCGCAATACCAGAAAGACTTCACCGATGTATCCCAATACTTTGGTGGCAAGCTTCAGAAGGCATGGCAAGGACGAGAGATTACTGGCTGGCAAAGCAGACCAGACACAAATTGGGCTTCATCATGGGAATGGGCGGAGCTTAATCAAGCAGCAATGACGGTTTCACTTGTCGATGGTTCGATGAAAGACGTCCTGCAATACACGTTACCGACCTTTCATGATGTATGGGTCGACCACAAATACGGCGGTGTCGGGCTTGACCCAAAACGCACCAAAGCTTTCCATTGGGGCAACGGTTATCACCAGTTTGAACATGCGCTGATTGGCTATTTGTTCGCTCAGCAAGTTGACGCGAAGCCAGCAATATTGCATTACGCAAGGCCGACCAACAGCGAGATGCCAATGGAACCGTATTACTATCAAGGCGATGTGGTGGAGCTATTGAATAAAGATGACGGAACGCAGAAGGTCAGTTTCAATAACATTCGACCTTAGCGTTGGTTGTTTGTTCTAAATGGACTTGAGATTCAGGGCTACGGGGAATGGACAAGGTCAAAGAGTTAGCACAATAGTGATGTCGCAGACCAAACAAAAGCCGCTGTTGATGATCAGCGGCTTTCTTGATGGAGATAAGCGGAGGTTAGTTGTCCAACCCTTTAATTGGGTTCATCGAGTGATAAACGGTGTTCACGTCACCAGTCATCGACAATGAACTCAAGTCATCAATGAAGAAACGGCTGGTCATTGTGTGCTTACCGCCATTGATAAAGATTTCGATCACTGACTTATCAACATAAACCTCGATGATTTGCTTGGTGCTCAACCTCGGTGCTTTTCTCACTGAGCCAAACTCTTCCGCGTAGAGCTGAGACATCTTACTGCGATCAAGCATGAACTCCTTTTCTGTAGCACTGAACACGATGTTATCACCCGCAACGTTAGCAAGTGTAAACTCAAACTCGTCAGTATCCGTTTCGAGCTCAACCATGAAGCTGGTTGTATCCAATTCAAGAGCATTTTCAACCACCACAGCTTCACCCTGTAGCGCTTTCAATTCAGGTAAAGCAGACTGAACAAGATAGCCATCTTGGATTTGAAGTTCGCGTGGTAACGACAACATGCCCGCCCACTGATACTCATTAGATGGTGTATCAATCTCAGGCAGACCAATCCAAGCAATCAGAATACGGCGGCCTGTATCATCTAAATAAGTCTGTGGTGCATAGAAATCGAAGCCATAATCTGGCTGCGCAATATCTTGGTGGTTTTCCAGTTCTACCGAATCGAGATTTAGGCGGTCACCGACGATATAAGCCACCGAGTAGATATTTTTGAAATCGTATGGATTTTCGCTAGACACACCTTGTGGAGAAAACAGCATCACCGACTGATTCTCTATTTCAAAGAAATCTGGGCATTCCCACATATAGCCAAGGTTGTTGTAACGAGTTTGAATTGGACCTTTGTGCTGCCAATTCATCAGGTCTCGGCTGCAATATAGCGCCATAGAGCCAGTATTTTGAGGCGTTTGAGCACCCACAACCATCAGATAATCGCCGCCCTGTTTCCACACTTTTGGGTCTCGGAAATGTTCGGTGTAGTGATCGTTTTCGATAACCACGCCGTGCTTTTCTATTTTGCCGTCAGCAGTCATCTTGGCAAAACATTGAGTTGGCACTCGCAACCAATTTCCGTCGCGCTTGTTACCTGTAAAAAACAACAATGCATTGTCGTTTTCAACCAATGCACCACCAGAGTAAACACCGTGAGAGTCGTAATCTTGGTCTGGGTGCAAGCCAATGCCGTGGTCTTCGAAATGAACGAAGTCTTTGGTAGAAAGGTGGTACCAGTACTTCATACCATGGACGGGGCCAACTGGCGTCCATTGGTAAAATAGGTGGTGTTCACCATTAAAGAAACACAGACCATTCGGATCATTAAGCAGACCAAACTTAGGCGCAATATGGTAGCTTGGATAGCCAGAGTCTTGTTTGCGAAGCTCTACCATCGCATCAATACTCTCTAGAGAAATATCTTCTATACGGCGATATCTTTGCTCTACTGTCCAGTTCGAGTTCAAACTCATACACTCTCCTCTACGGCATTCGTATTTGAAGAGTCTTTTTGAATAAACTGAGTAAGAGCTTCTTGCGTTGGAAGTGCGGTCATTGCGCCTTTTTGCGTGGTCGCCAGTGCACCACACCCATTCGCCCACTGAATTGCAGAATCGACGACTTGTTGATTGTTCCACTCATCATCTTGAGAAAGCTTTGCAAGCAAACCGCCAACAAAAGCATCGCCTGCACCCGTGGTATCCACTGGCGTCACTGAGCGACCTGAAATCAACACACCTTGGTTTTCAAATACTCGCCAAACGCCTTTCGCGCCCTGCGTAACCAGAACAAGCGTGTTGTTAAGATCTGCAATGTTAGCCAAACCTTGTTCCATCGAAGTTGAATCGGTTAAGAAATCCAGTTCTTCTTCTGAGAATTTAACCACATCAGCCAATTCAACCGCTTTCATGACCACAGACTTAATTTCAGATGGGTTTTGCCACACTTCATCACGAAGGTTTGGATCGAAGCTGATGTAACCGCCCGCGGCTTTCATACGTCGGATCGCTTCGAAGGTACTGCTTCGGCTTGGTTCATTAGCCAAAGAGATCGAGCAGACGTGTAGCCACTCGTTTTTCTTAAATTCGGGAATGTCTTCAACAGACATAAACTGGTCGGCACTTGGCTTAACCATAAACGTAAAGCTACGCTCGCCTTGGTCATCAAGATCGACCACCACGGTTGACGTGCGTTGTTCAGGGTCCTTCACCAAACGCTCGGTATTCACACCTTCCTTTTGCAGAGTCACTTCCATAAAAGTGCCAAACGGATCGTTACCCACTCGGCCAAAAAATGCGCTTTTGCCTAAAAGGCGAGAAATCGCTACCGCGACATTAGCAGGCGCACCGCCCGGACATTTCAATAATGTCGCGTCAGTCTCCGGAATGAGGTCGACGACGGCGTCTCCAGTTACCCAAACTTGATTCATCTTTCTTACCTTAAAACTGAAAATCATGACAACCGAAAGCGATGGCAATCGAAAGCAGTAGCAACCAAAAGCAAGGTGACACTTCACGCTGTCATGTAAAAATATAAAAAGGCTAGCTAAGCCAAATCACCTAGCTAGCACCCCAAAGCTTAGGAAATGAAGTGAAAAGGGGGGCTTCACTTCTAGGGAGAAACGTTAAGCTGTTGCTTTAATGTTTTGCTTGCTGCGCTCGCGCAGACCTAAAACAACGGTCAGAGCAAAGGCAGTCACGAACGCGATAATCATACCTACCACGTAGTAGCCAATCTTTTCTGGTGATATTGAGATGATGCCAGGAATACCCGCCGCACCCAGTGCTTGTGCTTTCACATTGAACATAGTGATAAACGCGCTTGAAATCGCAGCGGCACAAACCGCAGCAATGAATGGATAGCGAAGCTTCAAGTTCACACCGAACATTGCAGGTTCAGTAATACCAAGCAAGCCAGTCACACCAGAAGGAATCGCGATACCTTTCATTTTCTTATCTTTACTCATGAAACCAACCGCCAGTGCCGCTGCACCTTGTGACACGTTAGACATCGCCGCGATAGGGAAGATAAACGTACCACCAGTTGTTGCAATATCCGCAAGCAACTGAGTTTCAATCGCGATAAAGCTATGGTGCATACCAGTAATAACAAACGGCGCATAAATCAAACCAAACACCGCACCGCCAATGAAGCCAGCACTGTTGTATAACCAATTTAGGCCGTCACCAAGCAGGAAGCCGATATCACGAGTAAATGGACCAACAATCGTGAATGTTAACAAACCAGTTATGAAAATCGCCAATAGCGGCGTTAGCAAGTTATCCAGAACCGAAGGAATAACTTTACGCAGCCCAAGCTCAACTTTCGCTAGAATAAACGCAGAAACAAGAACGGGTAGTACTGAACCTTGATAGCCTACTTTCTCGATTTCGAAACCTAAAATGTTCCAAACCGGAATGCTGCCCGACACTGATGCGCCACCGAAGCCCCAGCCGTTAAGCAAGTCTGGGTGAACCATCAACATACCTAAAGCCGCGCCAAGGTATGGGTTACCACCAAACTTCTTACTCGCTGAAAATGCTAATAAAATAGGTAAGTACACAAAAGGAGCATTAGCAAATGTATTGATCATGTTTGCTAAGTCGGTCAAACCCGGATTAGCGTCGATTAAAGATTTGCCATCAATGAATAAGCCTTGAGCCGTCAATAGGTTGTAGATACCCATCAACAAACCACCAGCAACAATCGCCGGAATGATTGGTACAAAAATATCAGACAGGCCTTTCACCGCGCGTTGCAGGATATTTTGGTTGTCAGCACCTGCAGACGCCACATCGTTGGTCGACATTTCCGTCATTTCAGTCAGCTTAGCCAACTCAGCATAAACTTGGTTTACGATGCCTGAGCCAAAGATGATCTGATATTGACCTGCCACTTTAAACTGGCCCTTAACCCCTTCTAGGCTATCAATCGCCTGTTCATCAATTTTATCTTGGTCTGCAACCGCAAGACGCAGACGAGTCGCGCAGTGTGCGAGTGCGGTGATATTACTTTTACCACCTAATAGAGAAAGCAGCTCTTTTGCTATTTTTGGATAATTCATTACATACCCCATTGGATTATCATTTGAGCTTTTGAATTTTCGGGAACGTTTGCAAAACAAATTTTTGCCTAGAAATAACAAATGATCAAAGATAACTGCTCAATAGTGTGAGAATGATCTTCAAATTATCTCCCTAGGATAAGAAGACAGGGTTAAAATCCCCTAATAACAGGTAAATTTGATGCTCTGTTTGCAAACAATCCCAAAACTAAAATTACAATTGGATAATGAATAATGGCTAGTCTTCATGATGTCGCTCGTCTCGCTGGAGTTTCCAAGTCGACGGTTTCAAGAGTAATCAATGATGAGTATGGCGTAAAAGACGCGACCAAGGTGAAGGTGCGTAAAGCGGTTGAAGAGTGTGGCTATCTCCCAAACCAAGTCGCTAAAGACTTAAAGTCCCAAAAAACCAACCTGGTTGGCGTGATTGTTCCTAGGGTTTCTTCCCATGCCACCTCTCAGGGTGTCGATGGTTTAACCGCCGTATTAGAGCAAGCGGGCAAGCATGTATTATTAGCGAGCACACACCAAACACACCATAAAGAACTTGAATATATTCAGATATTTAACCAGAGGCGTGTTGAAGGTATCATCCTGTACGCGACCCACCTCGACAACCAATTAGTCAAAGCGATTCAAAGCTCTGCCGTACCCGTGGTATTGGTTGGTCAAGACGGGTCAATGTTTAACATCCCAAGCATTGTGCACGACGACACTCGCGTAGGGTTTGAAGCGGGTAATCGCCTCATAGCGAAAGCTTGTAAGCATATGGGATTCATCGGTGTGCAAGGTGATGATATTGCGGTTGATAAGATGAGATCGGAAGGCTTCGCTCAATCGCTTCAATTTAACGACCTCACACTGCAATTTCACGCCCGTGGCGACTTCACCATAGAATCAGGTTACCAACTGGCGAAGCAGTATCTCAAGGAGCACACCAAGCTCGACGGCCTATTCTGCGCCACTGACCGTATCGCAATCGGTGCGATCAGAGCCATTCAGGAAGCGGGGCTCGTTCCAGGAAAGGATATATTGGTGCTCGGTGTAGGTGACGATGAGCTCGCTTCAGTATGCACACCAACGCTGTCTACGTTTAACTATGCGTTTGATAAAGCGGGAGAAAATGGAGCCAAGCTGCTACTCGACCGTATTGAGAAAAAAGGCTTTGAAATGAGCAAGATGGTGTTGACCTTCACCACTATTGACCGAGAGTCTTGCTAGCGATTTATTTCAGAGATCAGGTTATCCCAAGATAAAAAATGCCAACCTTCGAGTTGAAACGATAAGGTTGGCATTTGCTGATGCGACTATCACATCATGAGTAACACTCTCTATCTAAACGATATATCAAGCAATTAGAACCAAGTTTCCATCTGCAGTGCAAACAGAACCTCGCCGCCCTCTCCCATCGTTGCAGCATCTGCTTCAGTGCTGATCGAGTAACCATTTAGGTCTTCACTCCAATCCACATAGCTCACAGCGAAACGCAGTTCTGGTCGGTCAAAGAAACCAGTGCTAGTTGAAAGCTTGAGTGTTGGTGCAACTGTCGCTTTGTAGAAACCGCCGCTCGCTTGCTCTGTCGAGTTGTCTAAATCCATGTATTGCAATGAACCTTCGTAAACCATCTCAAAGTTCTCTGTGAACTCTTGAGCTAATCGAACGTTTAAAGAAGCCCATGTGAACTCGTCATTCTTCTTCAAACGGTCTTGGCTATGCTCTGCCATTAATGCAGGTGCTAAGCGCCAGTTGTCGCCAATGCGAGTGACACCGTAGCTAAACAGGCGAACGGCTTTCGCGTCATCCAGTAGATCACCATTTGAACCGATGCCTTTTAGCTCTGCACCTAGGCCACTACCCACTAACATACCCGTTTTAGAGAAGCCTTCGCTCAGACCAAAGAAGTTGTCTCCATGGTACGCAAACATTGCGTGTACACCGCTTTCAGCTGCGCCATTTAGGCGGCTATCGTTGTCTGCTGAGGTCATACCGCTCAACATCACTTGCCATTGGCCAATACGGTTATTCATGGTTGCAATGTAGTTTTCTACATCGGTTGACGAGCTATCAATCTCACCAAAATCTCGGCCATAAATAGAGAAATTCGCTTTCCAGTTGTCGCTCATCTGAACGTCATAAACGCCCGCACCAGTACCTGATAAGAAGACAATATCCGAATCGAAAAAGTGAATATCAAAGTTGTCGCGATCGAATCGTTTACCCGCCCAAAACGTTGCTTCAGAAAACGCTTCAGATTCAGAGAACATGCTCAGACGGTTCAGTTCTGAATACACTTGTCGCACATTCAACTGGCTTTCGCTGGCAGTCCACTCGTTATTTGTCTCAGTACTGTCGGCCAACATGATGCGAAACAAAGCACTAGAGCCATCGTCTGCAAATCGCTTATGAATCAAGTTCGCTTCAACGTAATGATCATCTTCAACACCAAGACGTCCAATTGGAGCTCCAATGGCACCCGCCGCTGTCATGTAAGGACCAGTACCTGTCGCGCCGTTTAGGTCGTCGTTGATCAATAACCCAGAGCGAGCATAGCCGTGAAACTCAAACGAAGAAGCCTTTTCATTGGCCTCGGTAGAGACCTGCTCTGTTTGTGCAACCCTTTGTTCTAATTCATTAATACGTTGCTCTAATGCTGCAACGTCTTCACTTGCTAATACCGATGTAGTCATTAGCCCCATTGTTACAGCAACCGCTAAAATGTGTCGTTTCATTCTGATGTTCTCACGTTAATTGTTTTGGATTATCTGCAAACGTTCCCAAAATAATTCGTAAGCACATTTCGGCTTATACTTTTGATGTATAAGCTCTATATCGAAGAAGAAATAGAAATCAGTCGTGTTGATTACTTCACTTTTGTATCTGAGTGGATGATAGATCGATAGTTTCGGGAACGTTACCGAAAATGCATAATTCTGATAACTTTGTCACAAGTGAAATTGATTAATGGGCGAAAAATAGTGTATCGCGCACATTAGATATCTCAGAAAAATAGAGAGAAAATCCAGTACGAGAATTAGGAAAGGCGCTAAAAAATGCAACAGGTTGGCTATAAAAACTAAAGCCTGAGAAGCGATTTTTCAGGCTTTAGAAAGGCGTTCATTGATAACAATAGGTCGTTTTTTGAAAAGTGTATGACATTAACTAACGTGACAGTTTATAGAAGAATAAAGCGTTTAAAAGACTACTTTCTCTTACCCTGCTCCACCAACTTTTCATTCCATGCCGTATTGCCGTCACGCTTAGTCACGTCATACTCTGAACAGAACTGAGATATGGTCATATTGTTATCGCCAGTGGCAAGCTTGAGAGCCAACTGAACTTGTTGAAGCTTGCTTTGCAGTCGCAAGATTTGACCAGCATTTGGGCTTTTCTCTTTGGCGTATTTTAAAGCCGCATGCTTACGTTCTGCCGCGCCCGCTCGGCGATCTGCTTCTGATAACAGATACTTGAGTTGAGCAACACTCTTGCCTTTCTTGAAGGCAGGATCAAGCAACTCAACGCATTCATCAAACGATGGATCGATAACGTATGGGTCAACTTTATGAGCTTGTTGGCGCATCCATTCGAGTGCGAGTTTTTCATCTGACATAATTACATCTTTACCAAAGAAACAGCCCTATATGGTATCGCTCAATAGCAAACCGCTGCAATAACAAATTGAGTGACTTTACGCCTTTTTACACTGTGCCGATTGACTAATTTAACAATCACAGCTCCAATAGTTGGCTTTAACGCATCACAAACAGCTCTTCGTGGTAGTGCTTTTCAATATCAAATTGATAGGTGTCTAATTCTTTTTTCAGTGATGTAGAGAACAACTCCGGCCCGCAGAAATACATCTCGTACTCGTTGAGGTCGCCACATTGATTGACAATTCTTCCGGCGTTTAGCCGCGGTGAGTGCAAGGTATCTATCACGGTCAACTTCACACCAACCGCGTGTGCTAGGTGCCACAACTCATCGATTAATTGCTTATCAACACCGCGAGTACAATAAAACAGTTGAATACGAGGATGATCTCGTTCTGTTTTGAGCGCTTCAAGTGTTGCAAAAAACGACGCTATCCCGACACCACCAGCAATCCAAATTTGTGGCTTGCTTAGGTCAAAATAAAGTCGACCATAGGGTCCTTCAACCGTAACCGCATCGCCCGCTTTCACTCGTTCATATAGGCCATTAGTAAAATCACCCAGCTCTTTGATCAAAAAGCGCAGCTCTGGATCATCACTGCCAGAAACAATGGTAAACGGATGCGGGTCTTCATTACCGAAACGCAAGTACGCAAACTGCCCAGCTTTGTGACCTTGCCAAGATGCCTCCGGTTTTAACACCAGCTCCATCACTTCAGCTTGTGGAAAATAGCGAGTCGAGATAATCTTCGCTGAGTGACGATTACGACGCCCAACCAAGCCCAACAAACTGTAAATCGCTGCGATAGACCCAGCCAAAGCAAATGCCACAGTTAGATAATAAATAGGTTCTCCCCAATACGCTCGTTTAAGCAGGATTACTGAGTGGAAAGCGATAAACAGGTACGCAACCGACATCAGACGGTGCGACAATTTAAACGGTTTGTACTTCACTGCCGCCCATAGTGACGCCACCAGTAAAATGAGCAACAAGTAGAAGCCCCACTCGCCAATACTCTGAGCAATACCGCGTAATTCATTGACCCATAACTCCCATCCAGTCAAAACAGCTTGCGGCCCTGAACCATCGTGTCGAACAGGCTTATCTAACACACCAGACACCACCAATGACTTAGGTATTTGGTACCACAACCAGTGTGTCACACCCAGTGCAACACCACCGATACCGAGCCATTTATGGACTCGATATGCTTTATCCATACCTTTCAGCCAATTCTCAACCATAGGCAAACGCATCGCCAAGATCATTGTGATGGACATTAACACCAGAGACAAAATACCTGAGTACTGAATCATGGCTGAGCGCCATTCAAAGACATCGCTTGAAGCGAATAATTGCGGTTCCATCGCAAACCAAAAGGCTGACATTGTGGCAATCATTGCCCAAATGATATTGCGGACTGTTTTCATTTGTTAACACTCATAAAGACGACATCATTACTTTAGCTCCTGTGATGTAAAGGGACGTCAACGTACGTAAATCTATGCAAAGGATCTCGTTCATTGTGCTGTAGCAGAGATAAAAGAGACAAACTGCCCACGGCCAATAAGCGCTCTTTGATCGATAAAAGCGGATTCTTCGTACATATAAGTCCGTTAGTGAGCATGCTCGAAGATAACAATAAATGAGAAGAAGAGAAGATATGAAGGACATGACCCTTTCTAAACAAGATATCCAAACAATGGACCCGCGCCACCGCATTCGTTTGGTTAACTCCCTATCTGGATTTAAAAGCGCCAACCTAATTGGTACTTGTGATAAACAGGGGCTTGAAAACCTTGCGATAGTGAGCTCTGTCATTCACCTAGGGTCTGATCCCGCGCTGCTTGGTTTTATTGTTCGCCCAGATAAAAGCCGACGTCATACGCTAGAAAACATCCTAGAAACTAAGTACTTCACCGTTAACAGCATTGGTGCTGACTTTGTTAAAAAGGCCCATCAAACCTCGGCTCGCTACCCTAAACCAGTCTCAGAATTCAACGCGGTCGGCTTAACGGCCTATTATGACGACACATTCCCCGCTCCCTTCGTCTTGGAGAGCAGTTTAAAGATAGGGTTAGCGTTCAAAGAACAGATAACAATCGAAAGCAATCAAACGCAAATGTTGATCGGTGAAGTTATAACGATTCACGCACCCAAACGCGCCGTGATGCCGGATGGCTACCTTGATTTAGAAGCGTTGGATTTGGTCACGGTATCAGGGCTTGATAGCTACCACGTAACTCAAAGACTGCACCGATTAAGCTATGCAAAACCACAACAGCCACTCTTTCCACTCACTCGCGAAGGTAACCCAACCTCATGGGAAGCGTTCGAACTTAATCTAGACTAATTTTGTTCGGCAATTTGCTATCAAAAGTGCTAACGTCCTTTAATTCCAAGAGATGCATCTCACACAAGTGCATCTCGCTGAGCACCCCATTCATTCTTACGTCTGTTTCCAAGGACCCTTTTGAAGTTAACTCACTTTAAATACAAAACGCGCGAAGGCCCAGACTACCGGCACGGCGACCAGGTGTCTTTTATGGACATCAAACAAACCTTCGGTATGGGCAGCATTCGTGTGGGTGCTTGGGTGACGAAAGAAGAAAAAGAGTTGGCCGCAAATCTGATATTCGATTCGCTAGCCGACTTGGCTTACATCTTGGCTTTGCCACCAGAAGCGATTGGCCTTCGCGGCACATTAGGCTTAGCGTTCGGCAGTGGCGGCAGAAAAGGCGTACAAGCACACTATGCCCCGAACCAACGAGAATTAGCCCTCGCGAAGAATGCCGGAGCTGGCGCGCTCGCTCACGAGTTTTGGCATGCATTTGACCACTATATCGCTGAGAAAGCGTTTGAAATCGGCGATACCTCTGGCCCTCGCAAGCAGATCCTGTTCGCCAGCGACTGTTGGTTGCACGATAGAACGGTGCGACCTCATCCATTAAACGAAAGTTTGATGTCTCTGTTTGATGCCACACTGCTTAGCGACAATAACTTGGACAAACACGATTATGTGGCTCGCAGTGTGATTGCCGACAAAGCGATGTCTGCCCGTTACTTCTCACTACCCACAGAGATGATGGCGCGCGCTTTTGAATCCGTGATTGAATCGTGTTCCGATATCAAGAACGCTTATCTAGTGGATGGCACAACCAAGCCTGATATGTACCCCGTGTATCCTGATATGGCGCACCGAGAACAGATATACCAAGCCCTGCAAGGTTACTTCGCACCATTAGGCCGATCTTTGAGTAAATAGCATTTTGAGTCAGTAACTCTCTGCATATTTACAATGAATGACATGTACCATAAGTTGATCATGTGTAAGCTCTGATATAACATGTACAACAAGCGGAACATGTAGAATAGTTAATTCATGAATGATTAACTATTCTGTGTATATAGAAAGATTAAACATATCCAAAAACAACAGGGTAAATAAGTGATGAATATTGTTTCTTTTACTGAGGCCAGAAATAGCCTTAAGTCTGTGCTCGATAGAGTGGTAGACGATTCTGATGTTACGGTAATAACCAGACGAGATTCAGAAGATGCAGTGGTCATGTCTCTTGATCATTTTAATTCAATGCAAGAAACCTTGTACCTAATGAGCTCGCCTAAAAACGCTGAAAGATTGGCTGAATCTATTGCTCAACTCGAAGCCGGAAATACAACCGTTCGAGAATTGAATAATGACGAATGATCGAAAGATTGTATTTACAGATAATGCTTGGGAAGATTACCTATACTGGCAAACCCAAGACAAGAAAACGCTCAAGAAACTAAATAAGTTGATTGAAGCCGCCAAAAGAACACCCTTTGAAGGGATTGGAAAGCCGGAGCCACTAGTCGGCAACCTGTCTAGCTTTTGGTCAAGACGAATCGATGACAAGAATCGATTAGTGTATAAAGCAGATGACGATAACTTTTATATAATTGCTTGTCGTCACCACTATTAAAAGCAGTAAGCAGCACATAGAAAGGGCAGTAATGATCAGTTGGCCATCTTTGGTAAAACTCGACGGTGATGATGAGCTTATTTACGTCGCATCCGAACACGAATTTCAAGCAGAATGCTCAGACATGATCTTGGGCGAAGATGATTACCTCATCGATTCTGAAGGCGACAGCTACTCGCTGCAATCAAGCTCAAATCAACTGTCTCTAGCTAAACTAGCAGACCAGTATTCGGTTGAGAGCGTGACCAAACTGATTCGAAACCACGAGTTTCAGAAAGCCGAAGTGTGCCTAATGAAGATCCACTTCCTAACTATCGAAGAAGCGATTCAGTCTTTGGCTTTTGAGGCTCGCTAATACTGCTTAAGAGCTCGTATCAAAGCGAATCCCCAAGACAGATTAAACAAAAACAGCGCCAATTCAGGCGCTGTTTTTGTTTGTTGTCTTAGCTATCTCAAAGAAAGCTAATACATTAAGCGATAAAAATCTGTGCCAGTGCGTAGCCTAAGCAACATGCGCCTACTACACCGATTAAACCAACCGACATGAATGAATGGTTGAAGTACCACTTACCAATCTTGGTGGTGCCAGAGACATCGAAGTTCACCGTTGCGATATCTGATGGGTAGTTCGGGATGAAGAAGTAGCCGTAAACCGCTGGCATCAAGCCGATAAGCAGGGCTGGGTCTAGTCCTAATCCAAGCCCAACAGGCAGCATCATACGTGCAGTAGCGGCTTGCGAGTTCACCACAACCGATACGATGAATAGCGCTAGTGCGAACGTCCATGGGTAGTTGGTCACCATTTCCACGATGCCAGACTTGAACTGAGGCATTGCGTATTGGAAGTAGGTATCCGACATCCAAGCGATACCGAAGATAGCAATCGCCGCCACCATACCCGATTTGAATACCACGCCGTTTGGCACATCACGTGGGTCAGTTTTGGTCGCCAGCAAGATGATACCGCCGAAGCAGAGCATCATCATTTGGATGATCACCGACATCTTGATTGGCTTGTCTCCGTCAACGATGGTTCTGATTTCAGGCACCATCGCCACGATAACAATCACGACAATCGACAATAGGAAAATCAATACCGCATTACGAGCCGAAGTTGGAAGCACTTCATCCAAAGACGTCGCCGTGGTGCTTTCGATACGCTTTTTCCACTCAGGATCTTTTAGACGAGCTTGGTATTCAGGATCGTCGTTCAGTTCTTTGCCGCGTTTCAGGCTGTACAAAGAAAGCAAAAACGTACCAAACAGCGTTGCAGGCACCGTCACCATCAAAATGGAAAGCAGTGTAATAGAGTGTTGAATATCAGAAAGCTGCGCGAGGTAGTACACCACAGCGGCTGAAATTGGAGATGCGGTAATAGCTAGTTGAGACGCAACTGACGCTGCCGCCATTGGACGCTCAGGACGAATACCGTTCTTCAGTGCAACATCGCCAATGATCGGCATGATGGAGTAAACCGCGTGGCCAGTACCCAATAAGAAAGTCATCGAGTAAGTCACGAACGGAGCTATCAGGGTAACGCGTTTCGGGTTCTTTCTAAGCACCCTTTCCGCCACTTGCAGCATGTATTTCAAACCACCTGCCGCTTCGAGAATCGAAGCACAAGTAACAACGGCGAGGATGATCAGCATCACGGTGACAGGTGGAGACGTTGGTGGCATCTTGAAGACAAACACCTCGATAACCAAACCAATACCAGAAACAACACCTAAGCCAATACCGCCATACCGAGATCCGATATAAAGGACGACTAATAAAAATAGAAACTCAAAATACAACATAAGCAACCCTGCTAAAAATGTGGACTAATGTTATTTTCTCCCTAAGCTCAGCCATTTACTTATTGCTTGGTCACACTATGATTGCAGGCTCCCGGTAATTGTTTTTTATAAGATTATGGTCACGTAAACAGACCTGTAAGTTTATGAAATGTAATAAGAAGCCAGACGCACAAGCTAGATTTGTTATGTGGAATAATCATAATTGTTTCTGTTAGATCTGGATGGCCTATAAAACACAAGGCTCATAACTGAACGATATTATTTCAACCACAACCAATCACATTTAAAGTCATGCAGAAGCATATTGCCGAGCCGATTGGATATATTCTTACTGAACGTTGACTCGCCTATCACTAGACACTATGTCAAAATACCCGCCCTCACGATGACAACACATTAAGAACCACGGATATGAATTTTCAAGCTGCTATTTTTGATATGGATGGGCTGCTGCTCGACACCGAGCGACTTTGTATGCAGGTTTTTGAAGAAGCATGTCACGCGCAAGGTGTTCCGTTTTTGCAAGATGTCTACCTAGGCATCATTGGTTGTAACGCAAAAACCATCGAACAGATTTTTCGAAATGGTTACGGTGAAGGGTTAGATTACCCAGCGCTGAATAATGAATGGCGCACGCGCTACAGTGCAATTGTTAAAAACCAAGCAATCCCAGTAAAAGATGGCGTGATTGAGCTTCTTGAATGGCTAAAATCGAATGACATTCCAATCGCGGTGGCGACCTCCACTCAGCTTGATATCGCAAAGAAGAAGCTTGAGCTAGCTGGCCTAGATTCGTACTTCACTTCATTAAGCACAGGCTGCGAAGTGACTCACGGCAAACCTCACCCAGAAATCTACTTACTCGCGGCAGAACGCTTAGGTGTTGCACCTGAAACCTGCCTAGCGTTTGAAGACTCAAACAACGGTATTCGTGCATCAATGGCAGCGAACATGATCAGCTTCCAAATTCCAGATTTGGTTGAGCCTTGCGAAGAAGTTAAAGCGCTTGGTCACACGATCAGCCCGTCACTGCATCATGTGTTAGCGCAGCTTCAACAAGCCACTGCATAAGCTCTGATTACCGTTAATAGCGCTTTAATCAACACAGAATAACCTTTCTATTAAGCCGACTCACTGAGTCGGTTTTTTTGTTGGTATTCCTTTTATAAAAGATAAAAAATCGCGCTAGAAACTGTTACAGTCGATGTGAAACGATGGAAATCGAGAAGCAATATTGATAATGGAGAAAGGGACGCGTGATAGAAAAATTTGAAAGCCAACTGCTTGATTTTGCACAGCAAGAGATGACACAAGATGCAGCGCACGATATCAGCCATATTAAGCGCGTAGTCAAAACCGCCAAGGCTTTGTGTGCTCAAGAACAAGCTAAGCTTGAAGTCGTGCTGCCCGCCGCTTACCTTCATGATTGTTTCACCTTTCCCAAGAATCACCCAGACAGAGCCCAAAGCTCACAAATGGCAGCAGACAAGGCGATCTCTTTCCTCAAATCTATCGAGTATCCCGCGTCTTATCTCGACGAGATCCATCATGCGATTGTCACTCACAGTTACAGCGCCAACATCACTCCAGAAACCTTGGAAGCTCAAATCGTCCAAGATGCTGATCGCCTAGACTCTCTCGGTGCGATTGGCATTGCACGCTGTTTGTATGTGGGTCAGAGCTTTAACGCCGAGCTGTATAACCACGAAGACCCGTTCGCTGAACATCGTGACTTGGATGACAAGCATTACAGCGTCGACCACTTCTACGTGAAGCTGTTTAAGCTAGCAGAAACCATGAATACAGAATCAGCCAAGTTAGAAGCCAACAAGCGCACCGATTACATGCGTGGCTTTCTTGAGCAGTTGGGCACGGAAGTTTAGCGGTTTAGAAAAAGAGACACGCGATAAGGAAGAGACAAGGATATGGAAATAAACCGCTTTAAAGCCTCCGATGCCAATGAGATCGTCACTTGGTTCACATCACTCGAAGACTATGTACTGTGGGGCGGACGAACCTTTGGTTGGCCGTTAGAAGCCGCCTCCATCATCGAACGCTCTCAAGAGCCTCAAGTTGAGCTATATACCTTCTCTGAGTCTAGTGCTCTCTCTGAACTGAATTCGAACGGCAATAACTCAGAACTGATCGGGTTTATGGAGTTTCAACGTATGTCAGACAGTGAACTTCGATTCTGCCGAGTGGCCATTCACCCAAACCAACGAGGCAAAGGGTTTGGGCAATCCATGATAGAAAGTGCATTAGACGCTGCGAAACAAATCCCTGATGTCACCACCATCAGCTTGGCGGTATTTCAGCAGAATATCGGAGCAAAACGTTGCTACGACAAAGCTGGCTTTCAAGTGGTCGACAAAGAACCCAAGTTCAAAGAATTCAATGGCAAAACCTGGCCTCTATATCAAATGGAATTAAAGCTTAGCTAGTTCGTTTTAATTACTAGATTTGACCCCATATCATTAAGCATTGGCTACATACTCAAGATACACAGATGTAATTTGGAACCTTCATGACCCAAGAAAAATTCGATACTATTTACCAACGTGCAGCTCACCGCAAAGGCGGAGCGGCCGAACTCGAAAAAATTGTTCGTGCACCCCTTTCCCAAGCCGAGTTATCGCAAATCACCGACGATCGTTGGCTCGCTGCCTTTACCGAAAAGGTATTCCAGTGTGGTATTTCATGGAATGTGGTGAGAAAGAAGTGGCCGCAATTTGAAGAAGTGTTCTTTGAATTCAATATCGAAAAAATGCTGATGCTGCCGAACGAGATGTGGGAACAGAAAGCACAAGACCCGCGTATTATTCGTCACCTTACTAAGGTGATGACCATCCCTGCCAATGCCACCATGATTCACAACGCCAAGCGTGAGGCCGATTCGTTCTCGCAAATGGTTGCCGACTGGCCATCAGAACGCATCACCGAACTTTGGGATTATCTGAAGAAACACGGCAAGCGACTGGGCGGTAACACTGGCGCTTACACCTTACGCCAAATGGGCAAAGATACCTTCATCTTGTCATCGGACGTTGAAGCGCATTTGCGCAGTACCGATGTGGTGGATAGCGGTCGTAACACCAAGCGAGCACAAGTCGCGGCGAGTAAGGCTTTCAACGAATGGCAGCAACAGTCAGGTCGTAGCCTGAGCGAAATCAGCCAGATCGTGGCGTACAGCTGCGGCGATAATCGCGTCTAGTTTTAGGGCGAATGACTTAAAGCTCAAGATTGCACACAGTTCCCTGCAAACTAAATGTTATAAGTCATTAACAAATAAGCGTGCATCGCACTTTCATCCAGTGGCATTGTATAGATAAATGTATACAATATAGAGTAACACTCATGAATTATTCTCGACCAACCCAACTCGACTAAACAAGGGCCCTTATCTCTATGACAGCTCTCAAAAATTCTGTCTCCAAAGGTGTAAAAACAAAAGTAACAGGCCAGACTCAAGACGATGTTGTTTACTGCCATATCTTCGACGCGATACTAGAACAAAGGCTGCCACCAGCCACCAAATTAAGCGAAGAAGCACTAGCAGAAATCTTTGGCGTTAGCCGTACTATTATCCGCCGTGCCTTGCTGCGCCTCTCCTTAGAACAAGTTGTGGTGATCCGTCCTAACCGAGGAGCCGTGATTGCTGCGCCAACGGTTGACGAAGCCAAACAAATCTTTAAAGCACGTGAAGTGATGGAAATTGCTATCACTGAGCTGGCGGTGAAAAACGCAACCAAAGCTCAAATAGAAGAATGCAGAAAATTAGTCGCGAAAGAGAACTGTGCTTTCGACCAAGGCGATTACGGCTCTGGCCTACGTTTGTCTGGTGAGTTCCACATCAAATTGGCTGAAATGGCAGAGAACGCGCCACTGCTGGCTTTCCAACGCAGCTTGGTATCGCAAACTTCACTGCTGATCGCTCAGTACGAAACGGGCAACCACTCGAACTGTTCTCTAGACGAACACTCAGGCTTACTGGATGCGATAGAGTCAGGCAATGAACAACAAGCCGTAGAGTTGATGCAAGAACACCTAAGCCATATTCGTTCGAAGCTCAACCTAGACAGCAGCACAGCTTCTAGTGATCTGCATGTCGTGTTCTCAGATCTGCTTAAGAGTAAGTCATAGACGATTCAACAAACGATTGATAACCATCTGTTAACAACTTTTTGTTAACAGCTTTTCGTTAACAAAATTGGAGAGAAGTAAGCCTTCGTGTTTACTTCTCTTTTTTATGCCCTCTCCCCTAAAAATAAATACGACGATCGACTCACATCCATCTAAAACACTGTCTATTCTAGCCTCAACAACGATCTTAGCCTCTACAGAATCACTCCCAACAGTGCCATAAATCTTGTCTTTATCTTGTATACATAGCTATCCATTCATTCACACCATAAAACTGTTCAATCTCAATCCAAACCCTTATAAAACAGACGACTATGACCAAAATTAAATTGTATACAATTCACGACAAGCCATCTTTGTTGCATTTTTGTAAATAAATAGTTGACCGCAGGGTCAGGATGGATAATTATTGACCTAGAAGTCAAAAAGAATACACATGGAAATATGTCGATTTACAAGGAGGTCTCTTGATTACTTTTTTGCTCAATCAGGAAATAAGACGCGAAGATAATCTGTCGCCAAATATGACAGTGCTCAACTACCTTCGTACCAAGGTTAATAAAACCGGTACCAAAGAAGGTTGTGGGTCGGGTGACTGTGGTGCATGTACGGTAGTTCTGGGTGAGGTGGTTGATGGACAGCTGCAATACCGCTCGGTGAACTCTTGCCTTACGTTCGTTTCAGCGCTGCATGGCAAGCAACTGATCACAGTAGAAGATCTGCAAAATCGAGATCGCTCATTGCACCCAGTGCAAAAAGCGGTGGTTGATTTTCACGGTTCACAGTGTGGTTACTGCACGCCGGGCTTCATCATGTCGATGTTTGCGCTAGGCAAAAACAAACCCGATGCGAGCAAAGAAGACGTCATGGAATCACTGGCGGGTAACCTATGTCGTTGTACAGGCTACCGACCAATTGTTGATGCTGCGATGTCACTTTCAACAGACCAACCTTTGATCGACCAATTTGCTGAACTTGAACGCAACACCATCAAGAAGCTAGAAAGCATTCAAGACACTGAGGCCAACTTACGCCTTGGTCACCTCACCGCTTTTTCCCCAAAAAGCACCGATGAGTTGGCCAAGCTTTTTCAAGCCCACCCGAACGCTAAGCTGGTTGCTGGCGGTACGGATTTAGCGCTGGAAGTGACGCAATTCCATCGTGAGATTGAAACACTGATCAGCGTGAACCTTGTTGAAGACATGAAGGTATGTGAAGAGACCGACACCGATCTAATCATTGGTGCCAACCTGCCTATCAGTGATTCTTACTCACTATTGAAAAAACACTACCCAGATTTTGGTGAACTGCTGCATCGCTTTGCTTCACTGCAAGTGCGTAACCAAGGCACCATCGGCGGTAATGTAGCGAATGCTTCGCCTATCGGTGACACCCCTCCTCTGCTGATTGCCCTTAACGCAAAGATCAAACTTCGTTGCGGTGACGAGTCACGCACCATGCCGATTGAAGATTACTTCATCAGCTACAAAGTGACGGCGCAAAAAGAGAGTGAGTTCATTGAACAGATCATCATTCCTAAGCCAACTAACGACAGCTTCCGAGCTTACAAACTGTCTAAACGTTTAGACGACGACATCTCTGCGGTGTGTGGTGCGTTTGATATTCAAATCGAAGACGGCAAGGTTTCTTACGCTCGTATCGCTTTCGGCGGTATGGCTGCAACACCTAAGCGCGCGGCGCGTTGTGAAAATACGTTATTAGGCAAACCATGGACAGACGCTAATATTAAGTTAGCGATGCAGGAACTGTATAACGACTTTGAGCCGCTATCTGATTTCCGTGCCAGCCAAGAATACCGTTCATTGTCGGCAGCCAATATGTTGCGTCGTTACTTCATTGAACAGCAGAACAAAAACAACCAAATCGAAACAAGGGTAACGTCTTATGTCTAAATCAAATTCCTCTGTTCACAAGAGCAATGCGATGACCCACGAAGAGATGGTTACCATTGCAAAACAAGACCTAAAAACTGGCGTAGGTAAAAGCGTAAAACACGACAGTGCAGCCAAGCAAGTCACGGGCGAAGCGGTATACATTGACGACCGCCTAGAGTTCCCAAATCAGCTGCACGTCTACGCACGCCTGAGCACTCAAGCACACGCGAACATTACCAATATAGATTTATCACCGTGTTACGAATTTGAAGGCGTGGCGATTGCCATTAAAGCCAAAGACGTACCAGGTGAATTGGACATTGGTGCAATCCTACCGGGCGACCCACTGCTTGCCGATGGCAAAGTAGAATACTACGGCCAACCTGTGATTGCTGTGGCAGCTAACGATCTAGAAACCGCACGCAAAGCCGCGCACGCAGCCGTTATTGAATACGAAGAGCTACCAGCCATTCTTGATGTGAAAGAAGCGCTGGCAAAAGAGCACTTCGTAACAGAAAGCCACACTCAACAGCGTGGAGACTCAAAAGCAGCACTGAAAAAAGCGAAACACGTGATCTCTGGTGACCTAGAGATCGGTGGCCAAGAACACTTCTACCTAGAAACGCAAATCAGTAGTGTAATGCCAACCGAAGACGGCGGCATGATCGTCTACACCTCTACACAGAACCCGACCGAAGTTCAAAAGCTGGTTGCGGAAGTGATTGGCGTGCCGATGCACAAAGTCGTGATTGATATGCGTCGTATGGGTGGTGGTTTCGGTGGTAAAGAGACTCAAGCAGCCTCTCCAGCCTGTATGGCTGCGGTGATTGCCCACCTTACAGGCCGACCGACCAAAATGCGTCTGCTGCGTAATGAAGACATGCAGCAAACCGGTAAACGCCACCCGTTCTACAATCAATATACAGTCGGTTTTGACGACAACGGTGTGATTCAAGGTGCCGACATTACCGTTACAGGTAACTGTGGTTACTCACCAGACTTATCAAGTTCTATTGTCGACCGCGCGATGTTCCACTCAGACAACGCTTATTATCTAGGCGATGCAACTGTGGTCGGTCATCGATGCAAAACCAATACCGCATCGAACACCGCTTACCGTGGCTTTGGTGGCCCGCAAGGCATGATGACGATTGAACACATCATGGACGAGATTGCGCGTTACCTGAAAAAAGATCCTTTGGAAGTACGTAAAGCGAACTACTACGGCGAAGAAGGCCGTAATGTGACCCATTACTACCAAACCGTTGAAGACAACTTTTTACCTGAGATAACCGAACAGCTTGAACGCAGCAGTGACTATCACGCACGTCGTAAAGAAATCGCTGAGTTCAACAGGCAGAGCCCTATCTTGAAGAAAGGCCTTGCTATCACACCAGTGAAATTCGGCATCTCGTTTACTGCGACTTTCTTGAACCAAGCAGGTGCGCTCATCCATATCTACACCGATGGCAGTATTCATTTGAATCACGGTGGTACGGAAATGGGGCAAGGCTTGAACATCAAAGTGGCACAAATCGTTGCACAGGAGTTCC
Source organism: Vibrio sp. 10N.261.55.C5 (assembly GCF_041470505.1). NCBI lineage: Bacteria > Pseudomonadati > Pseudomonadota > Gammaproteobacteria > Vibrionales > Vibrionaceae > Vibrio > Vibrio sp. 10N.261.55.C5. The sequence goes on from NZ_JBFRMS010000018.1 coordinate 57,812, forward strand.
AAGTCGATGTCGAACGTATCCAGATCACCGCTACAAACACAGACAAAGTTCCGAACACATCACCAACCGCAGCCTCATCGGGCGCCGACCTCAACGGTAAGGCCGCGCAAAACGCCGCAATAACCATTAAGCAGCGCCTGATCGACTTCGCTTCTTCGCACTTCAAAGTGTGGCCTGAAGAAGTGGTGTTTAAAAACGGCATGGTGCAGATCCGCGATGAGATCATGACCTTCAACTCATTTGTTGAACTGGCTTGGTTCAACCAAATCTCGCTATCAAGCACTGGCTTCTATCGCACTCCGAAGATCTATTACGATCACGAGAAGGCGCGTGGTCGTCCGTTCTACTACTACGCCTATGGTGCTTCTTGTTCAGAAGTCATCATCGATACCCTGACTGGCGAGAACAAGATTCTGCGTGTCGATATTCTGCATGACGTAGGCGCTTCATTGAACCCGGCGATTGATATCGGCCAAGTCGAAGGTGGCTTTGTACAAGGTGTCGGTTGGTTAACAACGGAAGAGTTGGTGTGGAACCAGCAAGGCCGCTTAATGACCAACGGCCCTGCAAGCTACAAAATCCCTGCGATTGCTGATATGCCAATTGATTTCAGAACGCACCTTTTGGAAAACCGCAGCAACCCAGAAGACACAGTATTCAACTCGAAAGCCGTGGGTGAGCCACCTTTCATGTTGGGTATGTCGGTATGGAGTGCATTGAAAGATGCGATTAGCTACGTGGCCGTTGATGGAGCGATTCCTAAGCTCAACACACCAGCAACGCCAGAGCGTATTTTGATGGCGATTCAGGAAGTCTCTGAAACAGCCCCGACTTCGGTCGATGCTCAATCAGAAACGGCTTAGAGCTGACAGATATGGCATAGGGCGTAATAAACAGCTTAGGAAGCACAGAAGGGATTTAGGAGGACATATGTTTAAGGATAATTGGATTCACGAACTGGCAAAGCTGGAAGAGAGCTACGAACCATGTGTCATGGTGACAGTGCTTGAAGACAGAGGCTCAGTGCCACGTGATGCGGGTACCAAGATGCTTGTCACTCGTGACCGAATCATCGCTACGATTGGTGGTGGTCACCTTGAACATGTGGCCACCAAAATGGCGCGTGAAATGCTGATTGCCAGTGAAAAGTCGCTCAAAGTGGAACGTTTTAACCTAGGCGCTCGTTTGGGCCAGTGTTGTGGCGGAATGGCAACATTAAGCTTTGAACCGATTGGCACTCAGCAGAATCACCTTGTGCTGTTTGGCGCTGGGCACGTTGCCAAAGCGCTGCTGCACATTGTCGCGACTCTGCCCTTCCGTGTGACCTGGATTGATGAACGTGAAGAAGTGTTCCCTGAAACGCTGCCACACGGTGTTAAAAAGCTTGTCTCAGACGACCCAGTCGGTGAAGTGAAACACATGCAACCAAACAGTTATTACCTTGTGATGACCCACAACCACCAGCTCGATTTTGACCTAACCAAAGCCATTATTGACCGTGAAGACAGCCGTTACTTTGGCATGATCGGCTCGCTTACCAAGCGTAAGAAGTTCGACTTCCGCTTAGAGCAGCGCGGCTACAGCCAAGAACAAATCGAAACCATGCTTTGCCCGATTGGCATTAGCGCCGTGAATGGCAAACATCCTGCCGAAATTGCGGTATCGGTTGCGGGTGAACTGATCGCACACTATCAAGGCCAAGCGCTTGAACAAAAGCGCCCAACCAAACAATATCGAAATCAGGGTTTGACCGATCAACACAGTCAACCAAGCGACGTAGGCGAACCACCATTGGAAGAGAAGATCGCCTAACACAAGTCGCAAAGCTTCAGTGGCCATAACGTCGCTGAAGTCATTAAAAGGAAGTAAACATGACAACGCAACGCAAAGCTTATCGCGCCAGTATTTTACACAGCGTCGCCGACCCAAAAGACGTCGGCATCGATGAGTCTTACGACTATTTTGAAGACGGTGTTTTAGTGGTTGAGAACGGCCATGTCGTCGACTTGGGCCATGTCGACGAGGTATTGGCTCGCCAACCTAAAACACTCGAAGTCAAAGAATACAAAGACAAGCTGATCACCTCTGGCTTTATTGATACGCACATCCACTACCCTCAAACAGGGATGATCGCGTCTTACGGTGAGCAACTTCTTGATTGGTTAGAGAACTACACCTTCCCAGAAGAAAAGCGCTTCAAAAACCCAGTCTACGCACACAAAGTGGCGAAGCTATTCCTAGACGAACTAGCAAGCAACGGCACAACCACGGCACTCGTGTTCGGCACGGTACACAAAGAGTCGGTTAACGTTTTCTTTGAAGAAGCTGAGAAGCGCAACCTACGTATGATTGCGGGTAAGGTTTTGATGGATCGCAATGCGCCTGATTACCTCACCGACACGCCAGAATCTGGCTACGCCGACTCCAAAGAACTGATTGAGAAATGGCACAACCGCAGCCGTTTGCTTTATGCCGTGACACCTCGTTTCGCGCCAACCAGTACACCAGAACAATTGGCTACCGTTGGTAAATTGCTAGAAGAGTACCCAGATGTGTATATGCACACGCACCTTTCTGAAAACGAGAAAGAGATTGAATGGGTAAAAGAACTGTTCCCAGAGCGCGACAGCTATTTGGATGTGTATGACCACTATGGCCTACTGCACAAACGTTCGGTTTTCGCCCATGGCATTCACTTGTCTGATTGCGAATGTAAGCGCCTAGCCGACACGGAATCTGCCATTGCTTTCTGCCCGACCTCTAACCTGTTCTTAGGCTCAGGTTTATTCCGATTACCAGAAATGGAAGAGCACGGCATTCGTGTTGGTATGGGGACTGATGTCGGCGCAGGCACTAGCTTCTCAATCCTACAAACCATGAGTGAAGCCTATAAGATCATGCAGCTACAACATAAGAAGCTGCACCCGGCTAAGTCGCTATTCTTGGCAACACTAGGCGGTGCTCGCTCGCTGCATCTAGAAGACAAGATTGGTAACTTGGAAGTCGGAAAAGAAGCGGATTTCGTGGTGCTTGACTTGCACGCTACACAACTGATGCGCTTTAGAATGGAACAAGCCACCAAACTGGAAGAGAAGCTATTTGTATTGATGAGCTTGGGTGACGACAGAACCGTTAGCGAGACTTACATCTATGGCGAAAAGGCCTATGACGTAAACTTCAAAGATTACAAGAAGCTCGTTAGTTAGGCTTAAAACCGAGTAAAAATCGCTAGACAGCGACAAGCCGTCGTTAATTAAAAATCCGTCCAGATTTATCTAGCCTTTAAAGACCAGTTGCTAATGCCACTGGTCTTTTTTGTGCTTCATTCAAAGAAATATAAATTAACCGCTCACAGACAACGATCTTCGGTGACGCCAAGTCATTATATTGATAGGTTAATGTTTATACATCTCGACTTCATACTTCACTTTAGCGTCTCTCTAAAACATTCGTTTATCAGCTAAATGGAAGCATCCAATCTAGAAAGGAATTCTATGTTCGAACAGGTCGTCAGCATTCTGTTTCCCGTTTTTGCTCTAGCCAGTGCTGGCTTTGCGGTCGGTCGTTGGCTCAAGCCCGATTTCAAACCGATCAATCGCATCAACATGGATGTGTGTATTCCTGCGCTAGTGTTTGCCTCGCTGACCACCATGCCTCTCGACACCGAACAACTGCCACTCATCACCGCCTCTTTGGTCGCGGTGTTGGTGCCCGCTTTATTGATGATACCAATCTGTAAGATCTTTAAGCTCAACTTCAAAGCTTGGGCGCCGCCACACATGTTCCGCAACAGTGGCAACCTGGCCATTCCCCTGTTCACCTATACCTTTGGTGAGAGTGCATTAGCCCCTGCGGTATTGCTGTTTGTGGTATCGGCATGCGTGCACATTAGTGTCGGTTTAGCGCTACTAAGCGAAGGTAATCCGATCAAACAGATCCTCAAGATGCCGATATTCTTAGCCGCAGCATTAGCGATGACGCTCAACCTGTCTGGCATTGCAGTATGGAATCCAATCTACGAAGCCACCTCACTACTCGGCCAAGCAGCCGTACCTATCATGCTGTTGTCGTTGGGTTCGCAAATGGTGAACTTGAAGCTAAGTGGATTAAAAGTTGGCTTGCTGTGTACGGCTCAATCGCTGTTTACTGGTGCCATCGCCTTTGCCATCATCTACTTCTTTATTCCGCTGCCTACGTTGCACCTACAGATGATGGTGCTGTTCACCATGCTGCCACCCGCCGTGATGAACTACCTATTCGCTGAACGGTTCAATGTCGAGCCGCCTAAAGTCGCATCTATGGTGTTGTTCGGCAACTTCCTAAGTGTGGTTACCTTGCCTATTTTACTGTCGTTCGCGCTGTCTATGTCGAGTTAATTGTTTACGCACTTATCCAGTTTAAGCTCTGCCGTCACTTTAGTAAGGCGCAGAGCAATAGCGAAACAGACTAAGTAAGGACTCACATACCAGAAGAGGCTTTCTAATGGCTGCTTCACCTGCGCTTCTCTGGTTTTTATGTATTGGTTTTTCTGCTTCTCATACTGACTCAGCATACCATCCACCCACACGGCATCGCTTTCAACCAGCGACACGCTCGGCGCAGGAACCGTAAAATCCGATGCGTTGGGTAACAAGGTGAAATCGACATCTTTGAACGTGATCGCCGTGTTCAAATACCATAAACACGCCTCATGGTGTTGCCCGTGAGAGTCCAAAGATGGCTGACCTGTACAGATGTCGCTTCTTAATTTATCCAAAGAAAACTGCTGAACCGATTCTAAAATCGCCACCGCTCTAGTTTGTTCGGTTTCAACCCAATCACCCGCTACTTTCGCACGAATCTCAGACACTGCACCCAGCATCCCGATACCCGCCAAGAACGGCCATAAATAATCCATAAGCTTCCACTTGCGACGGCTCAAATTGAACCCACACCAAATAGGAAGATGAAAAATGAGCGTTAGCCCAAGCGATAGCAAAACGAAATTCAAAGAGCTAGAGAGCATGAGTTCGCTATCAAAGAAGTTCTTCATAATGAGATACTTGCCTGTATAACAAAGAGAAATTTGATACTAGGTTCGATATTTGAAAAGAGTGTAAGAGGAAAGTAAAAACAGCACAAAAAGTTAGGATTTGGATGAATAATATCCAATCGAAACTTGTTGTTATTTCAAAGCCAACACATGCTCGATAAAAGCCGACTTCTTTTCACGGTACTCTTCTTGCGACCAATCTTCACAAGACATTTTGAGGGTGTTGTATTGCTCCACTAATTCCGGATCCGCACGTAGCTTGTCACGAAACCTTAGAAAACATTCGAACTCAGAACCATTGGCAACTACTTGCAAGGCCACGTCATGTCCTGATGTAGACTCCAACATGCACAGTTCCGGCGTTCTTAAGGTATCGAGTTTCTCATTGAAGCCGAGTGTTGTGAGTTGTTCAATGGCGTACTCAAGTTCACTCGATTCAATACCGACGAATATATCCAAGTCGCCTTTAGATACTGCAGATGGAATAGAAGATGCGCCTACATGCTCAACTCTCGCGTTAGGGATTAGCTTTTTGATTTCACGTTCGTATCGGATAAACAGCTCGTAGCAAGCCGCTTGGTATTGCTCCGCGGGGTAAAATTTCATATATCCTCACTCCAAATCACAAACTATTGAACACACCAATTGCTAATAGAAGCAACACGATGCTGATAGCTCCGATATAAGAGATTCTAGTTCGCTCTTTTTCAGTTGGAATCAATGGGGGGAAGCGCCCTAATGTGAATACTTTACAGACTATCCAACCAGCTCCGTAACCAATAAACTCAATCAAGAACGACTGAAACAGGTACCTAAAGAATGAGCTCAATGCCCTAAAATACGCGACTATCAAGTCTTCCATTTTTTGTCCTAACCAAAGTCAATTTGGGCTAAAAATGCCATGGGTAGAGATTCATATCAAGAACCTTATACAGGACTGCGCACGCAATGAATCAGTTTAAACGTAAGTACTTACTATCGACATGCAATGATTCACAGAGTCTTCTTTCTCACCAACAGGCGCAACATAGTGAATTGCAGCTTCGGCATGTTAGACAGCTAACATCGAAGTGTTAGCTGTCACGCATCTGAATACTAGGCTTCAGTCTCGCCTTTTAAGTCCTTTAGAGACTGCAGGTTTTCATTAATTTTGAAGATAACTATCATCAATTCACACCAAATTCTCGCACCTATAGCGCCGCCTAATATCGTAAACGCACCAAGAATAAACTTCTCAAATGTTACGCCTCCATATCCTCCAAACATGGTTGCTAGTCCTGAAACTACAGCGATTAGCAACAACAACCAATATAGGCCAGTAACTAACTTAGGAGTTAACATTGAGTCGAACGAAAAAACTGATTTCATTACTATATTTCCTTATTTTTTATGAAATTTATACTTGGGTATCTAACTAGTTCTTTGTGAATATTCGCAATCAAAAGCTTTGAATTTCAACAAGCTTTCCTTTCAGAACATACACATACCAAACATACAGCCTAAATTTCATGACCAACAACAATTTATATGCAACTAAATATGTCATGTAACGCAAATATCGAACTCACGTCGGTGGGTTCATAAAACTATTAAGGATGCATACTAATAAAGTTTCTAATATGCCTTTGTCCAAAAACAAAAAGCCCCGGTTATAGGAACCGGGGAAACAGGGTGGGATGAGTTTAGTGCGTGCCCGAAACCAAACTCCCCCCAAGCCTCACCTAAGACTCATGCTCTTAGGTAAAGGATTCACATCATTATTGCAGCGTAGCGCCTTGCTCTACCCATGTGCCGATGAGTGCGCGTTCTTCGTCGGTCATTTGAGTCATGTTGCCGAGCGGCATCACCTTGGTTGTTACGGTTTGGGCAACAATCCTTGGGATGTTGGCTTTGATCTCTTCTGGGGTATCAAACATCACACCGGCTGGCGCAGCAGCAAAAGCAGCGTGGCTAGGGGTTGATGAATGACACACAGAACAGCGCTCTTGAATGACTTTGTTAATGGTTTCAAAGCTTACACCTGCGCTAGCCGTTTGCATTGCGTGGTCTGCAGGTACAGCTTGAGAACTAGTCGTCGTTGACGCTGTGTCGTTTCCAGCAAGCTCTTCTGTCGCTGATTCAGTCGCGCTGACTTGCACTTCTTGAACCACAGGTGCTTGCACAACCGGAGTCATCTGTTTTTTCGCGTAAGGTGAGGTCACAAACGCAAGCGTGATCATACCCAATGCCGCGACTGGCACTGTCCATGCAAACTTCTGACTACCGTGACGGGTATTGAAGTAGTGGCGCACCAAGATACTGAAGATCGCTAGCCCAGCAAGAATCAGCCAGTTGTATTCCGAGCCATAAGTACTTGGGAAGTGGTTACTGATCATGATGAACAGCACTGGCAGTGTCATGTAGTTGTTGTGACGAGAACGCAGTAAGCCTTTCGCTGGCAGTGCCGGATCCGGTTCGCGCTTCTCTTCTATCGCTTTCACCAAGTTACGTTGTGCAGGCATGATAACGCGGAATACGTTACCCACCATGATGGTACCAATGATTGCACCCACATGAATGTAAGCACCACGGCCACTGAACACTTGAGTTAGGCCGTACGTCGCAGCGACGAGCAGCAAAAACAGCACAACGCCAAGCAACACGGGGGTTTTACCTAAAGGCGAGTCACACAGTAAGTCGTAGATAAACCAACCAGCAACGAATGAACCAATACCAATCGCGATTGCCGTTGTTGAATCAAGGCCAGAGCCCGGTGCAATCAGGTAGATTTCAGCGTTAAGGTAGTAAACCACACCCAGTAGACACACACCGGTGATCCACGTGAAGTAGGCTTCCCATTTGAACCAGTGCAGGTGCTCTGGCATCTCTGGTGGCGCAAGTTTGTACTTCTCTAGGTGATAAATACCACCGCCGTGAATTGCCCATAAGTCGCCTGAAAGGCCAGTTTTTGGGTTTACTCGGTTAAGGTTGTTCTCTAACCAAACAAAGTAAAATGATGCGCCTATCCACGCAACACCAACAATCATGTGAGCCCAGCGTATTGCTAAATTCAACCATTCTGTAATATGCGGATCCATAATAAACTCCTGTATCACAACGCTTTAGCTAAGCGTTGCTCTTCCTTGTTGTCTTCCGTTGGCATATCTTCCAAATGCAATGCCACTCGATCGTTGTCGAAATAAACTTCATCACAGTTATGTCCTTCTCCGCCTCTATCGACAATCAAGAACTGGTCTTGATCCGTGAGCGCAAGAACCGGGTGATGCCACACCCCTTTGTGATAGTTCACTCCTTGACGGCCGTTGCTCAAGAAAGCTCGGCTATTGGCTAATGTTGGATCGTCGCCTTTTGGCGCAACAACAATTAAATAGGGTTGACCAAGTAATGGAATGAATGCCTGAGAGCCAAGTGGATGACGCTCTAACATTTTGATGGTCAGTGGGTAGCTCAACGGTGTGGCTTGGAAGATGCTGATGATGGCTTCTCCATCTTGGTCTTGCACATCCGTTGTCGCTAGCTTGTGGTAGCGACGTGTTGATCCACTATTGATCATGAAGAAATCACTATTATCGGACTCGATAACATCGCCAAACTCTGCAAAAGCCTGCTTGGTTAACGGTTCGATAGATAAACGACGTATTCCATTACTCATACTCATTTCCTTACCTATTTCGCTTTCGTACCAAACAGACGCAAACGGCTGATACCACCATCTGGGAATATGTTTGCACGTACGTGGGTAATCGCACCAAGGTCGTTTACCTCAGAAATGAATTCGTGAATCTCATGCGCTTGCAGCTTTTGTGCTGGCAAGAGTTCACGCCAAAATAGGCTTTGTGTTTCCACTTGGTCGTCGGTGCCACCTTTCACGTAAGCCGCTTGGATTGAGCAGCTGTCTGGGTAGTTACCTTTGAAGTGTGCCGTATCCACAACGATACGTTCGATATTACCTGGGTGGCCTAATGCCACGATAACCCAGTCGTTACCCGGTGTGCGACGACGTGCTGTTTCCCAGCCATCACCCATGTTTTCACCACGGCCTGGGCCTAAGATGTTGGCTTTGTTACCGTAGTGCTCATCGCTACATGCGAGTGCTCGGCCACCGTGTTCAACGGCTGCTAGGTCAACTTGTTGCTGAGAATCTATTGCGTCCCAATCCACGCTTGGTCGGCCATAAACACGTAGACGTGCGACACCGCCGTCTGGGTAGATGTTCAAACGTAGGTGCGTAAATACTTGGTCACTTTCGATTTCTTCAAGATGATGATGATCACCTTGTAGTGCCATTGAAGGCAGAATTTCTTGCCACTCTGTTGAGTCTGTTGGCTCACCTTGTGGTGAATAACACGCGTCAATTGATGCCGAAGGTGGGAAGTTACCTGTGAAGAATGAGGTATCAATATCAACGCCAGCAATGGTGCCAGCTAGACCAAGGCGAACGACACAGTAATCGTAACCTTCGCCGCGTTTACGTCTGCTTTCCCAACCGTCCATCCACTTGCCGTTGTCGTCATATAAGTCGTCTTTCCACTCTGGCGCTGCGTGGCTAAGTAGACGGCTTTTATCTGCGAAAAAATCGTCTGTTGCGAAGGTAGCTTTTGCGCCGAGTTTTTCGTCTGCAAGGTTTATGTATTGTTCAAATGTTTGGGTCATGTCCGTGTAATCCTATCCAATTAATCAAGTAATAATAAAATGAGAACTCAGTGGCTTATTCGCTTATAAAGCGGGCTCTTAGCGCACTAAGACTGGGCTGAGATAGCTGTTAACTCCGTTAACTTACATATCCCAGAGACGAAACATCGCGATCTTGTTGATCTCTTGAATCGCCGTAGCAAACTCAGTTTCACTATCATTTCCTAATCGCATCTCGAACGACTCAAGAATTTGGTAACGATTGGCTCCCTTCACCGCCATGATAAAAGGGAAATTGAAGCGACTTTTGTAGCTGTTGTTGTAAGAAGTGAATTTTTCAAATTCTTCGGCGCTGCACTGGTCGATGCCCGCCCCCGCTTGTTCTTTGGTCGACGACTCGGTGAGTTCGCCGTTTACTGCTGCTCTGCCCGCTAAATCTGGGTGAGCATTGATCAAAGCCAACTGTTTGCCTTGGTCGGCATTTAACAAGGTTGATGCCATTTTTAGATGAAGATTCTCGATATGATCATCTTCGGCATTCAAACCTTGGTCATAAACCGCTTCAGCAACCCATGGGCTGTGTTCGTACACATCAGCAAAGTGCGCGACAAAGGTATCGCGGTTCATGGTTGTTGGTTGGCAAGATCGAAATTCAGTCACGTTAAGCCTCCTTGCTGTTCGTTCTAATTTTGTTGTTCGTTGTATGGGTGATGTTGGTGCCAGTGGTTGGCGATATCGATTCGACGACATAGCCACACGCTGTCATGCTGTTTTACGTAATCTAAGAAACGTCTTAATGCAGCAATACGACCGGGACGACCAATAAGACGACAATGCAGCCCAACCGACATCATTTTCGGTGCGGTTTCGCCTTCCATATAAAGGGTGTCAAAAGTGTCTTTTAAATACTGGAAGAACTGCTCACCAGAGTTGAAGCCTTGCGCTGTTGAAAAGCGCATATCGTTTACATCGAGTGTATAAGGGATCACCAATTGCGGATGACCAGTCTCGGTGTGCCAATAAGGCAGGTCATCATCATAGGCATCTGAGTCGTAAAGAAAGCCGCCTTCTTCTGCGACTAAGCGACGCGTATTTGGACCCGTTCGACCTGTGTACCAACCTTGCGGGCGCTGACCCGTCACTTGTTGGATGATCTCAATCGCTTTAGTCATGTGGTCGCGCTCTTCTGACTCATCAATGTATTGATAGTCGATCCAGCGATAACCGTGGCTACAAATTTCGTGGCCCGCTTCGACCATAGCTTTGGCAACGTCTGGGTGACGCTCAATCGCCATAGCAACCGCAAAGACGGTCAATGGGATTTCATATTCATCGAACAAGCGAAGAACACGCCATACACCCGCGCGGCTACCATATTCATAAATGGATTCCATGCTCATGTGACGTTCGCCTTTGATCGGCTGTGCTGACGGGATCTCTGAAAGAAAAGCTTCAGACTCGTCGTCTCCATGTAACAAACAACGCTCACCGCCCTCTTCATAGTTCAATACAAAAGAAACCGCGACGCGCGCATTACCTGGCCATTGAGGGTTTGGAGGGTTAGCTCCATAACCGATCAAATTCCTTGAATAATCCTTATTCATCCAAGTACTCCTAACATAAGTGGTTGGCTTGGCCGCTCTTTCACTGGTTCATCAAAATAAATCAGTTAATGGACTTTCCAAAAATCGAGTAACCTTACCCCTGTACATTTATTGTATACAATTATTTATCTCGATGTAAAGATTTTGTTATTTAAGTTAAATGGTCGCAACTTTTTAAATTAAAAACAACAAGTTAATAAAATTCAAGTTCATTAAAAAGCGATAATCAAGATCTATAAAGTCAAGAAAAACGACAGATTAACCAACATTTTTATAACAATTCGCTTTACTAATTGTGTACAGTTCGTACATAGTTAGTGATAACAAAGTGACCAGTTGCATTCTTTGCAAGGTCGAAACAGACAGATAAACCACGGAACAGAGGAGCGCCAAAAGCGCTATTAAAGGACTATGGGAAGATTAACAACACACGTATTAGACACGACTCACGGCTTACCGGGTGCAGAGATCAAGGTAGAGCTTTATAAGGTCAATGAAGACTCAACAGAAAAGTTGGCGACGGTAATCACTAACTCCGATGGCCGAACCGATGCGCCGATTCTGGCAGGGAATGATTTCCGACCGGGGAAATATCAATTGGTGTTTTACGTAGCCGATTACTACAGAAGTAAAGGCGTAGAGCTGGATGGCGTGCCTTTCCTAGACGACGTGGTTATTCGTTTCGGCTTAGATGATCCAGAAGCGCATTATCACGTTCCTCTTCTCGTCTCGCCTTACAGTTTCTCCACCTATCGGGGCAGTTAGTCCCGTGACCTAGCACTTCGAACTAGGCCCAACCATCGAATAATAAACAGATTCGTGCGTGCATCTAAAATGATGCGCGCTCATTAAACACGCTCATATAAAAATACTAATAACGTTATTAGTTAGAGAGTTGATGACTAATCAACTGATAGCTAAAGAAATAGCGGCTAGGAAAAAACCTTAAAACTTAATATTGAAATCTCGCTGTATTCAATAAATGGATCACAACATAAAAGGACTTGCAGACATGAGTGAGAGTAAAACAGAAATACTCAACCAAGATGCGAACAACGGAATTTTAGAGAAACTCTTTAAGATTAAGGCACACGGAAGCAGCGTAAAAAATGAGTTAGTCGGCGGTGTCACCACCTTCGCAACCATGGCTTACATCATCTTCGTTAACCCACAAATCATGGCCGCATCGGGTATGGATGCAGGAGCGGTATTCGTCGCAACCTGTATTGGTGCAGCTATCGGTTGTTTGTTAATGGGGTTATTTGCGAACTGGCCTGTCGGACTTGCGCCGGGCATGGGCTTGAATGCCTTCTTCTCGTTCACGGTAGTAAGCGAAATGGGCTACAGCTGGGAAGTGGCACTGGGTGCGGTGTTTATCTCAGGTATCTTGTTCGTCGGGATGAGTTTCTACAAAGTCCGCCAATGGATCATTGAAAGTATCCCTGTGAGTTTACGTTACTCCATGACTGCGGGCGTTGGTTTGTTCTTAGGTCTAATTGGTCTTAAAACAGCAGGTATCGTCGTCGAAAACCCAGCAACACTGGTATCACTAGGTGACTTCACTAAACCTGAAGCGCTACTGGCCGCTATCGCTTTCCTTATCATCGCTGTTCTGAGTGAGCGTAAAGTATTTGGTGCGGTGTTAATCGGTATTTTGAGTGTAACGCTAGTCGGTATGATGCTTGGCTTAGTGCATTACAACGGCTTCTTCGCGGCGCCACCAAGCTTAGCGCCTACGTTCCTAAAAATGGACATTATGGGCGCTCTCGATGTTTCAATGATCAGCGTTATCTTGGCTTTCCTTTTTGTAAACATGTTCGATACCGCGGGTACTTTGATGGGCGTGGCCGAGCGTGCAAACCTAACTAACCCTGAAACAGGAAAAATTGAAGGCCTAAGCAAAGCGCTGAAAGCTGACAGTATCTCAAGCGTGGCAGGTGCGTGTGTGGGTTGTCCGCCAGTAACCAGTTACGTAGAAAGTGCAGCGGGCGTTGCAGCAGGCGCACGAACCGGTCTATCTGCGATTGTGGTTGGTGTGTTGTTCTTAGCGGCGATTTTCCTATCTCCACTTGCAGGCATGATCCCCGCTTACGCAACCTCTGGCGCGTTGATTTACGTGGCATTCGTAATGATGAGCAGCATGCAGCACGTTGATTGGAAAGACTTCACCAACGGTGCTCCTGCAGCCATTACCGCACTAATGATGCCACTGACCTTCTCTATCGCGAACGGTATCGCATTGGGTTTCATTACCTACACAGTGCTTAAGTTGGCGACAGGTAAAACCAAAGATGTGTCTATCTCGATGTACTTCTTAGCGGCTATCTTCATCGCCAAGCTAGTATTCATCGGTTAATCCTATAGCTCCTGAGCAGTCGCTTCTTGATTGCTCACAACGTTGCTTGGCTGGCTTGCAAGCCAAGCAACAACATGATTTTTAAGAAAGCTAATTGCATTGATGACTCGAGAGCAGAACTCCTAATGACTCAGTGCACCTTTTTTATGACCCTACGCAGTTTGTAGAAGTCATTATTTGACCGCCAATCGCCTGTAAACGGAAACGCAGGCAGAGGAATATCAAATGAAACTTCTGTACACCCTTAATGAAAGACCGCCCCATGGGCTAACCCTTCTACTCGCTTTACAGCATATGCTCGCCTCGATTGGTGGCATCGTTGCTGTGCCTCTTATTGTCGGCGCCTCTATCGGCCTGCCCAACACCGAGATCGTCTCACTGATCAATGCAGCGCTATTGGCGTCTGGTATTGTGACCGTCGCGCAGTGCCTTGGCTTTGGCCCTGTTGGTATTCGATTACCCGTGGTGATGGGTTCAAGCTTTGCCTTTTTAGGTGTCACTATTTCGATCGGTAACGAAGGTGGTGTCGCCGCCATCATGGGCTCGGCGCTTATCGGCTCGTTTGTGGTCATTGGTGCCAGCTTCTATATGGACAAGGTTCGCAAGCTATTCCCGACCGTGGTAAGTGGTGTTGTGGTTACCTTAATCGGCTTAACCATTTTACCGGTTGCCATGAACTGGGTTGGCGACTCTCCTGCCAACACGGAACAATTCGCCACTCTACCTAAACTGTTTCTCGCACTGGTCTCTTTGGGGATAGTGATTGGCGTATCGGTTTACTGTAAAGGCGCGGTTGCTGCTTCCGCTATCGTGATTGGTTTAGCGGGCGGTTACATTGTGGCGCTATCGCTTGGCATGGTCGACCTTGAGCAAATCAGTTCTGCCGCTTGGGTTGGTGGCCCTGAACCTTTCAAATATGGCTTCACCTTTTCTGCGAGTGCCATCATCAGCATGAGCTTGGTGTACATCGTGGTTATCGCTGAAGCAACGGGTGATTTCATGGCACTCGGTAACAACTGTCAAACCCAAGTATCCGGTAAAGATTTAAAACGTGGCCTTCTAGGCGATGGCCTTGGCAGTACCTTATCTTCAATTTTAACGGCAATGCCACTGGCATCATTCAGTCAAAATGTCGGTATTGTAGGTATCACAGGTGTAGCGAGTCGTTATGTAGTGGCTGCAACCGGTGGTTTGTTGATTTTAGGCGGTTTATTCCCGAAATTAGCCGCCATTGCCGTCACGATCCCGAAACCTGTTTTGGGTGGTGTGGGCTTTGTGATGTTCGGTATGATCGCTTACGCGGGTATCCGCATGTTGATCAAGGCCGCAGACACCAAGCGAAATGCCTTGGTAATCTGTGTTGGTTTGGCGTCTGGTTTAGCCGTCACTTTCGAACCAAGATTGCTGCAACACTTGCCACATGATTTGGCGAATTTTCTTCACTCTGGCATCACTACAGGCACTATCATGACGGTACTGCTGAACCTTGTTCTGCCAAAGTCTTCACGCGCAGAAGAGCAAGAAGCACTAGCCGAAAGCCAAGCGCAAGTTGAGTTAGAAATGAAAGAACAAGTTGAAGAAGCGCTTCAAGCAGATGAACAATTAGAGATTCAACAAGCAAACATAGAAGCAGACGTTCAAGCGGCATCAGATAACCCTGAGCCCAAAGCGAACTAACTGGTTCACTGATTAACGTAAAACCGATTTCCGTAGGGTCAGGGCTGATTAGAGCATTGAACGTTTTAACGCCCCTGATTCGAATTTATCTTTTAACTACAAATACCAATAAAGACCCTCTTCCCTGAAAAGGCTGAGATGGCTAAGGACTACTATGAATGGAAACCATCTGGATTAAGAATCCTCTCGCAATCTACACTGGCTCACTAGCTGATGCAGAAGGCGGTATTGTCATTAAAGGTAATAAGATCATTGAATTGGTTGGTAAACACAAAGAACCAACCTCCCCCGTAGATTACAGCGTCGACGCCTCTCGTCATGTTGTGACTCCTGGGCTTATCAATGCGCACCACCACTTCTATCAAACCCTAACGCGAGCCTACCCTGGCGCACTCAATAAAGAACTCTTCCATTGGCTGCAAAGCCTCTACCCGGTTTGGGCCAACCTCGATTCTGAGATGATGAGCCTTGCTACAGAGCTGGCGCTGGTCGAGTTAATGATGTCGGGCTGTACTACAGCGTCGGACCATCATTACTTGCTGCCAAACGGGCTTGAACACGCCATTGATTTACAAGTCGAGGCGGCAGAGAAGTTGGGCGTAAGGGCGATATTCACTCGCGGTTCCATGAGCCTTGGGGAAGATGAAGGTGGACTACCTCCACGACACACCATTCAAACCGAACAAACCATCATTGATGACAGCCAACGCTTGATTCGCGATTACCACCAGCGTGATGAAGGGGCGATGATTCAAATCGCACTCGCGCCTTGTTCGCCATTCTCGGTCACCACAGATCTGATGAAAGAGACCGCCAAGATCAGTGAGCGTGAGAACGTAATGATGCACACCCACCTGTGCGAAACCTTAGACGAAGAAGACTTCTGTATTGAGAAGTTTGGCCTGCGCCCTGTCGATTACCTAGAAGATGTCGGCTGGCTCAATGAACGCACTTGGCTTGCTCATGGTATTCACTTCAACCCAGAAGAGATTAAGCGTTTGGGTAAAGCAGGAATAGGTATCAGCCACTGCCCAACTTCCAACATGATGTTGGCTTCCGGTATTTGTAAGAATAATGACCTCGAGGCCGCGGGTGTAAAGGTCGGGCTGGGTGTGGACGGTTCTGCTTCAAACGACGGCTCCAATATGATTGCCGAAGTTCGCATGGCGATGTATCTACAGCGCCTGCAATATGGCTCTGCAAATGTTTCACACTTTGATGCATTGCGCTGGGCAACATCCGGCTCTGCAGCAGCAATGGGCAGAACCGACATTGGTACGCTAGAGGTCGGCAAACAAGCCGACATCGCGATGTTCAAACTTGATGACATTCGCTTCTCTGGCAGCCACGATCCACTTGCAGCACTACTACTCTGCGGCGCTCAACAAGCAGATAAAGTGATGGTTGCAGGTAAGTGGCGAGTGAACGATGGCGCTGTGATTGGCGTAGACATGGAACAACTAATGCACCGCCACCATGCAGCTGCAATGAAGCTAGGTAAACTGGCGATGAATAATTAAATACTCTCTAACTAGAAAAGCGAAAAAAGGCCGACGTGATGTCGGCCTTGTTCATTCAGTTCGATTTTTAGAAACCGATTTACATCTTAATCCATCAAGCTCTTCGACTTAATCGCCTTCTTAGAAAGCTCTTTGGCAAAGGCTTTGATATCTGTTTCAAACTCATCGACGCTTTGGCGGATTTCATCCAGTTGAACGGTTTGCATTACACGGTTTTCCATTACGATTTGGCCGTTCACAATCGTCGTGTCGATGTTGCTTGGGTTCGCTTGGTAAACCAAGGTCGCGTAAGGGTCGTAATTTGGCATCATGTTCGCTGATGTTGTCTCTACAATCACGATGTCTGCCTTCTTACCCGCTTCAAGAGAACCGATTTGATCTTCCATGTGTAGGGCTTTCGCGCCACCTAATGTCGCCATCTCGATAACTTGCTCAGGAATCATGATAGTGCGGTCAGAATGCTTTAAACGTTGCATGTTCGCTGCGTAGCTTAATGTGCGCATGATATCGACTTGGTTAGAGCTCATTGGGCCATCTGTTCCTAAGCCTACTCGCATGTCAGCACGGTACATATCCCATGCTGGTGCGATGCCAGTTGCACCTTTAGCGTTCGCCATTGGGTTGTATGAGATCCCTGCGTCAGCTTGCTTTAGAAGCTTTTGATCGTTCTCCGAAAGATGGATACCGTGAGCAATGACTACGCGCTCGTCCAGCACACCAATTTCATCCATGTATTCGACTGGCGATGTTGCCTTAGTTTCATCTTTGATGCGTTTCTCTTCATTTGGGAATTCAGCAACGTGAATCAGCACCGGCACATCGTATTGAGCAGACAGCTTGTTGATTTCTTGCAGCTTATCTTTGCTCACGGTGTACACCGCATGTGGCGCATAAGCAGGCGTGATTAGCTCATCGTTTTTGTATTGTTCGATAAAGCCTTTGGCGTATTCAATGCCGCCGTAAGGTTCTTTGGCATCGACCACTGGGAACTTAATCACGGTTTCGCCGAGCACAGCGCGTAAGCCGACTTCTTTGGTCGCCTTGGCCATTTCATCCATGTGGTAATACATATCGGCATAAGTGGTTACACCGCTTTGTGCTAGTTCGATAGAGCCAAGCTTGGTTGCGTTGTAAATCAGTTCACGGCTTAGCTTTTCGGCTTCTAGAGGGAAGAAGTAAGCGAACAGACGATTCGAAATACCCTCTTCCCCTAAGCCACGAAACGCGATCATCGGTAAATGGTTGTGCGCGTTCACCATACCCGGCATGACGATTCCATCTTGAGCATCAATCACTTTTTCTGCGCGATATTGAGTCATTAAATCCTCGGTACCGACTGCGATGATCTGGTCGTTTTTCACTACAACAACACCATCTTCAATCACATCCATTTCTGAATTGATGGTGAGAACCTGTCCGTTGGTGATGATCAGATCAGCGTTGTATGTTTGCGTCGCGACCGTTGAACCGCAACCTGCAAGCAGAACTGCGCTGATGGTGCATGCCAAGCTTTTAAGCGTCATTGCTAAACCTTAATGTTGTGCGTGTAATATTGTTAGCGGCTTCATCTATAAGTTTCCAGCTTTTCGCTTTTCGCTTTTCGCTTTTCGCTTTTCAGAAGAGTAAGTGCCGCCAATTTTCGCGATACTATAACCTGTCATTTAAATAAAATGGCATACCTAATCGAACCGAATTCAAGATAAATGAGTTATTGCACAACAGGTCACAAAAGAGGTTCTGTGCTTATAGTCACTCACACACCTAGATAAACGTTCAAACAACATTAGCTTTTCACACCACAGCCTTTAATCACTAACTGTGTGATGAACTGAGCGGCATCGGCATAGTCTTTATCATCGAGTTGGTCCTTCTGCATCACGCTGCAAATCTGCCAGCCAAAATCGGCGTAGGTTTGAGTTGCCGCCCAGATGGTAAACATCAGGTGATGAGCGGGAACATCGTCCATTAGGCCCTGCGCCGACCATGTCGAGAACTTATCAAGAATCATCTGGGATTGCTTATACAGCTCGTCACCAATCTCTTTCGGCAATACTTTAGCGCCAGACATCACTTCATTGGCAAATACCTTAGAGGCATGTGGATGATCGCGAGAAATGATCAGCTTGGTTTGAATATATTGAGACAAGGCTTCAACAGGATCGCTGAGCTCTTCAATCGGACGAGACGCTTCTAGTAAAGGCTGAGTGACGGTTTCAAGCACAGCGTTGTAGAGCTTATCTTTTGAGCTGAAATAATAGAATACGTTAGGCTTGGGAATGTCGGCCGCTTTCGCGATATCGGCCATTTTTGTTGCGGCATAACCATGAGTGGCGAATTGTTCACACGCGACTTCGATGATTAAATCTTGATTCTTTTGTCTGATCCTAGACATATTGCATCCTTTACAGCTCGTTACTAAAATCATAGTAATCAACGTGCTTCATTAGTCCAGAAGATAATCTCAGAACTCAAGGTCACCGCATTGATAACAATAAAATGGCCGCTCTATTTGTTAAGAAGCGACCATTCCATACCGTGTTTTTGAACTGTTCAAGTTAAAGAATCAATATTGCGCGGAAGTCATTCACATTTGTCAGCGTCGGCCCCGTGGTAAGAAGCACATCGACTTGCTTGAAGAAATCGTAGCTGTTGTTGGCATCGAGGTAGTCTTGCGCTTTAAGCGACAGGCTCGAACCTTGTTGCCATGTTTGAGGCGTGATCCATGCGCCCGCATTGTCTTCCACGCCATCAATCCCGTCGGTATCAGCAGCCAATGCAAATATGTTGTCTTGGCCTTTAAGCTCGTTATATAGGCTCAACAAGAACTCACAGTTACGCCCACCGCGACCATTGCCTTTAACGGTTACTGTGGTTTCGCCACCGGAAAGTATCACGCAAGGCGCCTCAAATGGGTGCTTGTGATTGGCCACTTGCTTAGCCAACGCAGCGTGCACCTTCGCAACATCTCGCGCTTCTCCCTCTATGCAATCACTCAACACATAAGCCGGAATACCTAAGCCTTCAGCTTCTGCTGCAGCGGATTCCAATGCCGACATCGGGGTCGCGATAATATTGTGCTCTGCATTTTTCCAACATACGTCATCTGGCTTTACGGTTTCTGACTCTGGATTATTTAACCATTCAAATGCCGTGCGTGGTGTTTCTATTTGGTAACGCTCTAAAATTGCCATCGCATCAAAACGCGTGGTGGTGTCGGGTACGGTTGGGCCAGAGGCAATCACACTAATGTCATCGCCCGGCACATCAGAAATCGCCAGTGACACAACCCTTGCAGGATACGCTGCTTTGGCGAGTCGACCGCCTTTTATCGAAGATAGATGTTTGCGAACACAATTCATCTCATCAATGGCGGCGCCTGATTTAAGCAACGCCTTATTGATTTGTTGCTTCTCTGCCAAGCTGATATCGCCACCGGGCAGACTTAGCAAAGCGGAACCGCCACCCGACAGTAGGCAAATAACCGTGTCGTCAGCGCTCAAGCCACTCACCAATTGCAGCATACGTTGGCTCACTTCTAAGCCCATCGCATCTGGCACGGGGTGCGCAGCTTCAATCACTTCGATATGTTCGCAAGGGGCGGTGTGTTCGTAGCGGGTCACGACTAAGCCTTCAAGATCACGCAGTGCGAGATCTTGTTGTTTTTTTGCCTGCCAAACCGCTTCAAGCTCTGCTGACATTGACGCGGCCGCTTTACCTGCTCCTATCACCACAGTACGCCCAGCTTGGTTGGCTGAGCGGTAAAAAATGTCTTTAGGAAGAAAAGGTTCGATGTGATTCTTAGGTAGCGCCTGATTAACAGCACTTGAGAAAAGGGTTTGTAGAAACTGCTTAGCATCAATGTCCATCATCCACTCCTTAGTTGACGGAGAAAAAAAGAACCCCGATACAAGGCCAAAGGGTGCCTGCTAAGATCAAGTTGGAAAGGAACAACTTCAACCTTTGCCTCGTATCAGGAACGCGTATAAAAGGAGACGAAACTACGCGATTTATAAACAAACTGTTTGAAACTGTTGAGCTACGAATCGATAGCAGCCCTGATTAATTAACGGATAATCGGTAGATTGACTAACCACTAAACGGACAAACCGTTAACTAGATTAACGAATCGAGTGGTCAGAACGTTTCTCAATCGCTTGGATAAGCGCAGAGTGGTCCCAACCTTCGCCGCCCATTTCGGCACACTCACCAAATAGCTCTTGTGCATTTGCCGTATTCGGCAGTGCAACCCCTAGCTCTTGTGCGCCCGTTAGCGCTAAGTTGAGGTCTTTTTGGTGAAGCGAGATTCTAAAGCCTGGATCAAAGGTACCTTCAACCATACGCTCACCGTGCACTTCCAATATCTTAGAGTTAGCAAAGCCACCTAATAAAGCCTGACGTACTCGCGCTGGATCAGCACCGGCTTTCGAAGCAAATACGAGCGCCTCAGACACGGCTTCGATATTCAGCGCCACAATGATTTGGTTTGCGACCTTACAGGTTTGACCTGCACCGTTATCACCCACCAGCGTGATGTTCTTACCCATGATTTCGAAAAGAGGTCGTGCTTTATCAAAGGCGTCTTGCTCACCGCCCACCATGATAGTCAGAGCCGCGTTTATCGCGCCAACTTCACCACCTGAAACCGGAGCATCAAGGTATGAAGCACCACCTTCGTTGATTCGAGCGGCAATGGCTTTGGTTGCGATTGGCGAGATTGAACTCATGTCGATGACTAACTTGCCCGTCGCACCACCAGCAGTAAGACCTTGCTCGACACCGTTATCACCAAACAGCACCTCTTCTACTTGAGGGGTGTTAGGCACCATAAGAATAATGACATCTGCCTGTTCCGCGGCTTCGGCAGGGGAATGACAAACCGTTGCACCTGCTGCAACCAACTCGGCAGGAGCAGCGTTGAAATGATCCGACAGAATCAAGTCGTGACCCGCTTTTTGAAGGTTACTCGCCATAGGTTTACCCATGATGCCAGTTCCGATAAATGCAATTTTAGACATGTTGTTCTCCTTAACGTTTGAGGGTTACCAGGCGCAATTAACGGTACTGGTGCAGCCAACCAAGGCCTTCTGTCGTCGTTGTTTTTGGTTTGTATTCGCAGCCAACCCAGCCTTGATAGCCAAGCTCATCAAGATAGTTGAGCACGAACGGGTAATTGATTTCGCCGGTACCCGGTTCGTGTCGGCCTGGATTATCCGCCAGTTGCACGTGTGCGATGTGGCCAATGTTCTGTTGCATGGTCGGCGTAAGATCGCCTTCCATAATTTGCATGTGATAAATATCGTATTGGATAGAAAGGTTATCGCTCCCTACCTCTTTAATGATCGCTTTGGCTTGCTCAGTGGTGTTTAAGAAGAAGCCCGGAATATCGCGGGTATTGATCGCTTCTATCACTAAGCTGATGCCCTCTGCTGCTAGCGCGTTCGCCGCATAATGCAGGTTAATCACAAACGCCGATTGCGCGTCTTGTTGAGTGACACCTTGCGGAACAATCCCGGCCAAGCAATTCACTTGAGTACAACCCAGTGCTTTTGCGTAAGCGATGGCTTTAGGTACGCCCGCTTGAAACTCTTCAACTCGTGCAGGGTCGACCGCGATACCACGGTCGCCAGCGTCCCAATCACCCGCGGGCAGGTTGAATAGCACTTGCTCTAGGTTATTAGCGTCGAGTTTTTCTTTGATTGCCTGAGCATCAAAGGCGTAAGGGAAAAGATATTCGACACCTTGAAAGCCCGCTTCTGCGGCAGCTTCAAAGCGGTCCATAAAATCAACTTCCGTGAATAACATTGACAAGTTTGCTGCAAATTTTGCCATGACTCTGTCCTTATTCTTTATTTGGTGAAACTATGACTGTTTAGTGAAGCAACGGTTATTTGGTGGAGCTACGGTTGCTTAGTAAGCCTCGCTCTATTGGAGACTTTCCGTAGAGCTAAACCTCAGCTCTACGGATACACATTACTTAATGATTACTTGTACGCTAACGCTGTTGGGGCATCGCCGCGGCTTTCGGCAAGTGGCTCAAATTCGTTGATGGCATTGATCTCTACGCCCATCGCAATGTTGGTTACTCGCTCAAGAATCAGCTCAACGACCACTGGCACCTTGTGCTTGTTCATCAGCTCTTTGGCTTGCTCAAACGCTGCCGCAATTTGCTCTGGTTCACGAACTCGAATTGCCTTACAACCTAGGCCTTCAACAACGGCAACATGGTCAACACCGTAGCCTTCAAGCTCTGGTGCATTCTGGTTATCGAACGCCAGTTGTACACAATAGTCGATATCAAATTGGCGCTGCGCTTGGCGAATCAATCCTAGGTATGAGTTGTTCACCAACACATGAATGTATGGCAAGTTGAACTGCGCACCTACCGCCAGCTCTTCAATCATGAATTGGAAATCATAATCACCAGAGATAGCGACAATATCGCGGTCAGGATCGGCCGCTCGTACGCCTAATGCAGCAGGTGTTGTCCAACCCAATGGGCCTGCTTGACCACAGTTGATCCAGTTACGAGGCTTATAAACATGCAGGAACTGAGCGGCAGCAATTTGCGACAAACCAATGGTGCTCACATAACAAGTGTCACGACCAAATGCCTTGTTCATCTCTTCATAAACACGCATCGGTTTCATTGGCGCTTCATCGAAATTGGTTTTACGCAGCATGGTCGACTTGCGTTCCTGACACTCACTTGCCCAAGCATTTCGGTTCGGCAGTTTGCCAGCGTCACGCCACTCTTGCGCCACTTCAACCATTAACTCCAGCGCTGCCTTGGCATCAGAGACAATGCCTAAATCTGGGCAGAACACGCGGCCGATTTGGGTTGGTTCAATATCAACGTGAACAAACTTTCGGCCTTCAGTGTAAACATCGACAGAGCCGGTATGACGGTTTGCCCAGCGGTTACCGACACCAAACACAAAGTCAGAGTTGAGCATGGTTTCGTTGCCGTAACGGTGAGACGTTTGTAGCCCTACCATGCCTGCCATTAATTCATGATCATCTGGGATCGAGCCCCAACCCATCAAGGTTGGAATCACAGGAACTCCAGTGATCTCGGCAAACTGTTGCAACAATTCGGACGCGCCAGCATTAATCACGCCACCACCCGATACAATCAGCGGTTTTTCCGATTGAGACATCATGGTTAATGCTTTCTCAACCTGCGCGCGGGTTGCTTGTGGCTTATAAGGTTCTAGCGGTTCATAGGTATCGATATCAAACTCAATCTCAGCCAGCTGAACATCAATCGGTAGATCAATCAGGATTGGACCCGGGCGACCCGAACGCATTAAATGAAAGGCTTTTTGGAATGCGCGTGGCACTTGTGCAGGTTCCAGCACCGTAGTCGCCCACTTAGT
The DNA here is from genome assembly GCF_041470505.1 of Vibrio sp. 10N.261.55.C5. Taxonomy (NCBI): domain Bacteria; kingdom Pseudomonadati; phylum Pseudomonadota; class Gammaproteobacteria; order Vibrionales; family Vibrionaceae; genus Vibrio; species Vibrio sp. 10N.261.55.C5. The sequence goes on from NZ_JBFRMS010000018.1 coordinate 82,009, forward strand.
CACTGGTTTAGCGATAGATTCAATATCGACCGCTTGAAAATCTTCTTTGTGAAGACGAGCACGTGGCGCTTGGCCGGTGATGCATAGAATTGGAATCGAATCTGCAGTCGCAGAATAAAGACCCGTGATCATGTCCGTTCCCGCAGGACCAGAAGTACCAATACACACACCTATATTGCCTTGATTAGTACGCGTGTACCCTTCAGCCATATGGGATGCACCCTCTACGTGACGAGCTAAGACGTGGTCGATTCCTCCGAGCTTTTTCATAGCCGCATACATAGGGTTAATTGCTGCGCCGGGAACACCAAATGCGATGTCTACACCTTCACGTTTAAGCACCTCTACCGCTGCTTCAATCGCTTTCATAATTGCCATTCGAACCTCCAGTTCAGATTGTATACAATTAAACTAACTTTTGTGTACTATGAACCATCCTCGCTATTTATCAACCCCAAAATGAAACAATTTTGTTACATCAACCCATCACATTAAGTACACACTCATCCTGAAAAGCTTACAATTCATTGCTTTACATAAAATATCTTTATGTAAAAATAAATTACAAAAAGACCAAATGATAAATAAATGTTAAATACCGTTTGCTTGTTTACAATTTCTACAATATAAATATCCTTAAAAAGAGCATTTTGTATACAAAGTTACATCGTATTGTTCAAAGGAGACAACAATGATGAATGACGTAAAAGAGAGAGAAGAAGTACAGTGTATGCAGGTACTCGGGAATATGGACAACTCCGAGTACAAAGAGATCTTGTCTAAAGATGCATTAAAATTCTTAGAAGCTCTCGTCAATAAATTTGGAGATCGCCGTCATGCCCTGCTAAGTGACCGCGACACAAAACAAGCTCAATATGACGAGGGTGAGCTACCCAATTTCAGAAAAGACACCATTTCCATTCGTCAGAATAAAGAGTGGAAAGTGGCAACACCTCCAACAGAGCTACTCGATCGCCGCGTAGAGATCACCGGCCCTATCGAAAGAAAGATGGTGATCAACGCGCTAAACTCAGGCGCGAAAGTCTTCATGTGTTGCTTTGAGGATGCGTCTTCCCCGACTTGGGCCAATATGGTCGAAGGGCAAATCAACCTAAGAGATGCCAACCTTGGAACCATTAGTTACTTCGATGAGAAAAAGCAGAAGAGTTACCAGTTAAACAACGATCCTGCACTGCTGATTGCCCGCCCACGAGGCATTCACTTGCCAGAGCAGTCCATTCAATTCAACAATCAGCCTATCGGCGGTTGCTTGATGGACTTCGCTTTGTACTTTTTCCATAACTATCAGTCACGTGCAAAACAAGGCTTAGGTGTTTACTACTACATTCCCAAGCTTGAGAGCATGGAAGAAGCACAGTGGTGGGACGATATTTTCAGCTTCACCGAAAACTATTTCCACGTACCCAAAGGCACCATTCGTGCGACCGTGTTGATTGAAACTCTGCCAGCCGTATTCCAAATGGAAGAGATCTTATACGCCATGCGTGATCATATCGTAGCGATGAACTGTGGCCGTTGGGATTACATCTTCAGCTACATCAAAACGCTGAAAAACCATAAAGACCGCATCTTGCCAGACCGCCACGGGATCGGCATGGATCAAGAATTCCTCAACGCCTATAGCCAACTGTTGGTGCGCACTTGTCACGCTCGTGGCGCATTAGCAATGGGTGGGATGTCAGCCTTTATTCCAGCAAAAGACCCGCAAGAAATGGCACGTGTAAACGCCAAGGTTATCGAAGATAAACAAAGAGAATCTCAGAACGGACATGATGGCACATGGGTCGCACACCCTGCACTGGTTGATTTGGCAATGTCGATCTTTGATAAGCACTTAGATGGCAAAGTAAACCAAATGGATTTCCAAAGCCCAGAGCATGTGATCAATGCAGACTCGTTGCTAAAGCCTTGTGAGGGCAGTCGCGACGAAGTAGGAGTACGCAAGAATATACGCATCGCGCTGTATTACATCGAAGCTTGGATTCAAGGCTACGGTTGTGTGCCTATCTACGGGCTAATGGAAGATGCCGCCACCGCAGAGATCTCAAGAGCCAATATTTGGCAATGGATCCACCACGGCGTCATGCTTGATGACGGCCAAACCTTTACCAAGCAACTATTCCACTCTTGGCTTTACCAGGAGTTAGACACGATAAAACATGAAGTCGGAGACTCGCGCTATTCAGCAGGTCGATTTGAAGAGACAGCTGATCTTTTCTATCAACTTTCTACAGCCAAAGAGTTCGCTGCCTTCCTAACTTTACCCAGCTATGGGCTATTACAAGAGTCCAGTTAGGACTCTTGTACCGAGCTGAATCAGTCGATGATATTCACAACAAGCGTAATGATTGGCTGACTTAGCTTGGTACACGGCCCCTTGAAAAACTAGGAGATAACATGGGAAGTTTGACTCTACAACAAGCGTTAACCATCATTGATGGCACCTTAAAAGCAGGAAACAAAATCCACACAGAACCTTTGACGGTCGCCGTCTTAGACAGCGGTGGCAAGCTGATTTCTCTGCAACGTCAAGACGGCTCTAGCATGATGCGACCAGACATCGCGATTGCTAAAGCGTGGGGAGCACTCGCACTGGGTTGTTCCTCTAGAAAACTCGCCCAAGATGCTGATAATCGACCAGCATTTATCTCCGCCGTAAACGTACTCGCACACGGAAACATGGTGCCAGTGCCAGGGGGCCTACTGATTCGAGATAAGGATAAAACGGTACTTGGTGCGATTGGGGTCAGCGGTGACATCTCAGACATCGACGAAAGTTGCGCCATCAACGGCATTGGTTGTGCAGAACTGTTCAGTGACGAGATGCTGCAAGCTTAACTCGCCAATTCGCTGTACTTGAAGTTCTTAAACAAGCACAAAAAAACCGAAGCGATTAAGCTTCGGTTTTTTATTGAATCTAAAGGAAGATCAGAAAAACTACTCGTACGCGCTCAACCATGTTTTCAGAAGTTGGTTGGTGTTCTTCTTCTGACTCGCAGACAGAGATTTCACAAGCTTCTTCTGCGTTTCAACATGCTCAGTCATCATTTGGTCAATCAGAATAAGACCATCTTTAGTTAACTGGACACTCACGCTGCGTCTGTCTTCTTTGCTGTGTTCACGACTGATCAGCCCTTTGGCTTCTAGCTTATCAAGGCGATTGGTCATCGCGCCAGATGTCAGCATCATGGATCCAATCAGTTCAGATGGCGTCAGTCGGTAAGGCTTCCCAGAACGTCGCAACGTCGCCAGCACATCAAACTCACCCAGCTTCATGTCGTATTTTTTATGAAGCTCGGCAACTTGCGTCTCCATATACTTGGCAATACGCATAATCCGACCCATCATTGCCATAGGCTCAGTATCTAGTTCGGGCTTTTCCTTTGCCCATTGCTCTACTACGCGGTCGATAGCATCCATTTGCAATCTCGCTCCGTTGTTAGTCTGATTACTTCAAACTAGTTTAACATAAAGATACTTTACAACCACTAGTTCTCAGTATACAGTTCACACAATAGTTATCTTAACGTAAAGATATTTTAAATGAACATATTATTAGCAATGATCCCCGCGTTCTTTTGGGGAACAACCTATGCAGTGACGCAATTTACGCTACAGGAGTGGCCACCATTATTATTGGGTGCTTTGCGTGCGTTACCTGCTGGTTTGTTATTGCTAGCAGTAAAACCAACACTGCCTAAAAAAGGCGAGTGGCAAATCATTTTCACACTGGGCCTTATCAATATCGCGACCTTCTTTGGCTTGATCTTCGTGATGGCGCTAACGCTGCCTTCGGCAATCTCTGGCGTGGGCATGATCTCCGTGCCGGTGTTCGCGATGATCTTCCACTGGGTAGTGAAAAAACAGCGCCCGCATCTGATTCAAGCCCTTTCGGGTATTGGCTTGATCACCTTAGCGTGGATACTGTTTAACCCAAGCCAAATTGCTCTGAACCCAATCGGTTTAGGCGCAATGTTCGCCGCAATAATGTGTATTGTCATCGGCAGCAGCATTACCAAGTCACTGGGTAACCGCATGCACTGGTGGAAGGTATTAACGTGGCAGTTGATTCTGGGTGGTACGATTTTGTCTGTCGCGTCTGGCGTTCATGCATTCATCGATCCGCAGCCTTATGTTAATGCCGTGACTCATTTCGATACTCGTAATGCTATGGGACTCGTGTGGGTGATTGGCCTAAACACAGCGCTGGGTTACGGCATGTATGTGTGGTTGCTACAACGTATGTCGGTGGTTGATTTCACCTTCGGTGGAATCGCAAACCCAGTGGCTGGCATCGTGACAGGCATGGTGTTAATGGGTGAATCATTCACTGCAGTACAATACTCACTAATGACCGGCATGATAGTGATGTCACTGCTACCACAACTTATCCTTGCGGTAAGACAACCCAAACAAGTTAAGCCTGTTACGCAGTAGACGCAGCCTCTTAAACGTATTGTTCAAAAACGCGCCTCATTGAGGGCGCGTTTTTTGTTGCTACGCTAACAGCAATAACCCAACAGCCATACTCGTTGAGTTGACCATTCCTTAAGTTAAATTAAACCTCACAAAGAACAATGACTTTACTTTAACTATCTAAAGCGAATTTATTTTCTATAAAATAATCATACTAGAGATTTAATTTCCACAAAAAACTCAAATTAGAGATAAAAAGACAAAACTTTTCTCCGACTACCTTTCTATACTGTGCCACGTCATTAAGGCGCTACAAGCCTATGATTTAAAATAATTATTAATGAGTAGTCACCATGAATTCGAAGTCGCTAACTATTTTGCTTTTTGTCTCTGTTTGCTTAATTTGGGGAACCACTTGGTTCGCTATGGAAGTAGCATTGCATTCTATCCCACCTATTTTTGCTACTGCGTTGCGCTTTTTACTTGCAGCACCTCTGCTTGCAGTATTGGCGAAAGTCTTCAACCAACCACTGCTGTTCCCTAAAGGTAAGCGCCAATGGCTGCTTATTGTTGCGTTGATGTATTTCGCGATTCCGTTTACGTTGATGATCTATGGCGAGCAATACATCTCTTCAGGTTTAGCGTCGATCATCTTCGCCAACATGCCTGTGGCTGTGATGTTGATGTCTGGCTTATTCTTAGGTCTACGACTAGCGAAGCACCAGATATTCGGGTTGATCGCTGCTGTTGTGAGCCTATGTCTAATCCTTGGTAATGAAATGCAGATGGGTGGCGATGACTACCTAATTGGCACGGTTTGCTTAGGCCTTGCTGTTGCGATTCACGCAGTGATGTATGTGCTGGTTCAAAAGCACTGCAAAGGCATTGAAGTACTAACCTACAACGCCGTACCGAGCCTAATTGCAGCTCTATTCTTGTTCGCTGTTTCAGCTATAGGTGAAAACGTGAATGTTGAATCCTTCACTGGGGATTCAATCTCAGCCGTGGTTTACCTAGGCTTTGTCGCGAGTGTTGGCGGCGTTGTGGCTTACTTCAAATTAGGACAGGTTTCGACCCCTTTCCAAGCGTCTATCTGCTTCCTAATCTTCCCAGTGGTTGCGCTGCTGATCTCTTGCTACATCAATGGTGAGGTTCTATCTGAACAGTCACTTGTAATGATGATTCCTCTACTTTGCGGCATCTTACTGACCAAAGCACCAAAGGGAATCTTCAAGCTGCGTACCGAATTAAAAACCGTAAGAAACTGATCCGCGTGAAACCTATTTTGCGGATTAGATATACATATCCCACATAAACAAAAAGCTCCAATATCACTATTGGAGCTTTTTGTTTATTTCATAATATCGAGACCAACATTAGCGCCAGCTAAACATTCGCACTTCATTGCCTTCTTCAGGTGTCTTAGGAATGTTTAAAGACAACGCCAAAGAAACCGCCGCCATCGCAGCACCGATGTAGAAAACCGTTGCAGGGGACGACAACCAAATCACACCAAACACGACCGGAATAACAACCGCGGCAATATGGTTGATGGTGAAAGAGACACCAGCAGTTGATGCCATGTCTGCCGGGTCTGCGATTTTCTGGAAGTAAGTTTTGATCGCCAGCGCCAATGCAAAGAACAGGTGATCGATCACGTAAAGTGCCGCCGCCCATTCCGCGCTTTGCACCAAACCATAACCGACAAACACACCAATCAAGCCAACATACTCGAAGATCAACGCTTTACGCTCGCCAACCACACCGATAAATCGACCAATGCGCTTCGCAAACAAGAAGTTAAATAGGTAATTAACCAAGAACAACAATGTGACGTCGGCAGCCGAGTAACCAAACTTCTCTACCATCAAGAAGCCTGCAAACACAGTGAAGATTTGTCTTCTCGCACCGCTCATAAACGTTAGCGCGTAGTAGAGCCAGTAACGCTTCCGCAGTACCAACTTCTTATTCTGTGGCGTTTTGGTCTGAAACTCAGGGAAGCCAAAGGTCATCACCAAAACCAGAATAAAACCAATGCCGCCAGTAATGCCGTACACCCAAGCAAAGTCGAGCTTCAGCTGTTCTAGCATCACCCAGATAGATCCGTAAGTGATTAAGGATGCCAACGCGCCAACGGAGATCATTTTACCCAGCATCTCGGGCGCTTCTTCTTTACTCAACCATTGCAGTGACAGAGACTGCTTCAGCGTTTCAAAATAGTGAAAACCCGTCGACATCAAAACCGTAGTCAGCAACAAGCCTGTGAGTGAAGGGAATAAACCGGTTATCGCCGTGCCCACGGTCAGCATCGCCAGCGATATCAACATAAAGCGTTGCTCTCGAATGAAGGCTAAAACAAACACCACGGTAAACGCTAAGAAGCCTGGGATCTCACGAACACTTTGCAACAAACCAATATCGGCGCCATCAAAGTTCGCTTTCTCAATCACGAAGTTATTAAGCAGAGCCATCCAGCTCGAAAACGCGATAGGGACAACAATCGAAATCAGTAATAAGAAGTTTTGCGGCGTTTTCCAGCTCGCGGTTCTATCGAACATTGACGGACTCCTGTTCGTCTAATTGAGTGAGCACTCGTAAGGTCAACTGCTCAGTATAAGGGTTAATCTTCCAATGCTCTGGGCTCCAGCCTTTTACGAAACGTTGGAAATCGGCCCACGCCACGTAAAGCATTGGTCGCCATGCTGCTTCTACCTCATCAAATGAAAGGTGTGGCTGATAGTACGCCAATGCCTCTTTCAAGTAGTGGAAGTAAGCATCTAGTACTTCTGATTCAAGCTCTGCGCAATCTTGTGGCCTAATCGCGCTGCTCATGAACAAGGCGACGTCTTTCATCGCACAGCCGTAACCCACATATTGGAAATCGACCGCAGCTGCTCGCTCGCTTTCAGAATCAAAACAAAAATTGGCGAGCTTGGCATCGCCATGGACTAAGGTTTGATATGGACACTCTTTGAGTAAACGGTCGATGTGCTTGGCTTGATTCTTCAATGGTAAATCAGCCAAGGCATTGAGCTCATCAGGACGTGTATCTAGATGCCAATAAGTACCGACTTGCCACAATGATGACAACTGCTCTTGATTGATATTGATATGCTTTGCGTGAAAGTTAGCGAGCCATTTAAGGCAAGCATCGCGTTGTTTTTGCTCTTCTCTTGTGTAACTAGATGCCTGATAGTCAGAAGCAGCAAGCACATCAAACTGAGAGATCAACGGGAAGCCAATATCCGCTAAGTCTTGCATCACTATCAGCCACTCATTCTCTTCTAGTTCACATTGCAGCCCAACAGGTACAGGGCAGCGCTCGTCCCATTGTTGGGTGAATGACTGATACCAAGCTGTTTCCACTTGGTAAGAGTGTACCTTTCGTTGGTGAGAGAGTTTGGTATTCCAACCCTTTGGGTGTTCAGCTTTATCTGGCAACGCGACATGTTTAACAATCACACTCTTGAGTTCCGCACTGCTTTCTTGAGAAAAGACTAAGCGAACTAACTCGCCATATCCACCCCATAGGCGTTGAATCACTTGGACATCAAACCCTTCATGACAACCCAGCGAGGTCGCTATTTTTTGATAAAGCTCATTTTGATAAAACTCTTGTTGATAAAGCTCTGGCTGATTTTGACTTGAACCCGCTTCAGGTTGAGCTCGATTATTCGACGATATTGATTGAGACATATTACTCGTTGTTATGCTTTATCGGATAGAAGGTGTGACCACTGTGGCTGCCTATTCATGTAGTGAACCACATAGCTACAAACCGGCACAATTTTGAAGCCCGCTTGTTCAATTTCAGGCAATACCGACTCCATCATCACCTTCCCAAAGCCCTTGCCTTGCAGTTCATCAGGAATGCGTGTCGACGTGATATGTAGTACATCTCCGTCCTTTTGATACTTAACGACCGCGAACTGGTTGGGTTCTAACTCTACCGTGATCTGGTTCACTTCTTGATCCCATTTTACTGCCTGCATTCTCAACTCCTGCAAATAATTGATACGACAAACAATAAAAGTTTGAAGTATGAGTTCCTTGTAATAGACTAGCGCAAGTGCATATAAATAAAACTAAGTACTTACAATCAAAGAAAATATTATTATAGCGTGTGGTTATAAATAAAATTCAAACCAATTAAAAGCACTCTATAAATTGCGTTAGTACACCTACTAAATCTAGCACGTAATAACCCCTTGTTAGCAAGTTACCAGTATAACTAACAGACGCATGTTGGCGCATGGAGAACATATAATGAACGCACCCCTGAAGAAGCCTTTGGAGCATAATCAGGCACTTCAAGACCCTCGTAATCGCACCGTTTCCACTATCAATAGCACTGATGCACTGGCCATGATTGAGCACGGCAGTGAGCTGACATTAAATGTCTCGACTCCCGTTGGCACGAAGTTTCTCGCCACCACCAAGTTTATCGGAACGCACAGTGATAACTGTATTGTGGTTGAGGTTCCCGAGGTATCCAATGAAGATCTGAACTTTTTCTTTCAAGAAGGTTTTTGGATGACCGCTCGTGCGTATTCTCTACGAGGTGAAGGCGCGCTTATCCACTTTAGAAGCCAAATTCACCATAAGATTGGTGAACCCTTCCCTATTCTAGTGCTGTCTACACCAAGCACGATGCAAGTGACACAGCTACGTAAAGAAACACGCTATGAAGTGAATCTGGCTTCAAGAATCATCTTCAACGACCAGCGAGCAAACTGTGAGATACGAGATTTATCGAAAAGTGGTTGTCGTTTCGTTACCTCACCAACCTCTCGTGCGATTCAGATTGCCGATCGCGTGTCTATTGAGATAACCCCTGAGAACTACAACGGACCACTGATTCCGCCATTGCGAGGCATCGTCTGTAATTTACAGAAATCGACGCACTACGCTCGATACGGTGTCGAATTTGATGATATTGGCAGAGCTAACGCCAAACACTTATTGGCAAAACTGAAGTTCGATGGCACCAAGCTATGCTTGCGAAACGGTTAACACCATTTAACACGCAACTTTCACCGAATACCGTAAGCTGACCAAATACAAATAGCTCACTGGCAAACTAAACCTCAACCAACAAAAAAGCCATCGACTCTAGAATCGATGGCTTTTGCGTTTTGGCTGTTTGTTTATTTGTTTAGCTATCTATTTAGCAAATAGTTTGTATCTAGATATTCAAACTATTTGCGCAGTGCGTTCAGTTTAGCTTGGGCGATACCAAAGATAGTATCAATTGGATAACTACCCTCATCACTTGCCTCACCTGCGGCTTTACCTGTAAACAGCTCAATCGCCTCTGTTACATGGTCAATCGCCCAGATATTAAACTCGCCCTTTTCAACCGCTTTCACAATATCGCTACGCAGCATCAGGTTGTGAACATTTGAACGTGGGATGATCACCCCTTGTTCGTTTGAACGCCCTTTGATTTCACACACATCAAAGAAACCTTCAATTTTCTCGTTCACACCACCAATTGGCTGAGACTCACCAAACTGGTTCATCGAGCCTGTAATTGCGATATCTTGACGGTTTGGTTGCTTAGAGAACGCTGATACAACCGCACAGAACTCGGCCATACTCGCACTGTCACCATCGACGCCACCATACGATTGCTCGAAGGTGATGTTAGTGGTGAGCGGGACTTTGGCTGTCTTACCAAATACGGAAGAAAGGTAAGCCGACAAGATCATCACGCCTTTTGAGTGAATACTGCCACCTAGGTCTACGTTTCTTTCAATATCAATCACTTCACCATCACCGTAAGCGGTGGTTGCCGTGATTCGGTTCGGCGCACCAAACATATGATCCGTCGTGCTGAGTACAGACAGCGCATTCACTTGCCCAACCGCTTGACCATCAACATGGATTAGCGTTGTGCCGTTAGTGAAGGTTTCCATCACGCTGTCTTGCAGTCGTCCGACACGCATCTGTTGGTTAGATAACGCTTGGTCAACGTGCGTTGCACGAATCAGGTTCGATTTTGAGCCTCTCGCCACGTAATTTGATTCACGAAGCAGATTAGCTATGTGTGCCGAGTGAAGAGACAATTTACCTTGGTCACCGGCCTGACGAGAGCTGTGCTCAATGATGCGAGCAATCGCTTTGCGGTCACAATGCAGCATGTTGTTGTCGTGCACGATGCTCGAAATAAAGCGCGCGTAATGCATTTCAGAATCGGGAGTACGCTTCATCTCATCTTCAAAATCGGCTGTCACACGGAACAGTTCACCAAACTCTGCATCGTAGTGTTGCAGCAGTTGGTAAGTTCGGTAATCGCCAAACAGGATGATCTTAACGTCCAATGGAATCGGTTCAGGATCAAGCGATACCGCCCCCGTTAAGGTCACCTCTTTTTCTAATGAAGTGAAGCTCAATTGACGTGAACGCAGTGCTCGCTTCAAACCTTCCCAAACGTAGGGCTGCTCAAGTACCTTCACTGCGTCCATCAGCAATACGCCGCCGTTGGCTCTGTGTAAGCTACCTGCGCGAATCAATGAGAAGTCAGTAAATACGGTGCCCTTGAACGTTGCCGTTTCTACATAGCCAAACAGAGAGTGATAATTTGGATTCTCTTCCACCACGATCGGCAGAGTCTCCTCCTTTTGGCTCACAATCACATTAACCTTGTAGCGACGCGGCATTTTCTTATCCAAAGAAGCCGTTGCAACTTCTGCTTGCTCCGTGCTCTCTTCTAAGAAGATGTCAGCGTTGTCGACAATGTCTTTACGCAGTGCCGTTAGGTACTTTTTGATGTCTGGATATTGGCTGTAATCCTTCTTCAATTGCTTGATGAAGTGAGTGATCACGTCTCGCGCCGTATCATCATTCAGCTTTTGAATTTTCTCAGTATACGTCTCTTCAAGCTCCGTCAACTCACGAGAAATGGTTCGTAGGCCGACTTCCAATCCATCAATGGTTTTATCAAATTGATCTTGTTCTTCCGGCGAAAGCAGATCGAAGCTCTCTTCGGTATGAAGATCATCACCATTCATGGCCACAAACTGGTAATCACCCTGAGTGGTGATCGTCAGGTTAATGCCCTTGTCTTTCGCTTCTTGGCTAATGCTTTCTAACGCGGCTTGTTGCTTAGCTGCTAATTGGTTTTTAAGCCTGTCAGCACGGCTAAAGTACATCTCGTTATCAAACGCTAGAGGCATACCTTTCAGCAGTTTACGCATCAATTTTTCAATATCTTGCTTCAAGCTACTGCCAACGCCACGCGGCAACTTCAGTACCTTAGGTGTACGAATATCTTCAAAGTTCGCGATATAACACCAATCAAAAAGCTCCTGCACTTCTTGAGGGTGACGGTTCAGATAGCGCAAGATCATGGTGCGTTTACCCAGACCATTTCGCCCTATCGCATAAATGTTGTAACCCTTTTCCTTGATTGACATCGCGAACTCAACGGCTTTTTGTGCCCGTTCCTGCCCGACGATTTCGTCAATTGGAGCCAGTTCTTTGGTCGACTTACATGGTAGCTTGTCTAAATCCGCTACCTGATACAGCTGTTCTGTATTGAGTCTTTGCATCGCCATCGCCGCCTCCTTAGTCCTTCATTACTTGGGTGTAGATAAAATCAGTGTAGATGTAATTTCCTACAAATTTAGTGACTTACGCTACACAGCTGTTCAACTGAACAAATAACACACAATTTAAGCCATTTTTAGGAATAGCTCGTTATTTAATTCACCAACTTAACATGTGAATGATTTTAATTTGCAATTGATAATAAATATCATTACCATTTTCGGATATTATAAATTGAGGATGTGGATATGGAAATTGAACGATGCTGGATGCACTACCTAAAAGCTGAGCAGTTAATGGAACAAGGTCACTGGCCTGAAGCACAGCGCCTGTATGGTGATGTTCTAACCTCACTTCCTCATCACATCCAAGATGCAGCATACCAAAGTGATATTAAGCCTTGCCAATTTGCCTGCCTGCTTGCCGGGTTGAGAGACGCGAGCGTCGCTCAATCAGAGATACTCAACCGATTAGGTCAGCACCAACAAGCCTTCGATACCTTGAATCAATCTTACGCTCTGATGCAATTTATCTCTCTGGAGAACACTGAGCTGATTCAACGTACCTTTGGGTTATTAGAAAAGCAGAGCGAAGATTTGCTCAATCACCTGATCGCTTTTTGCAGCGCTCAGCGTAGTTCGCATTGGATGCTCGAACTAGAACAAATTCAACGTGCTCATCACCATTTTGGGCAACTTAAAACAACGTCAGAAGTTCAATCTTCACCTAATGTCTTAAATTGATAAGGATATATCATGTCGGACCGGGCCATACTTAAAGTCAATAACCTCTCCGTTAGCTTCACAACCAATGATGGAATCATTGATGCGGTCAAAAAGGTTAACTTTACCCTTAACTCAAGCGAAACCTTGGCCATTGTTGGTGAATCAGGTTCAGGGAAATCCGTCTCTTCCAACGCGCTGATGCGTTTGCTGCCAGATAACGCGATTATTGATCAGCAATCAGACATCGAGTTTGAGGGACAATCGATTCTTGGAAAAACTGAGCGAGAAATGCAGTCGATTCGTGGCGATAGAATCGGCATGATATTTCAGGAGCCGATGACCTCTCTCAATCCTTACCTTCGTGTTGGCATTCAAGTGGCAGAAGCCATTATGTGTCATCGTAATGTATCGAAATCAAAAGCAAAAAAGCGCGTACTAGAGCTCTTCAACCTGGTTCATTTACCAATGCCAGAGCAGGCTTACACCAAGTACCCGCATGAATTTTCGGGTGGTCAGTTACAGCGCATCATGATCGCAATGGCACTGATCAATGAACCGGATATTCTAATTGCCGATGAACCCACCACTGCATTGGATGTGACTGTTCAGGCGGAAGTACTTTCTCTTATCAAAGAGATTCAAGGCAAAATGGGGATGGCGATTTTGTTCATCACCCATGACCTAGGCGTCGTGAAACACTTTGCCGACCGTGTACTCGTCATGTGTAAAGGGGAATTGGTTGAAGAAGGGCAAACACAAGAGCTGTTCGATAACCCTAAGCACGATTACACACGGATGCTGATTAACTCTATTCCGAAAGGCGCTAAGGTTCCTGTTGAGGCGACAGCCCCGGAGCTATTGTGTGCTGACGACATCCGAGTTCAATTCTTGGTTAAATCACACTTCATCAAGAGTAAAAGCCAGTACTTCGAAGCCGTAAAAGGCATTTCGTTGAAACTGAAACAGGGCGAAACCTTGGGCATTGTGGGCGAGTCTGGTTCCGGTAAATCAACCCTTGGACGTGCATTAATCGGCTTGCTGCCGAGTACCGGACGTATTGTTTACAAAGGCCAAGACGTTAGCTTATTAAATGATAAAGAGCGTCACAAGCTCAAGAAAGATGTCCAAATGGTGTTCCAAGATCCTTATGGTTCTTTATCACCACGCATGACAGTTGGGGAAATCATCACCGAAGGCTTAACGGTGCATCAACCTCATCTATCCAAGCAAGAACGTTTAGAAAGAGCGCGCAAAGCATTGATTGAAGTTCGCTTAGAGCCGAATTCAATAAACCGTTATCCACATGAGTTCTCTGGCGGGCAAAGACAACGTATCGCGATTGCTCGCGCACTGATTCTAGAGCCCTCTTTCATTTTGCTGGATGAACCGACTTCAGCACTCGATCGCTCAGTACAACTGACCGTGATTGACCTGCTGAAAGACATTCAAGCCAAGCACAATATCGGCTTCCTATTCATCAGCCACGCTCTCTCGGTAGTGAAAGCACTGTCGGATCGCGTACTGGTGATGCAGAAGGGCGAAGTAATGGAAGAAGGGTCTGCAGAAGAGATTTTCAATGCGCCGAAAAACAACTACACCAAGAAATTAATCGCTGCGTCATTCGACTTAGAAGATAAATCGAAAAAAATGCCGCATAAAGGGAACTAATCAACATTAACAGCGTCTTATAATTACATTCTGAATAATCTCCTAATGGATTGAAATCTAGAATGGATATAGCAAAACTGGTTTGGCCGCCAAAAGAGAAATGTCGCATGGATGCGACATTTTTCGTTTCTGGCGTATATGAAAAATCAACTCAGTGATTCGCGCCAGTGATTCGAACCAGTGATTATGAAGGTTTGCTAAAATTAACGGACTTTAAACAGAGTTCGCTGGTAGTCGTCATAGTCGAAGAGCGGCTTAGTTCAACTCGTTTTTGGACAAAAGTGTTTTAGTAACATTGTTAACCTAGCAATCAATAAGTTAGCTAAAAAGCCACAAAGATGACTAAGTTCATCAATTGAATTCCTCTACTCTGGAGCACCTATCATTGTGTTGTTAAGTTGACGTTCTATTTTTCTGCACCTACGACGTCTTTTTACTTAACTCATCATCTACCGGGTTATAGAGTTCACCGGCCAACACTTTCTCACGTTCAGTCTTTTTTTATTCTTTGCTTTTATGAAAGCGCTCGAAGTCATAATATTAATGATTTTACTTTTTGGTCAAAAACGAGCTATTGACATTTTTTGCAATAGCTCGCTTGATTTTAAGCGGGGTATTTAAGGCTTTCCCCTCGATTCGCTATAATGTCCTTATACCAATGGAAAGAAGCTTTTTTCTTTCTGTCTAGGTTGTTTTGATGGTCTACATAAATGAAGCCATATTGCTTTTTATAGCCATTCAGCCAACTGAGTAAGTCAATTGCAGACCATGCATAATAACCTTGAATGTTCACACCTTCATCAATGGCTTTTTTTACAGCCACTAAATGGTCATTAATGAAGTTAATTCGAGGAATGTCGCATATCTCTCCCTCAATGATTGGGTCTTCATCACCGAGGCCATTTTCAGTGATGTACATAGTGACATCACCATAATAGTCTTTGAGTAGTCTCAAACCATCAACAAAGCCTTCCGGTGAAATCTCCCAACCCCACTTGGTGTAACGCTTATCTTTCATTGATACGCTGCGGTATTCACCATCAAAGCTTGGGTTGCCAGGAGCACCTGTGGCATTTTCTCGTGAATGCTCAACGTGTTCTGCTTGGCCTAGAATTCTTTCTACTCGTACGGGTTGATAGTAGTTCAAACCAATAAAATCGTTGAGTGGAGCAGCTTGGGTTAATGCGAGTCTTTCTTCCTCAAGTATTTCAGGCATCCAGCCACGCTCTTCAAGAATCTTCAAAACATAGTCAGGGTAGTGACCTTTCAAGATAGGGTCATAGTACCAGTTGATGCCCAATTGATTTGCGTGACGCTCTGCCCATTTGTTGTCGATGCTATCGTCCACTGAAAAAGCAGGAGAGAATACGTGGCTTAAGCCGATATCCCCATATTGATTTAGCTCTTTGTATGCGAGTACTGCTTTCGCATGTGCTGAAAATACATTATGAGTGGCTTGAAAGTAGAGCTTAGGCTCATCCTTAATACCTGGTGGATGGGCGCCAGCAAGGTAACCATGACCACAGAAAACAACGGTTTCATTGAAGGTTATGAAGTGTTTAACACGGTCCCCAAATGCTTCAAAACAAACTTTGGCATAGTTAACAAACGCATCAATGGTTGCTTTATTCGTCCAGCCGCCTTGTTTCTCTAGCTCCAATGGTAAATCCCAATGGTATAAAGTCACAAATGGTACAATGCCGTAATGTAAGCATTCATCAATAATGTTGTTGTAGAAATCGATGCCTTTTTGATTCACCTCACCAGTACCGTTAGGAATAATTCGAGGCCAAGCGATAGAAAAACGGTATGACTCTAGCCCCATTTCTGCCATGAGTCTAATGTCTTCTTTATAACGGTGGTAGTGATCTACAGCTAATTCACCCGTTGTATTTTCAAAGGTTTTGCCTGAGATTTTAACGAATTCATCCCAGTTACTCGGGCCCTTACCGTCTTTATCGATTGCGCCTTCTATTTGATAAGCGGCAGTGGCTGCGCCAAACAGAAAACTGTTGGAGAATTTCATAGTCTTTTCCTAGTTTAATTGAATGCTTGGAGCGTAGGCTCCAAGCATTCAGACTGGTTATGCAGTGTGTTTAGAGATAAGAGCGTTGTACCAATGGAAGCTTGCCTTTTTAGAACGTTTCATCTCTTTTAGGTCAAACTCTTCACGGTCAACATGAATAAAACCATAACGTTTAGCACAACCTTGGTGAGTACTGACTAGGTCAATTGCAGACCAAGGACTGTAACCGAAGACCTCAACACCATCAGTGATAGCAAGCTGAACTTGGTCAATATGTTGCTGTAGATATTCGATGCGGTAGCTATCATCAATTGAACCGTCAGCTTCGACGGTATCAAAAGCACCTAGACCGTTCTCAGTCACAATAAGAGGTAGAGCATAACGCTCGTAAATTTCACGCATTGTGGTACGGAAACCAACAGGGTCAATCTCCCAACCAAACTCGTTTTTCACTAGGTTCGGGTTCTCAGTACCACGGTAAGCACCGACTTCTCCAATCGTGATTTGTTGGTCGCCAGTTGAGTTGATGTCGCTCTCATCACCAGTACTTTCAGCAACGGTTTGCGAGTTGTAGTAGTTAAAGGCGATAAAGTCAGGCTTAGCTTGAGCCATAATGTCCATATCGCCGTCTGCAATTTCTGGTGTTGCATCACGTTCTTTTAAGAATCGCATCGCTGTTGGGTTGTAGCGACCATAAACTGCCATATCTAGGTATAGCCAGTTACGAATTGCCGAGAACGTGTTCGCTGCAAGAACATCTTCTGGTTTTGAAGATGCAGGGTAAATCGTTGAAATATTTGGCGCTGGACCAATTTTAGCTTGAGGAAGCATATCGTGACAAAGTACCATAGCTTTGGCTTGTGCTAGCAACATGTGGTGGTTTTGTTGGTATAGATCTTTCACCGGGTTCTCACCGCTAACACTCTTGGTACCAATGGCATCACCGTGCAAGATCATCATATTTTGTTCATTAATTGTTAGCCAGTACTTAACACGGTCACCGTACAGCTCGAATAGTGTTTTAGAGTACAGTGCAAACGCATCAACAGTGTCACGATTTGACCACCCGCCTTTTTGTTGTAAAGCGTATGGTAAATCAAAGTGATAAATCGTTAGGATAGGCTCAATATTGTGCTTGATCAGTTCGTCGATTAAGTTGCTGTAAAACTCCACGCCTTTCTGGTTAATTTCACCGTCACCATTAGGGAAGATACGCGTCCAAGCCACAGAGAAGCGGTATGCTTTCAAGCCTAGCTCTGCAAATAGTGCTACGTCTTCTTTGTAGTGGTGGTAGTGGTCACTGGTAACTTTAAAATCTGTTGTACCCTCGACAATTGGAGCCATATCGATAACTGATGGTCCTTTACCGTCTTCGTTCCAAGCGCCTTCAACTTGGTAAGCTGAGGTTGACGCGCCCCAAAAGAAATCGGTAGGGAAAGGAGTTAGATTCTTAGGTTTCATGTTTATCTCTTTATTTTAATCTGTTGTTATTTTATTGAATTTTACGGTGTAGGTTGATTAGCTCTTCAATCAACTCACGAGCAAGCATTGCAGTCATAATGTGGTCTTGAGCGTGAACCATGATTAGGTTCACTGGCACTTTTCCTTCACCTTCATCCATTCCAATGAGCTCAGTTTGAACCTTGTGAGCACGCTTTGATGCCTCAGTAGATTGTGTTAGTAATGAGTCAACTTCTGCCCATTCACCTTTCTTTGCATTCTGTAGCGCTTGCATTGCTAGGCTTTTTGACTCGCCAGCATTGATGATCAATTCCATTACGGTTGATTCTAGTTCCATGTGGATATCCTCAATATTTTTGATGAATAGAGTGGTAGTACCCACTCTATTGAGTTGGATGAATGTTACGCGAAGCTTTGTTCACTAGATTTGTTATCTTGAGTAGAATTTGTGTCTTGAGGCTGCTCTTCTGCAAGCAACTGTTTTTCGTAAATTTTGAAGAATGGGTAGTAAACAACCAGATTTACACCAATTAGAATGAACACCAATACAGCATTGTTTAGCTGCCATCCAGCTCCCCAAGCTGCACCTATTGGTGCTGGTGCCGTCCAAGGAACCAGTGAAACCATTTTGCCAATCCAGTCCATACTCGTCGCGAAGTAAGCGATGATAGCGTTGATCATTGGAGCGCCGACAAATGGAATGAACATAATAGGGTTCATAACGATTGGTGAACCAAAGATTACAGGTTCATTGATGTTGAACATTGCAGGAACTACACCAAGACGACCGATTGTTTTAAGGTGAGCAGATTTACTTCTCAGGTAAAGTAGAACTAATGAGAATGTTGCACCAGAGCCGCCTAATACAATAAAGAACGACCAGAATGGTTCAATAAACACTTGAGGCAGTTCCATTCCTGCAGCAAGAGCTTCTTGGTTTACACCTAGGTTGTAAAGCCAGAAGGGTGCCATGATGCCAGAAACGATTGCTGAACCATGAATACCAGCAAACCATAGAGTATGTGCAACAAGTACAGCAAGTAAAATCGCCGGCAATGTGTCAGATGCTGATACCAATGGCTGGAATAGAGCCATAATTGCACCTGGAATTAGCATATCGAAATTGTTTTGAATTAGAAGGTTTAGTGGATAAATCGTAACTATCACGATCATTGTTGGGATCAGCAGGTTAAATGACTGACGAATTTTATCAGGCACCTGCTCCGGCATTTTAATGCCAATATTATGAACTTTTAAGAAACGAGTCAGTTCAGTAACAAAGATCGCAACAATGATTGCAGTAAAGATACCAGTGCCACCAAGGTACGTTGCAGACAGAGCACCATCTTTCATCGGTGCTGCTATCAAAAGAAATGACATCAATGAAAGCATTGCCGTTGGTAGGGCATCTAACTTGTAGCTATTTGCTAGGTTATACGCGATACAAGCAGAGATATAACATGACATAATCCCCATACTCATATTAAAAGGGGTCATGATTTCATCAAAATAGGTGGATGACATTGAAATCCACCATTGACCTAAGGCAAACGCGGTATCTTCCGAAAAAGGAGGAAAAGCAAACACAAGCAAGAAAGAACCCACGATCATGAAGGGCATTGCGCCAATGAAGCCGTCACGAATTGCACACACGTGCTTTTGAGTTGCCAGTCGGCCTGCTATCGGTGTTAAGGTGTTTTCTAGAAAATCGAATAATGCTTTCATCGTGATATCCCTCTTATTGATTTAGCATTGTGATTGCATCGTTAAGGATTTTTTCGCCTTTCATCATGCCGTAATCCATTTGATTCATTACAGAAATTGGTTTGTTAGCAGCATCAGCAATCTCTTTGAAATCATTGAGTTTGTATTTAATTTGTGGACCTAGTAAAACGCAATCGAAGTTTGGAAGGTTCGACTCGAATTCATCTAATCCCACAGCTTCAATATGCGCTTCAATCCCTTTCGCTGCCGCAGATTGCTTCATTTTGTTTACGACCATGCTAGTAGACATACCAGCAGCACAGCACAATAAAATGTTGATCATGATTTAGTTCCTTTTCTTATTAATTTATCACTTAATCTAGTAAGCGTTGTAGAGTACGAGAAAAATGTAACCGGTTACAGAAACCGGTTACAGAAACCGGTTTCACTTGTGTGAGAAATGTCATAAAATATCGTTACTCAATGCTACAATTGATGACGGGCATCACATTAGGTAAGAAATCGGGTTCGAATTTAGGGGTTACTATGTTCTAGTAGACAGTAGGATAACTTTATTTTTTGATAATTGGTCCATATAAACAATAACTTATAATAATATCCAAACGTAACGTGGGTAAGTGATGAAAGGAATAGAATGAGTACCATTGTTGATGTCAGCAAACTTGCTGGAGTCTCCAAAGCAACAGTCTCGCGTGTGATCAACGGCACAGGTCAGGTTAAACAATCGACAAAAGATAGTGTCTTCGCCGCGATGGAACAGTTGGGTTACCGTCCAAACCGGACCGCTCAAGCTTTAGCGACAAATAAAACTGATACAGTGGCATTGGTACTGTCTAACTATGACAGTACTAGGTGGGGTGTACTATTACAGCAAATCTCAATTCAACTTCAATCAGAAGGCAAAACACTAACAGTAATCGATGGTAAGAATGACCCTCAACATGAATATGAAGTAATTAGACAACTAGAAGGGCAATTTGATGCCATTTTGCTTTATAGCCGAACCCTATCTGATGAGCATATACAAACGTTAGAATCACAACTGTCCGTGCCTTTTGTTGTGTTAAACCGTGCCTCTATGGCAGGGAATTACCATTCAGTATCCATTGATCAATCTAGTCTTATCGTGACCGCAATGGAACATTTGATTTCATGCGGTCATAAGAGCATCGCATGCATAACTGGTCCAATAGACAACCCAACAGGAAAAGCTCGTATCGAAGGTTATAAGCGAGCTTTAGAATCATCTAGATTGCCTTATAATCCATCTTTAGTGTTATCCGGTGATTACCATATAAGAAGTGGATATGATCTGTGTACCAACCTCTTGAAGTTAAATGTGAAGTTTACGGCGATTCTCGCATTTAACGATAATATGGCTTTAGGAGCGATTAAAGCTTTGTCAGAAGAAGGGGTTCACGTTCCAAGTCAAGTATCTGTTATTGGTATAGATAATGATCCTTTTGGTGAGTTTTCAACCCCAGAATTAACGACCATAGACTTACCGATTGAACTCATGGCACAGAATGCTGTTAAGTTAGCGCTAAAGCTACGTGATGAAGCTGTTCCATATGAACCGAAAATCTTAAATGGAAATTTAATAAGTCGAAATTCAGTGACCCCATTCCATGCGAATAAGTCTTGGTTAAGTTTCTAAAACCCTGAGGTGTGTGATTCATACAAAGCTCTCCTCGGAAAACAGCCCCAAAACGAACCATTAAAGATGGCTGACTCGTCAGTCCTTTTTCCATTGTTGTAGCAAACTTTGGGGCAAAAGTGTTTTAGCTTACCTGCCCCGTATTGAACAATATGAACGCGCAAATATAAGCGGTGAGATCGATAGCTTTACTCAGCGGTATTCCTGCACCATGGTTCGCATTGACATCAGTACGAATCATCACAGGCGCACCACCTTGATGCTTGTCTTGAAATTAACGATACAAAGATTTGGTCGACTCTCTCACAATTAAATCAATCGGAGGCAACCTTGCTTCATGTCGCTCGCCAGATAACAAGTTCAAGATCGACTGAGCACACACTTCACCAATCTCTTCAATTGGCTGCCTTAATGTTGTTAACGCGGGTGTGAAATACTTCGACGTTGGTAAGTCATCAAACCCAATCACTGACACATCTTCTGGCACTTTATAACCGTGATCGTGTAGCGCCTTAATCGCCCCGTAAGCGGTTTGGTCGTTAGCAGTAAACAAGGCGGAGAAGTGAACCCTAGATTCTAACTCTTGAATTCGTTTTTCTAATGCTTCGATATCAGTATCAGCAGCAAAAGAAGAGAGTGAAGCAAGCGATGCCGCCACTGCGACCGTTATTGGCAAAAGCTTAAATTTTTGCATTGTATTTCCCTATTATTTTTTTGAGTTTTCATCGAACAGGGAAATATTAAGCAATGAAAGAGTTGAAAAGTTGGTCGCTGTTCACACTGATAAATCAGCTTAAATGCCATGAAACTTTTAGAAAATCCATGACGAAAACTACTGATTTTAGATCAACAGGTTATAGTGAAAAATGCGTAAAATATCAGCTTGAAATCGCTTTCATTTCATCAGTAATGGTGGCGGCTATCACGTAAAAGGGTGCCGAAAAGCAAAGAGAACGAGGTGTGAATTTGATTGGTTTTCATATATATGAAAAACCTCAAAATCTAAGGCAGATTTTGAGGCTTTTTGGTCTGAGTTAAATACCCAGTTATCTAAAATCAAGTATTCGCTAAAGTGAATCTAGGGACTCAATCCCCATATTGAACAATGTAAATGCGTAGATATCTGCAGTGAGATCGATCGCTTTACTCAATGGCATTCCAGCACCATGCCCTGCATTTACGTCAATACGAATCATCACGGGCGCACTACCTTCATGCTTATCTTGCAGCTCTGAGATGAACTTATAAGAGTGAGCCGGTACTACGCGGTCATCGTGATCAGCGGTCGTCACCAATGTCGCAGGGTAATCCGTGCCACGCACCACATTATGAACCGGAGAATAGCCAAGCAGATATTCGAACATCTCTCTGTTCTGCGCGGATGTGCCATAGTCGTACGCCCACCCTTCGCCAGACGTGAATGTGTGGTAACGCAACATGTCCAACACCCCAACAGCAGGCAGAGCCACTTGGAACAGCTCAGGCTTTTGTGTCATACAAGCTCCTACCAGCAAGCCTCCGTTAGAACCGCCGCGAATCGCCAACTTATCGCTACTGGTGTAGTTTTCTTCAATTAAGAACTCGGCAGCAGCAATGAAGTCGTCAAAGACATTCTGCTTTTTCTGCTGAGTTCCCGCTTTGTGCCACGCCTTACCATACTCACCACCGCCACGCAGGTTCGGCACCGCATATACGCCACCCAGTTCTAGCCAACTGCCAACCGTGCCCGAGAAAGAAGGCGTTAGGCTAACGTTAAAGCCACCATAGGCGTACAACATGGTTGGATTATTGCCATCTAACACTAATCCCTTCTTATAAGAGATAAGCATCGGAACCTTGGTGCCATCCTTCGAGGTATAGAAGACTTGTTTAGACTCAAATTGATCCGACTCAAACGGAGACTCAGAGCGTTGGTAGATTTCAGAATTGCCTGATTCGACATCGAAAGAGAAAATCGTTGGCGGCGTTACATAGTTGGTAAAGGTGTAATAAAGCTGAGTTTGCTCGTTTTTTCCACCTAAGCCACTGGCCGTTCCCAGCCCAGGCAAATGAATTTCACGAACTAGGTTACCTTGGTAATCCAGCTGCTCAATTTTCGACACCACATCCACCATGTAGTGAGCAAACAAGTGGCCACCACCCGTGCTGATATCCAATGGCTGTGGCTTTTCAGGGATGATTTCGAGCCATTTCCCATCGCGAGTACCAAAGCTCACCACCTTGCCATTAGGCGCATCAAGATTCGTATATAGAATGAAGGTCTCATCTTGGTTATCGATGAGATAAATGTCGCTATCCACATGATCAATCAGCGTGTTCAGCTGTTGTTCTGGTGAGTTTAAATCGATATAGAACAGTCTATTACCCGATGTCGACTCTCGCCCTAGAATGATCAAGTAACGGTCGTCTTCGGTGGTATAGCCTGATACATAGCGGTGCTGCTCAGCGTTGTTCTCACCAAAGATAACTTTGTCGCTAGCTTGCTCTGTACCCAACTCATGGAAGTACAGCTTGTGTTGCTCAGTACGAGCAGAGAGTTCACTGCCGTCTGGCTTGTCGTAACTAGAGTAATAAAAGCCGCGATTACCCAACCAAGAAATACCAGTAAATTTGGCGTCAGTGATTTCGGCTTCAAGCTGCTGTTTAGTCTCGGTATCAATCACGAAGATCTTACGCCAGTCGCTACCACCTTCAGAAATGCTGTACGCCACTAAGCTGTAGTCTTTAGAAAACGACACCGAGCCTAGAGATGTGGTGCCGTCTTCCGAGAAGGTATTCGGATCTAGGAAGACTTCAACCTGTTGCCCCTCTTTCTGACGATAGAGAATACTGTGGTTCTGCAGACCATCATTCTTATAGAAATAGGTATAATCACCTCGCACAAACGGCTGCGAGCTCTTTTTGTAGTCTTGTGCTTTTGCCAGTCGCTTTCTCAGTTCCGCGCGATACGGGATTTGAGCGAGGTAATCAAACGTGATTGCGTTTTGACTCGCCACCCACTTCGCGGTCTCGTCACTTCTGTCGTCTTCTAGCCAACGATATGGGTCTTCGATTATCTGACCAAAGTAGTCATCGCTGACGATCTGTTTATTGGTGATTGGATATGGATACTCTTTTAAATAGCTCATCGTGATCCTTATTAAAAATAGTGAGAAATCGTCAAGTAGCGCGTTCTGATATGTTCAATCAATAACTTAATCTTGTTTGGTGGCTGGCGAGTAAAAGGGTACACCGCATAAATTCCCAACTTTTTGCCTACCAAATCAGGGAAGATATCCACCAGCTGACCATTGCGAATGTCGTGATAAACCAGACAACGTGGTACGTACGCCACACCATGCCCACCCAGCGCCGCTTTTCTTAACGCGGTCGCATTATCAGTAGAAAAAGAGCCCGAGACGCGCACTATGTATTTATCGTTATCGGTAAAGCCATCTTTACTATGCAGAAACTGCCATTCGCTAGCACCCGTTGTTTGATAGGCGTATTGCAAGCAATTGTGCTGCACTAAATCTTTAGGCAGCATCGGCTTACCGTTCTTAGCAATATAAGACGGCGAAGCGCACACCACCCATTGTGAATCCAATATATGACGGGCAATAAGGCTGGAGTCTTCCAAGTAACCGGTTCGAATGACCAAGTCGAGACCATCTTCAACCAAATCAACAAATCGATTGTTAAGAGACATATCGACCGTTAAACCTGGGTGCATATTACAAAACTCGGCCACAGCGTCTGCCAGAATCAAATCTCCGGAGATAGTAGGCACTGACATTTTGATATGACCACTGACATTTTCACCAAAGCCTGAAACTGCGTCCATAGCCTCTTGAGCCGCCTGCTTCACATTTTTGGCTCCGTGTAACATTGCCTTACCCGCCTCGGTAAGCGTCAATTTACGCGTGGTTCGATATAATAGCTGCACGCCAATCTCTTCTTCCAAACGCGCAATTCTCTTACTAACTACCGAATTTGTAAGGTTATTTTGTTCTGCCACCTTACTAAAACTACCCAGCTCTACTACCTGTGAAAACAGGATCAAATCGTCTGCTCGCATTTGATTATCCCAATTTTGGAATTAATTATTTTCATTATTTCCCTATATCAATAAAAAATAAAGGGGTAAATTCACGCCAAATTAACAAAACAATTACAAAAACAGCTTTTGCAATCACATCGGTTACAAATAAAGCGACTCTAATTACAACAATTGAATCCTCGAGATTCAGATTACACCTACAAAACTAATGACGTGTTATTCACTTCAAACATGAACGTTTGAAAACAAGTACGAGGAAGTACCCATGAGTGAAACTCTACTAGCATTATTGGCCTTTTCGCCAATAGTTGTTGCAGCGATTCTGCTGGTTGGCCTTAACTGGCCTGCAAAAAAAGCGATGCCCGTGGCATTTGCATTAACCGTTGCTATCGCCCTACTTGCTTGGGACATGTCTGGCACTCGCGTGCTGGCTTCTGTATTCCAAGGCTTCGGCATTACCGTGTCGGTTCTCTGGATTGTGTTCGGCGCCATCTTCTTATTAAACACTTTGAAACACACCGGAGCTATCACCACCATCCGCAACGGATTCACTGATATATCCGCTGACCGTCGTGTTCAAGCAATCATCATTGCTTGGTGTTTCGGTTCATTCATTGAGGGCGCATCTGGCTTCGGCACACCAGCTGCCATCGCTGCACCACTGCTGGTTGCTATCGGCTTCCCTGCGCTGGCTGCGGTACTGATGGGCATGATGATCCAATCTACGCCAGTATCATTCGGCGCGGTTGGTACACCTATCATCGTTGGTGTGAACAAAGGATTGGACACGCACAACATCGGTGAAAGCCTGATTGCTCATGGCTCAACATGGGATGCTTATCTACAACAAATCACGTCAAGCGTTGCGCTAATTCATGCTTCTGTTGGTGTGATGATGCCTGTATTGATGGCAATGATGCTGACTCGCTTCTTCGGTAAGAACAAAAGCTGGACTGAAGGTTTAGATATCCTGCCGTTCGCACTGTTCGCAGGTGCTGCTTTCACTATTCCTTACGCACTAACAGGTGTTTTCCTAGGCGCTGAGTTCCCATCACTGATTGGTGGTTTGGTTGGCCTTGCGATTGTGGTTACTGCAGCAAAACGTGGCTTCCTCGTACCAAAATCAAAATGGGATTTTGAGAGCGAAGACAAGTGGCCTGCAGAATGGCTAGGTTCTCTGAAAATCGACCTTGACGACAACAATCAAGGCCATAAGAAGATGAGCATGGCGATGGCATGGGCACCATACGTGCTGCTAGCGGTGACCTTGGTTGCGAGCCGCGTGAGCCCTGAATTCAAAGGCCTACTGAAGAGCGTTAGCCTATCGTTCAGCAACATCCTTGGTGAAACCGGTGTGAGCACTGCGATTCAGCCTCTGTATCTACCGGGCGGTATCTTGGTCTTCGTCGCGCTGGTTGCTGTTCTCATGCAATCTCGCAGCGCAACGCCGCTGGCTAAAGCCTTCGGTGAATCGAGCAAGACTCTGATTGGCGCAGGCTTTGTGTTGGTGTTCACCATCCCAATGGTTCGTATCTTCATTAACTCTGGTGTGAACGGCGCAGATTTAGCAAGTATGCCCGTAACCACGGCAAACTTCGCAGCTGACCTCGTTGGTAGCGCATTCCCAGCATTGAGTGCAACGGTTGGTGCGTTAGGTGCCTTCATTGCAGGTTCGAACACAGTTTCAAACATGATGTTCAGCCAGTTCCAATTCGAAGTAGCGCAGACTCTGACTATCTCTAGTGCGGTGGTTGTTGCTCTACAAGCCGTTGGTGCAGCAGCAGGTAACATGATTGCGATTCACAACGTGGTAGCGGCATCAGCAACTGTTGGCTTGCTAGGACGCGAAGGTGCAACCCTACGTAAGACAATCATTCCAACGTTCTACTACTTGGTGATGACAGGCATCATCGGCCTAGTGGTTATCTACGGATTCAAAATGACCGACGCACTTATGTAAACCATAAGTCGTTCAAAAGCACTTGGCGTTAATACTCAATTCCCCGACAGCGACACCGTCTAATAAGACAGTTGATGAGTTCCGGGATGGATACTAGAGCACATCAACACCCATGGGTATTAACGCCATTTTCCCGAATTAAAGCAGCCCAAACCAAGCTCTCAAAGAAGAGCAACATCCCAAGAATTTAGGACTGAAATTATGATCATATCCGCATCGACTGATTACCGCGCCGCAGCAAAAGCGAAATTACCACCGTTTCTTTTCCACTACATTGATGGTGGCTCTTACGGAGAACATACCCTACGTCGCAACACGGCTGACCTAGCTGAGATTGCGCTAAAACAACGCGTACTCAACGACATGTCGGACCTAAATTTGGAAACCGAACTATTTGGCGAGAAGCTAGCGATGCCAATCGCACTGGCGCCTGTTGGTTTAACGGGTATGTACGCAAGACGCGGTGAAGTACAAGCAGCAAAAGCCGCCGACAACAAAGGCATCCCTTTTACCATGTCGACCGTGTCGGTATGTCCGATTGAAGAAGTTGCACCTAAGATTGAACGCCCAATGTGGTTCCAACTTTACGTGTTAAAAGACCGTGGCTTCATGAAGAACGTTCTTGAACGCGCTAAAGCCGCTGGCGTCACAACACTGGTCTTCACCGTGGATATGCCCGTACCCGGCGCTCGCTACCGTGACATGCACTCAGGAATGAGTGGTCCAAATGCAGCAGTACACCGCGTATTCCAATCTATGCGTCATCCTAGCTGGGCAGTTGATGTCGGCTTACTGGGTAAACCACACGACCTAGGCAACATCTCTACTTATCGTGGTTCTCCTACCAAGCTGGAAGACTACATCGGTTGGTTAGGTGATAACTTCGACCCGTCGATTTCATGGAAAGATCTAGAGTGGATTCGTGATTTCTGGGACGGTCCAATGGTCATCAAGGGCATTCTTGATGAAGAAGATGCAAAGGATGCGGTGAGATTTGGCGCAGACGGCATTGTGGTTTCAAACCACGGCGGCCGCCAGCTTGACGGCGTTCTATCAAGTGCCAAAGCGCTGCCTTCGATTGCTGATGCAGTTAAAGGCGACACCAAAATTCTGGTCGACTCTGGCATTCGTACTGGCTTGGATGTGGTTCGAATGATGGCATTGGGCGCAGACTGCACCTTGCTTGGCCGTTCTTTCGTTTACGCATTAGCAGCGCAAGGACAAGCCGGCGTTGAGAATCTACTCGACCTTTACGACAAAGAGATGCGCGTTGCGATGACATTAACAGGCGCGAGGACAATCAAAGACTTAACTCGTGAATCTTTGGTGGGGTTAGATTAAATCTCCACGATTCAGACTCATGCTTTGGTCTACTTAGGCTGAAGTTCAATCGGTGTCACAGCAATTCCACTACCGTTGTGACACCGTTTAAGCACTGGAAAATAAAATAAAAAAACAAAAAAGCAAATCAGTGCCAAATAAGAAGTACAAGGAAGCAAAGATGGAGACAAACACATCCCATGAGCGAGTAATAGACGCACAAGCTTATCAGCAGCTTGAAGCGATACTGGCTCAAAAAATAGAAACAGAACGCATTGTCACGCAAGAGGCAAAGCGATTGGCTTACGGCACCGATGCGAGTTTCTATCGCTTGGTTCCGAAAATGGTTCTAAGGCTCAAGAACTTAGACGAAGTCATATTCACCATTCAAAGCTGTCGCGAACTGGGCATTCATTTTACCTTTCGCGCTGCGGGTACCAGCCTTTCAGGCCAAGCCGTTTCAGACTCGGTACTTATTACTCTGACCGACGACTGGCGTGGCCATGAAATCGTCGACAACGGCAATCAGATTATCCTTCAACCGGGTGTGATTGGTGCTGATGCCAACAAATACCTCGCCCCTTTCCAACGTAAAATCGGCCCAGACCCAGCCTCTATCAACACCTGTAAGATTGGTGGTATTGCCGCGAACAACGCCAGTGGCATGTGTTGTGGTACTGCGCAGAACTCCTATCGCACGGTCGAAAGCATGAAAGTCGTATTGAGCGATGGCACCCTGCTCGATACCGCAGACAGTGCTAGCGTTGAATTATTCAAGCAGTCACACAAAACGTTGTTTGAAGGCATTATTGATTTACACAGACAGACTAGCTCAAATCAAGAACTGGCAGACAGAATCCGCCACAAGTACCGTCTTAAAAACACCACTGGCTACGCTCTGAATGCCTTGGTCGATTACCACGATCCAATTGAGATCATCAAACACCTGATGATTGGCTCAGAAGGCACGCTAGGCTTCATCGCAGAGATCACCTACAACACCGTTATCGAACATCCAAACAAAGCCTCGACTCTGTTGGTGTTTGCTGACATAGAACAAGCCAGTAAAGCTGTGACTACGCTATCTAAAACTCCGGTTGCTGCTGTTGAGTTAATGGATGGCAGGGCGCTACGTTCTGTCGCGGATAAACCGGGTATGCCTGCGTTTATGCCAAACCTAGATTTAGAAGCGGCGGCTATTTTGGTGGAATCACACGCCAGCTCCCAGCTGGACTTAGATTTACAATGTAAATCAATTTTGGATGCATTGACTGAATACGCAATTGTTGAATCAGTCCCTTTCACGTCCGATCCGAAGACAGCCGCGACTCTGTGGGGCATCCGAAAAGGCATGTTCCCAGCAGTTGGAGCCGTTCGTGAAGTTGGCACAACCGTTATCATCGAAGACGTGGCTTTCCCTGTCGAAAACCTCGCTAACGGTATTCGAGAGCTACAAGAGCTGTTCGACAAATACGACTACAGCGAAGCGATCATTTTTGGTCACGCCCTCGAAGGCAACCTGCACTTTGTATTTACTCAAGGCTTCGACAGTCAAACAGAAATCGATCGCTACGGCGGTTTCATGGACGATGTTGCCGAGCTGGTTGCGGTGAAATACCAAGGTTCTCTAAAAGCGGAACACGGCACGGGCCGAAACATGGCGCCTTATGTGGAATTGGAATGGGGCAAAGACGGCTATGCCTTGATGCAACAGATCAAAGCGCTGTTTGATCCAGAAAGACTGCTCAACCCCGGCGTTATCATCAACGACAACCCGAATTCACACATCACCAATTTGAAGCCAATGCCTGCTGCCGATGACCTTGTCGACCGCTGTATCGAGTGTGGCTTCTGTGAGCCTGTTTGTCCGTCTCGTACCTTAACTCTATCGCCACGCCAACGTATCGTGCTGTACCGCGAGTTACAACGCCGCCGAGCTGCGGGTGAAGAGATAGAAGCAAGCGAACTAGAGAAAACCTTTGAATACCAAGGCATTGATACCTGCGCCGCAACCGGCCTGTGTGCCGAACGTTGTCCAGTGGGAATCAACACCGGTGATTTGATTAAAAAGCTTCGTATTGCCAAGTACGAGAAATTTACGCCAATCGCTAAGTGGACAGCGGATCATTTCTCGACCACTACAAAACTCACCAAGGCTGGCCTCAAAACCAACCAAGTAGCGAGCAAAGTATTAGGCGCAAATACTGTCGGCAAGCTAACTAACGGCTTGCGCTCTATCACCAAAGGCGCGACGCCGGTTTGGATGCCTGAGATGCCGCAATCCAATAGTCACACGCTAGTCTCATCACCAGTGACGGCAGAAAACTCAAGCAATCATAAGAAGGTGGTTTACCTCCCTTCCTGTGCAAGTCGAACCATGGGGCAACAAAGCGATGCGGGCGACCAACGTCCTCTAACTGAAGTGACCATGTCTTTGCTCAACAAAGCGGGATTTGAGGTGATTCTTCCGAAGAAGCTAGATGACCAATGCTGTGGTATGCCTTACGACAGCAAAGGAATGACCGACTTAGCACAGTCGAAGGCTCAGCAGTTGGAAGAAGTGCTATGGCAAGCCAGTCGTCAGGGTGAATACCCAATATTGATGGATACCAGCCCATGTGCTAAACGCAGTATTGAACAGTTCACCAAGCCATTAGAGGTGTTAGAGCCAACAGGGTTTGTGAATCAATATTTGCTTGAACATCTGACGCTTGAGCCGCTACAAGAAACCGTGATGCTGCATGTCACGTGTAGCTCTCGTCGAATGGGCTTAGAAGGCGCGATGTTAAACCTTGCTAAAGCGTGTACCGAAGAGGTGATTGTTCCAGAGCATATTCAATGTTGTGGTTGGGCAGGTGACAAAGGCTTCACTACACCAGAGCTGAATGAGGCGGCGGTACACCCACTCAAGGAACAAGTGCCGAGCAACTGCACTCGTGGCTTTAGTAACAGCCGAACCTGTGAGATCGGTTTATCACACCACAGTGGCATTCCGTATCAATCAATCTTGTACTTGGTGGACGAAGTGGCGCAGTAGATCCACTCATACTGCGAGCAACGTGCTCTAGCTTAAAACGAAAAATGGCAGCCCAATCAGGCTGCCATTTGTTTATTCGATTTAAAACGTATTACCGAGCTAGATATTGCTGAGCTAGCGGCTACTGAGCTAAGCGCACCAACTCTTCTGGCGAGTAGTGTTCTGCTTCTGCGCCTTTGGCGATTAAGTCGATCACTTGGAACTCATTCATGTCACCAAACTCTTTAGTTAAATAATCACGAAACGCTTTCTCATTCGGCCATTTACCTCGCACGATATAGCCCTCTTCTTTGTCAAAGTCTTCCGTTTCAAAAAAGGAAAAGTCGGTCATACCAATATTGTGGCAATACAAAACGAGATACATGTTGAATCCTTAACGCTGAACACTTAACTAAGCTAAAAACCGATCGACAACCGATCCGAAAGCCAATTCAAAAAAACAGGCTCAAGGTTACAACATAAATGCCAAATCGAACACTCAATCGAATAGCACGTCGAAAACTTAAGCAGCCTGTTCTTTTTCGCTAATCATCAAACATCATGTTAATTGCAGCACCTAACAGGATCAGACCAACAATTGGGCCCATGACTGCTAATGGCGCGCGTTCAATGTAGGGCAAGTTTTCTGCAATCATCAAACCCCATTCAGGTGCAGGAGGCTTAGCTCCCAAGCCGATGAAGCTCAGCGAGGTCAGGCTCAATGTGATTACTGGCAGCCTCAACATCGCGTGCCTTAGCAAAGGTGGCAATACATAAGGAAGCAAGTAGAAACGGAAGATTCGAAGCTTGCTAGTTCCCCACAATGGCGCGAGGTGCGTATATGGTTGAGCCTTGGCTTCTACGATCAAGCTTGAGCAGTGGGCGGCTAACGGCGCCCACGACACCAATACAATCGCGATTAATGCGCTGTTCGGATTCATCCCCGTTAAACCTGCAACAAGCAAGCCTGCGATAATATATGGGATCCCCTTGGTGATCTCGATAAGGCCTTGGCTAAAGCGGGTGTTGAAACCCATGATGATGCCCGTCACCAAGCTCAAGAACGTTGCCAAAATACCGGCCTGGAAGGTCGAGACCATGCCCGAGCCGATTCTCGCCAGTAGGTCTCGACCAATGCCATCTGCGCCCAAAGGTGCTTGCCAACTCGGTGATGCCAAGCGTGCGAATTGGCTAGTGTATGGGTCTCGGAATGCAGCCCATACAACGATAGCAATTAGGAAAGAGAAGATCGCAAAAGCAGTGACACGCTTTGCGCGGTTCTGGGTAAAACGAAACGAAGAGTGGCTACTGATGAGCTTGCCGCTTTTCAGGCTGTGGCCAAGAATCAATTGCTGAACAAACAAGCTCATGCTGCTCACGGCAATTGAAAATAGCAGCAACACCAATAAGCCGCCTTGCAGCGTTGGTAAGTCTTGCGCCTTGGCTGCACCAAGAATCATGCGCCCGATACCAGGGATCGAGAAGATAAGCTCAACCGCGACTGCGCCACCAGTTAAGCCAATCACGATCATCGCGATTTGCGGGATCAGACTGCTCAGCGCTCTTTTCAGCGCAAAGCGAATAATTTGATTGGAATGAACGTTGGCACTGAGCCAAGTGATCACCCAAGGTTCATTGAGAACGCGTTGTAAACTGTCTCTGAGTAGACGACTAAACAAGCCACTTGCAGGCAGTGCGAGCGCTAAACTCGGTAGCCAGATATCTTGCCAACCTTGCCAACCATACGGTGGTAGCCAACCTAACCAGATAGAGAACACCAATATTAATACCGAGGCCACCACATACTCTGGTAACGATATTAATACGGTGCTTAAACTGCTGTAACTCTGCCCTAGTTTGCCCTTCTTCCAACTGCGTATGGTAGCAAGTAAGCCTGCACCACACAGTACGAAAGTCATCACAAGTGCGCTAGACATCAAGAACAGAGACGTAGATGCTGTTTTTTGAATGCTTAATGCAACCGAGGAACCATCAATCCATGATTCACCTAGATCACCTGAAAAAGCACTTCCTACCCAGTCGAGCAGGCGCTCAATGGCTGAACGGTCAAGCTGAAGATCAGCGCGTACCGCCGCTAAAGCTTCAGGCGTAAGCAGGTGTTGTTGCCCCGCCCTAGCCCGCAGAATAGATTGGCTTGGATCGATGCCTGCAATGTCAGGCATCAAACCAACAAGAATCACCACCACAATCAGTGAGGCGATTCTTGATAGCCAAGGCGTCAAGATAAATAGAGTTCGACGCAGAGTCTCAGCAGATAACATTTATTTAGTTAGCCTGTGTTGCCGGGTTAACTTGTGTCGCTTTTTTGACCTGTGTAGTTTGGTCAACCAAGCGACGTTCACTTGGGTCACGAACGACATTGCTTACACGCTCACTTTCACCTTGAATCACACGTTCGTGAAGCAGTGGAATCGCAGCAAAATCGTTAAGGATTTTTTGTTCAGCTTCGATGATCGCTTGGTGACGCAGCGCACCTAGCGGTTGTAGGTCAGCGTGATTCAGTGCTTTATCTACTTCTTGAGAACAGAACTGGCCAAGGTTGAATGAACCCTTACAACCAAAGTCGCTCATCATGTAAGCCACTGGGTCACCCGAATCTAGAACCGTTGCACGAGAAAGGATAAACGCGTCGAACTTACCAGATAGCGCATCGTTCTCGATCTGAGCATATTCACGAATATCCAGCTCAACCTTGAAACCAGCCGCTTCAAGTTGTTGCTTCAGTAGCGCTGCCACTTCTGGAAGCTCTGCACGGTCGGTAAAGGTACCAATAACAATGCTTTCGCCGTTCGCTTTTAGCGTTTTGTCAACTGCCTGACCTTCAGGTCGAATTGGTTCAGCCCAAGCAAGTGCAGGACCTAATAGGCCTTGCGCGATATCCGCGTGGTTTTCATAAACAGTATTCACGATCTGCTCACGGTCTACTGCAGCTGCCGCTACCTTACGCAGTTCAATATCGCTAAATACGCCTGACTTGTTGTTCAGGTAAAGCGTATTAGTACGAGGCATTGCCACTTCGTAAAGTAGGTTCGGATCAATGGTCGCGATTTGTGAAACGGGTACCGCTTCAACGACGTCAGCCGTGCCGGTTCTCAGTGCTGCAGCACGAGCAAAACCATTAGGAACGTATTCTGCAATTACAGATTCTACTTGCGCTTTTTCGCCCCAGTAGCTGTCAAAACGTTTCAGTTTCGCGCTGGTTGTGCCGTTGATTTCAGTCAGCTCAAACGGGCCAGTACCTGCGCCAATTGGACTAACACGACCATCTTCTTGATAAGCACTTGCTGCTAGGATCGCTAATTGAGGGCTTGATAAACGGCTTGGTAGAAGAGGGTCATCAAAGCTGGTTTTGATCTCTACGCGGTTGTTGTCCATTGCTTTCACTTCTAGCTCTACGCCATCTAGGATGCGCGGCTTAGGTGCTGCTTCAAGCGCTTTTTGTAGAGAGTTCACAACTGACTCTGCCGTTAATGTAGAGCCATCGTGGAATTTAACGCCTTGGCGAATCGTGAACTGCCAAGTCAGAGGATCAAGATGTTTCCAATCCGTTGCTAGCATAGGTTCTGCTTCTGAGGTTGGGCTCAGGTTAACCAGAGTTTCTGCTGTGCTCCAACGAGATAACTTAAAAGCGTCATCAGAAAGTGGCGATAAACCCGTTCTTGGTGGTTGCATCATCGCAACTCGAATTTCAGATTTTACTGCGGCATCGCTAGACCCTGGTTGAGAGTCAAAACAGCCCGTCAAAGGCAGAGCCAACGCAAGCGTGCAAGCCAGTTTGATTGAATTAAAACGCATAATTATTTTTTCTCTGTAGCTGTATTTTTTTAATAAATAAGGTTGTGTTTAACAAGTAGATTTCGAAAGAGGCTGAGACTCGATCAGCATCTGAGTCGCAGGATGAGCAGGTTTACTCATCACTTGATCGGTCGGTCCGTGCTCCACCATTTCACCATGGTCGAGTACCAGTATTTCTTCACAAAGGGCTTTTGCGGCACCTAAATCGTGAGTAACCAAAATAAGGCGCATATCGCGCTTCTTTTTTAATGAATTAACCAAGTCCAACAACCTTTGGCGATTCACTGGGTCAAGGCTGGCAGTAGGTTCATCGGCCACCAGCACTGCGGGTCTAACGACAAGAGCCCGAGCAATAGCCACACGTTGAGCTTGACCTGTAGAAAGCTGATTGGGTTTCAGTAAGAGCAAACTGGCAGGCAATCCAACGTCTGAAAGCGCCTCTTCAATGATGGCTTCATGATTACCCGAAACATCTAAGTTACTTAGAGGTTCGGCTAAGATCTGTCGAACGGTATAGTAAGGGTTGAGGCTAGTGTGGGGCTCTTGAGGCACCAATTGAATCAAGCGACACACCGTTGCTTGCGCTTTGCTATCGCGAATTGGGAGCGAATAACCGAACAAGTTTATTTGACCAACGGTTGGCGCTTTAAGGCCAAATAGCAGTTCAATTAACGTTGATTTACCGGCACCAGAACGCCCAACAATTGCTAGGCTTTTGTCTTCAACATTAAGGTCTATGTTCTGTAGCGCTTTGAACGCTTTACCACCCAACCAACTTGGTACGGAGTAGTAGTGAACACTCACATTGTCGAACTTAATCTCTATCGGTGTTTGTGTTTCTGAATCAGTCACTGGCATTAATGGCGAGGCTTCTGAGTTTAGTGATAAGGTCGAGCTCATTCGATTAAGTCTCTCAATGAACAGCAGAAAGCGTGAGAGCTCGACTCAAGTGCATGTTTCGGTGCACCGTAAGCCACCACACCACCATCATCGATGACTAACAGCTTGTCACACGCCAACGCGCTATGCAGGTCATGGGTGATGAGTAAACCACCAATTTGACGCTGTTTAACATTGTGTCGAATCAGCTTAAGTATCTCTTGCTCTGTCACCGGATCTAACGCACTGGTTGGTTCATCGGCGATGATAATATCGGCGTTACTCAGCAAGCCAATCGCAATACACACACGTTGGCGTTGCCCACCCGAAATTTGGCTCGGGTACAACGGCAAGATAGTTTCTGGATTAGGAAAACCAAGTTGATTCAGCAACTCGGTAATTTGAATTTTTTCTTTTGATTTAAGCTTAGTGCGAGTCCCCGTCAATGCCAAACTAAGTTGACCTTCGATTGAAACCAGAGGATTTAATGCTTGAAGGGCATCTTGGAAGATAACTGCGGGGCGCTGTGTGGCAGTTCTTTGCAACATAGGCAAACCACACACAGCTTCACCAGATAGAGAAATATGACCTTCAACTTCAATCGTCTCTGGCAGAAACCCGGCAATAGCGCGAGAAAGCATCGACTTACCAATGCCTGACGGTCCCATGATCGCCAACAGCTCACCTCGATAAACATCGAAGTGGATATCTTGGAAAAGGGTTCTCGAAGAGGTTTTGATCGTTAGGTGGTCAACAGACAAAAGTGGGGCGTTCACGCAGATACTCACAGATAGATGTTATAACATAACAACATTATCATTTAGCTGAGGCGATGAAAAGCGGACATTGAACTGTATCGCGTTTTACTTACAATTTTATTGACCATTTATAGTGAGTCATTACATACAAAAAAGCGCTCACCAAATTTATCGTATAAAAATAGTAAAGCGCTTTCATAAAATATTAATAATGTATTAAAGATGGCAATTAGACAGCTTAGTTAATGGCACCCTGCACTGCATCTTTGACTGGGTAACACTTCTGCTTAACTTGTGCGATGAACGGATACAGGAACGCAATACGCCCAAGATAGAACAGAGTAAACGCAAGCCACAAACCATGATTGCCCCAAATATCGATGGTGAATGCCTGTACCGCTAAGAATACCAACAAAGTCACGATGCTTGAGTCTCTAACTGGACGCGTGGTTCCCGTTCCGGTAAAGATGCCGTAAACCGTTAAGCCAAAGCCAGCCACTAGCGGGAACACAATTAACCACGGAGCCATCTCTTGGTACAGCGTGACCAGCGCTGGAATATCGGTAAACAAGAAAACAATCATATCTTTAAAAATCAAAGTTAAAAGCGTCAGCGCGGCAATGAAACCTGCCGTCCATTGGAAGTTAAGCCTTAAAACACGATCAAGCATTGAAGGGTTCTTCTGTCCTACCGCCTTACCTGCAAACACACTCGATGCGTTGGCAATACCATCAAACATATAGCTGACAATGAAGGTCACCTGCATCAAGATCGCGTTAGCCGCTAGAACATCGGTACCCAGTTTAGAGCCAGTACGCGCCATCATGTTGAAGAACACCAAGATACAAATGGTGCGAAGCAATAGATCGGTATTCGAAGAGATGATTGTCGATAGGTCTTTCTTGGTCATCTTCGAGCCTTGCAAGAACTCAGAGATCGAAATATTGCTGGTCTTCATCACCAAGGTCACACCAATCGCAAAGGTGGTAACTTGTGCAATCAAACTTGCGTAAGCCACACCTGCGACACCCAAATCGAAATAAAGTACAAACACCGCATCCAAGACAATGTTCAACACATTACCAAACACTTGTGTATAAAGAACGTCTTTGGCTTTCGCCTGTCCCATTAACCAACCAATAATGGTGTAGTTAAGCAACACGAAAGGCGCGCCATAAATCAAAATACTGAAGTAGATATGCGCGTGCTCGGCTACATTGGCTTCAGGCTCTATCACCCACATTGCGCCTTGCCAGATGAGTGGTTGTATCAAGATAAAGATCAAACCCACTAAACCAGACAGCACAAACGGACGCATCAAGCTACCCGCCAAATCAGTGCGGTTTCCCTTACCCAGTGCCATCGCACTTTGGCCCGTGGTACTGACACGGAAAAAACCAAACAACCAATACATGGTGTTCATAATGATGGTGCCGATCGCTACGCCACCAATCAATTCAGCAATACCAAGTTGGCCAATAACAGCGGTATCCACAGCACCTAACAGAGGTTGTGTCACCGTTGAGATGATGAAAGGGAAAGCGATTTTCAGATAATCTTTGTGGGTAATGGTCATATATTCTAGCGGGTGATATTAAGAACTATTTGCAATTAGAACGAAATGCTATCGTTTAATCCGTACGTTGTCATCATTTACTTAGAGTAGATTATCAACAAAGCATCTTTATCTTAGGCCAACTGCATAAAATCGTTAGCTGCTATTGGTTGTGCTAATTTGTCTCAACAAAAGATCAAAGTCTGGGTCAACAAAACAGCACAACCATCGATTAGTAAAAGCTCACGGGAAGGTAGAAATCGAGTTCGAACACTTCATCGGTGTTGAGAAAATGATTCTGATGATAATGCACATACGCGGGAGTCGAGCGCTGTTTGAAACCAGATGTGGGTAGCCACTTTTCTAACACCATACTGATCTGTGGTAGCAGTTCTCCATAGCGGCCATTTAGTCGAAACACAGCGTGTAAGCCGCCCGGAATCACCATCTGATTAACTACGCTACGATACTTAATCGGCTCATCAATCGCGATACACGCCACATAGCGGCACTGATCCATCTCAACCCAAGCAGGGTTTGAGTGATGCAAACCAAATTGGCTCGAAAAATCACGCTGTTCGGAATTCGCCCACGCTTTCAATATCAACCACGCATTGCGAATAGAGCGGTTATAACCCGTATGTCGAACATAGGCCGCCATGTGTTCAGGCACTTCAACGATCTTGGGTTCGGGCAATACTCGCTGCGCCACATTCAAATAGCCCGCCGCCACTTCGGGATCTTTCAAATAGGGTTTTTCTGCTACTTGTAAATCGTGTTTACGCCACTCGCCCGGAGACATATTAAAGGTCGCTTTAAATGCTCGACTAAACGAAGACACCGAGCTAAAGCCACATTTATGGGCGATCTCGACCACTGACGAGCTGGTATCAAACATCAATTGGTTGGCTGCATACTCCATTCGAGTGCGTCGGATATATTGATGCAACGACTCCCCGACCACGCTTTTAAAGGTGCGATGAAAGTGCTGTTCTGAATAGGCCGCTATCTCAGATAACTCTTTGGCAGACAAAGGCTGACTGATGTCTTGGTGAATATGGAACAGGACATCATTGATTCGCGATATGTGTTGACGTGACATCGTTTAAATAGCATAAATGGACATGTTTAAGAGCATAAACGGACACGCTAGTTTTTACAATTGCCGTGTAATATCAAGCGATAGAATAAAAACGATAAACGACGAGACACAACACATGGAAATCGCACAGTCATTACAACAGATTCAATCTTCATACATTCGAGAGATCCTCGCAGCCGCAAGTGATCCAAATGTCATCTCATTGGCCGGTGGTTTACCGGACGAGAAAACATTCCCTATCGATTTAATGAAGCCAACGCTAGAAAACCTAGCGAACATGCCTGAAGTTTTCCAATACGGTTCTACTTCCGGTTACGGCCCGTTGCTTGACCACCTAACACAAAGCTACCAATTGCCAGAATCACACACGGCAATGATTTGTACTGGCTCTCAGCAAGGTTTGGATTTGATTGCGCGTGCGTATGTCGACCCAGGTGATGTGGTTGTGATGGAAGCGCCAAGCTACTTAGGTGCGATGCAGGTGTTTGGCCTAGTTCAAGCAAACATTGCGACCGTGTCTCAAACCGAATTTGGGCCGAATCTAGATGAATTGGAAACATGCTTTGCACAGCAAGCGCCAAAAATGTTCTACGCGGTGCCTGATTTTCACAACCCAACCGGTGTGTGCTGGGCAACAGAAACTCGTCAAAAAGTGGCTGAGCTGTGTATCAAATACAACGTGGCATTCATTGAAGATGCGCCATACCGTGAGCTACGTTTCACAGGCACAGAGCTGCCATTGGTTTCTTCGTTCTGCCCTGACAACTCTATCGTTCTTCGTTCATTCTCTAAGATTGCATCGCCAGGCTTACGCATTGGCGCGGTAACAGGTAAACGCAGCTACCTTGAGCCACTGATCAAAGTCAAACAAGGCGCGGATTTACACTCAAGTGTACCTATGCAAGCACTGCTTGTTGGTCTTCTAAAACATGAAGACTTCAACGTACACATGGAAAACATTCGCACACTGTACAAGTCTCGTTATGAAGTGTTGTTCTCAGAGCTAAAAAAACAACTGCCTGCAGATTGCGTGTTAAAAGCCGTAGATGGCGGGATGTTCATTTGGGTAGAAATCCCAGAGTGCGATACCTTCGAATTAGCTAAGACTTTGCTATCGAATGGTGTGGCGGTTGTACCAAGCCCAGTATTTTATCCAAAGGCTGATGAAGCAAAAGCTGCACTGCGCTTAAACTTCACTAACGCTAAACCAGAAGAGCTGACTGAAGCGGTGAAACGCTTAGCGGAAGTACTTAACCAAGCGTAATCGCTGATTAAGTAAGACAGATTCAACACCAAGCCCTGCTGTATTTGTACAGCAGGGCTTTTTCGTTCCTCAAACCATAAATCCACAATAAAAAAGGCGTTAAATAGCCCTACTTTTGGTTGGTTTTTGTCCTTCCTTGGCTTGGTTATACTGCGGCGGATTTTAATAAGCCAATATGGGCAAACCTGAGTAAATCAAATTCAGTATGTATCATAAAAGGCAACCGCTCTGGATTTACGTTCCAGCTCGCAGAAAGGAAAAACCATGTCTCAATATGTTGTATGTGCTCTGTATAAATTCGTAGCACTTGATGATTACCAAGAAATTCGCCAGCCACTCACTGACGTGTTAGAAGCCAACCAAATCCGCGGTACTTTGCTACTTGCGAGTGAAGGTATCAACGGCACCGTTGCAGGTAAGCGCGAATCTATCGACGCTCTTCTTAAATGGTTCAAACAAGATTCTCGTTTGGCTGATGTTGTTTACAAAGAGTCATTCAACGAAGAACAACCATTCAACCGCACCAAAGTTAAGCTTAAGAAAGAGATCGTAACCATGGGCGTTGAGGGTATCGACCCACGCCACGTTGTCGGCACTTACGTGAAACCAAACGAATGGAACGCTCTGATTTCTGACCCTGATGTAATTCTGGTTGATACTCGCAACGACTACGAAGTCGATATCGGTACATTCAAAAATGCTGTAAACCCAAACACAGAAACCTTCCGTGAATTCCCTCAATACGTTGAAGAAAATCTCGATCCTAAGAAACACAAAAAAGTCGCGATGTTCTGTACTGGCGGTATTCGTTGCGAAAAATCAACGGCCTACATGAAAGAGCAAGGCTTTGATGAGGTTTACCACCTTGAAGGCGGCATTCTTAAGTACCTAGAAGAAGTACCAGAAGAAGAGAGCATGTGGGAAGGCGACTGCTACGTATTTGATGGTCGTGTTGCAGTAAACCACCAGCTAGAAAAGAGCGGTTACGATGTGTGTAACGCGTGTCGTCTGCCAATCACTGACGAAGACAAAGCCTCTGAGCACTTCGAGAAAGGCGTAAGCTGCCCTAAGTGTATTAATAAGCACAGCGACGAGCAGAAAGCCCGTTTCCGTGAACGTGAAAAGCAAGTTCAACTGTCGAATGCTCGTGGCGAAACCCACGTAGGCGGCGAAGCTGCTCACCTTATCGAGCAACGCAAAAAAGAGAAACTTGCACACAAAGAGCAGCAACGCTCTGGTAAGAAAGCAAAGTAAACTTTCTGCTTTAAACTCTTATAGTTCTAAACATATAACTATAAATAGTTAGCTATATACATACAAAAGGGCGCAATTTCGAGGATAATCCCACGAGTTTGCGCCCTTTTTTGATCGCTTTACGGCTTTGTGTTTTGAACCACATTTCTTTCGAAAAATTACTTCTATACTGTTAAAAATCCGACTAGAGAGGAAGTGCCAATGCTCAATGAAAACCATGCCTTTATCTTAGATTTCCCAGATCTTAAATTAGACATTGTTCAGCTCAACCACGACG
Organism: Vibrio sp. 10N.261.55.C5; assembly: GCF_041470505.1. Taxonomy (NCBI): domain Bacteria; kingdom Pseudomonadati; phylum Pseudomonadota; class Gammaproteobacteria; order Vibrionales; family Vibrionaceae; genus Vibrio; species Vibrio sp. 10N.261.55.C5. The sequence continues at coordinate 124,499 of NZ_JBFRMS010000018.1, forward strand.
ACGAAAAATTCAAAGCAGACATGCAGAAATACCACCAACTCGACTACGACATCCGTCAGCTAGAAATCTCTGGCAGCCCTATCGATGACGACAGCATGCACAACCTCAAAGTAGAACGCATGGAGCTCAAAGACTCGCTACACAAACAGCTCACGCGCCATCACGCGCTTAAGATCGTATAGAAAAATCAATCCAAGACTTTATTCTTAGCCATGCATCACGCATGGCTTTTTGGTTTCATCACTTCGCAAATCTAAGCTAATTCGGCTTCTTCAATTATGTTACTGTTTGCTTATTCAAAGGCGTTTGATAAGGAAGCGGTAAAAGTGGCAATGAAAGAAGAGAACATACAACTCCAACTCGCTTCAAATTCTGAATTCGATGAACTGTTTGCGTGTGTTAAACAAGGTATCTTCATACACGTAGATAGCGTTTTCGGCTGGGATGACGACTTTCAACGTCAACGACTTTTAAACGAATACCATCCATCTTGGTTTCATTGGGTATATCGCGAAAATAAAAGAGTGGGGCTCGCCTGCTTTAAACCTTATGACAACGCATACCATATTCATTTGCTGATCATTTCCCCCCAGTACCAAGGTCGTTCGCTTGGCAAGCAAGTCATGACTCTCATACATAAAAAAGCTATGGCAGAGCAACTTAGTCAAGTCACTCTATCGAGTTTTAAAAGTAATGCTCGTGCTATTAACTTTTATCAATCGCTTGGCTATCACGTTGTTGATGAAGGAGATGATGATTTTGTGGGGATGGAGCTCAATCTATACCACAAACACCATCTCTAATTAAACGCCCTAGCCACTCGCCCATTACTGCTCAGTACATAATGACCAATATAAGCTGGGATAAATACCGATTGCCCTTTGGTGAGTGTTAGGTGTTCACCTTTCTGACTCATTAACGTTAAATCATCATCTATCGCCATTAAAATTTCAGCACCGCTTGTGATCACTTCTTCTTGCTGAGGGCGATGAAAGATATTCAAATCAAAATCACTGACAGGAATATCATAACTATCACATTGACCCAGTTTTGAGGGCGCTAACAACAAGCGTTCAAACGGGATCGGTTTGAACTCTGTACAGGCAACCAACTCGGCGACATCAATGTGCTTTGGCGTTAAACCTGCTCGCAAAACGTTGTCTGAATTTGCCATGATCTCGAGCCCAGTTCCCTTAATGTAAGCATGCGGAGTATTCGCATTCAAATACATCGCTTCACCCGGGTTCAATGTGATCAAGTTAAGAAGCAGAACACAAAATAGACCAATATCGTTTGGATACTGATGACTAAGCTCAATAACCAAAGCAAACTCCGCTTGGTCTTGATGAGCAGCCGCGTAAGTCAGAAGTTGCTCTAATGCACGGTGTTTACGTTGGTCATCTAGAGTTAACAGATCACGGAAAAATACTTCTAAGCCTAGAGAATCAAGATTGTTACCAAACTCTTCAACCAAACCAGCCAGTTCGCTCGAATCCAACTTTTTGAACAGACCTAATATTTCATCGAATTCTCGAAAGCCATTCATTGCTTGATATTCAGTGATCGCGTAAACCAATTCAGGTTTGTGGTTAGAGTCTTTGTAATTACGATGTCCTGCAGTCAGAGGGATTCCTGCTTGCTCCTCTCTTGCAAAGCCAACCTCTGCTTGGCGCTTGTTTGGATGAACCTGAACAGATAGCGCTTTTTCTGCTGCCAAGATCTTAAATAAGAACGGCAGTTCACCAAACTCCTGCGCAATATCAGTAGATAAATAAGCCGGTTTGTTCTTGTTAATCAGATCAGATAGAGTCACCAAATGTTGGTCAAGCTTAACCATTGAGCAGCCCTTCGGATGCGCTCCCATCCAAACTTCCGCTTGCGGTTCTTGTGACTCATTTTTGAAGCCAAACAGCTCTCGTATCGAAGAAATGCTTCCCCATGCATAATTTTGGATGGTGTTTTCCATTGGGAAAAATGAGTGTTCTGAGAAATGGCTGAGTGACATGGCGCTTTCCGTAATGAGCCCTTTGAACACAATTCAGAGAGCTGATTTCTAATAACGTAAATAATTAGAAAGACTACAGAGCTCGGCTAGAACCCACATGAGATGAGGTCTTAGACGCAATAGGAAAAATTCTTAGAAACAGGTGAGACCGATGAAAAGCGTGAAAATAGTCACATTTGAATATCACGAGTAGAAAGCGCTGAGAATAAGATAGCGGCTTGTATCGCACTGATTACAGAAGCGATACAAGCATCTGAATACAAACACTAGTGACTATCTTGTTATCGTTCCTTAAAAACCAGAGCGAGCTTCTGCACTTTTCTGAGGTGATTGAGCTTGTAGGAAAGGCAGTAACAGCAAGCCAATAACGGCCGCACAAGTAGAGATGGTAATGAAGAACCCACTCCAGCCGTAAGCTTCTAGAACGAGCGCTAATGGGTAACCAGAAAGTGCTGCTCCCATATAAGCAAACAAGCCAACAAAACCTGTCGCCGCCCCGGCAGAGTCTTTATGTGAACATTCCGCCGCCGCCATGCCAATAAGCATTTGAGGGCCAAAAACAAAAAAGCCAACGCAGAATAGCCCAGCCGCTTGAAACACAAAGTTGGTTAAAGGCATAAGCCATAAAGCCGAAACCGAAAGGAAGATGCCAATCGCAAACAAGATGTTCATTGGACCGCGGTTGCCACCAAACAACCTATCCGATCCCCACCCAGCAACAAGTGAACCAACAAAACCTCCTATCTCGAACAGAGACAAGGCAGCGTTGGCGTTGATCAAACTGTAATCGTGTTCTTCGGTGAGGTATAAATTGCCCCAGTCGTTAACTGCCGTTCTTACGATGTAAACCAACACATAACTAAAGGCGAGCAACCAAATGTACTTATTGCTGAACACATAGGTTTTCAGGATCTCTCGATAGCTTAACCCTTGCCCATGGCTCTCTTGCGCTAATTCCAGGTGATCACTGCGCCACTTCCCTACCGTCGGAAGTCCCATGGTGGTGGGCTTGTCACGTAAGCGCCAGCAGATAATAAGACCGATAAAAACACCAATCACACCCGGCCAGATAAACCCAGCTCGCCAACTGAACTGCAGCGTTAGATAACCCACAAGAATAGGGATAAGCGCTCCACCAACGTTGTGCGCTGTATTCCAGATTGCCCAGCGAAAGCCTCTTTCGGAGCGAGAATACCAAGTCGTCAATAACTTGGAACACGATGGCCAGCCCCAACCTTGGAACCATGCATTCAATACCCATAGCGAGATAAAAGCCGCTAACGAACTCGAAAAGCCAAACGCGATGTTTATCAGACCAGTCGCGATTAGGCCAAGCCCCATGAAGTAACGAGGGTTCGACCGATCCGATATCGTGCCTGAGATAAATTTCGATAAGCCATAAGAAAGATAAAAGAGCGTGCCAATTAAGCCGATATCGCCTTTGTCCAAACCTAGATCGGTGATCATTGCAGGCGCGGCGTAATTAAAGGTTTTACGAGTGAAGTAAAAACCCGCATAGCCGACATACATTCCTATCATGATGTGAAGGCGCCAATAGCGATAACTCTGGTTGACTTCATCATCTGTTAGAGCATGAGTATTTGACGTAGCTGAGCGCAGAAATCCAAACATATTCGTTCTCACACTTTAGGTAATGTAACGCTGATATTGGTACCCGAAGATGAGCCATTAGCGTTAATGGTCATCTTGCCGCCGAGCGCCTGAACACGCTCTTGCATACCGCGAACCCCCATTCCTTTGAGAAGGTCTTGCGCTGTAAAACCAACGCCATTGTCTGAGATCCGAAGATAAGCCTGATCATCTAGAATCAGTTCAATTCTGATTTCGCTCGCGTTGGCGTATTTAGAGGCATTGTTTAGAGATTCTTGGCACAGCCTGAAGATAGTGACCTTGAGCGTGTCACTCAAACACGAGTAATCACCTTGCCAATTTAACTGGATATCAACGCCATGATCCGAAAACTCCATCTCTCGAATAAGCTGTTCCACGGAATCTTTTAGGTCAAGATCGTCCAACATCTTAGGTCTTAGTTTTGTAAGTAGACGTTTGGTGGTGTCATAAACATTCAAAGATAATGATTCAATGGTACCCGCACAGCGAACGCTCATCTCAGCCGCGTCGACACGTTTAATAATGCTTGCCTGAGTACGAATTGCCGTGATGTTTTGGCCGATTTCATCATGCAGTTCACGCGCAATATCACGACGAACCGACTCTTCAGCGGTAACTAACTGACGTGAAAGGTTTTGATTTCTGGAGAGTTCACTTCGCAATTTGGAGTTGAGATCTTTCTGCTTTTGAACCGCTAAACCAAGCAGTATACCTGTGATGGTTTGAGCAGATAGAGACAAGAGTAAGTCGGTAATTTCGAGTTTGGATGTTCCGCTGTGGGCTGCAATCAACGCGACACTATTTAACATTGTTGCAAGCAGAGCACCTTGCCATCCATAACGAACGGCGAGCAAGATAATAGGGATCGCCATACAGAACGGGGCAAAGCGCCTTAGCTCATCAGGCAAACTGGTTTGTATCAAAATACTGGCGACCAACAACACGCTATATAAAGCAATATGACGGATTTTGAACTCAACAACATTGTTGATTAAACAAGAGCTCAGTGGCGCCCACTTATTTTGGAATAGATAGTTCCAGACCAGATAACACATCGGCACCAGCATCAGTCCGCCAGTAATACTCACCAACCACACCATGTAAACAGCCGGAACATGAGAACCCACAACGGCAACATTAATGAATGCTGTGACCATGATTAAGCTCGCCATCACTAACAAGTGACGATTTTGATCACCATAGTAATAACGCTTGGCAATTAGCGTGACAGGAATACTCAATCCACTGGCGATGAGTATCGTCAGCCATTGAGGTTCATCAAGTAGCAGAGCTAAAGCGATCGCAAGCCCCCACTCGGCAATATAGATAGCAGGCCAATAGTGAGTGCGAGTGTGCAGCGTCATTCCCAATCGAAGTGAAAACGGGAAAAGCAGAATGGCTAACTCAGGGTCATTAATAAAATAGAAGGCAATAACCCACAAACAGAACCATGCACAACCAGCCATAAAAACCCCACACAGGGAGGTGGCTAGGTAAGAACGCATTAATACTGGTCTTGTGTAAACAATTTAGCTAACTCGACGTTGTTCTTAACATTGAGTTTGTCCATCGCATTGGCTCGATGTACATGCACCGTTTTATGGCTAACCCCTAGCTCTACGGCGATAGATTTTACATCGAGCCCTGTTGCCAATAACTGGCACACTTCGCTTTCTCTGCGGGTGAGCTGATTTAAAGTGGCTTTGTTCTTCATGGGTGTCGCAAGCTTTATGGCGATATCGGGCGTGAGATAACAGCCACCATTTGCGCTCGTGTGTACGGCTTGAATTAACTCATCAGGGCTACAGCGCTTGCTGAGATAACCTTTGGCTCCTAACTCTAAGACTTCTCAACCATCGCCGGAGAGTCATGAACGCTCAACATGATGCTGGCAATGCCAGATGGAATCTCTTCCAATAAGCTCAGGCCACTTTCATCTTGCATTGAGATATCCAAGATCACGACATCAGGGTGACAGCTTGGCAATCCTAGGCGCGCTTCTGCCGCAGAGTTAAATTCACCCACGACCGTAATATCAGTTTCAAGACTGAGTAATTGAGCAAAGCCCGAACGAACAATGACGTGGTCATCAACAAGCGCAACATTAATCATGATATTAACCAGAATTAAGAGTAAGAAAGAAAAATAGCCCCGACAGGAGCTATTTAATATTAAGTTTATTGATAGAGATGATACTGAATCGAACTAGCGATTGGTATGATCTCACGTGCTTTAATCAAATAAAGCACGTGATAATAATTACGCGTTTTGAGCCGCTAGGTGCATCTTCTTCGCGTGACGAATTTTCTTCTCTTCCGCAACCGCAACGAATAGCAGTAACACGATACAAATGGCAGCTGACGTATCAAGCGCTGCGAACGTGCCTTTCCAACCCGTTAAGCCAAAAATAGGTGTGCCGTCTGCAATCATACCTAGGCCAAGTTTGGCAAAGCTGTCACCAATTAGGTAAGCAAATGTACCTTTCACGCCATCCGCAACACTGATTGCTTTCTTAGGCACGAAACCTACTGCAGCAACACCAATCAGCAACTGAGGACCAAATACTAGGAAACCAAGCACAAACAGTGATGCTAGGTACATGAACTCACTGGTTGCATGCTGGTAGAACTCTAGCGAAACGATAATCAGGCCAAGCGATACACAAGCAACCAAAGCACGGCGTCCGTTCGCAAGGTCTGACAGATAACCCCACATTAACGTACCGACCAGTGCACCAACCTCAAACAGAGTGAAGCCTGAAATCGCGGTTTCTTTTGATAGACCTAGCTCTTGATACGCATAAACGGTAGACCATTGATCGATACCGATACGAACAATGTATAAGAAGATATTCGCGAAGCAGAGCAACCAGATCACTTTGTTTTTCAGGATGTATTCAACAAAGATCTCTTTCTTAGTCATTTGATTTTCTTCAGCAGCCGTATCTTCTTCGCTGACTTCTTCATCAAACAACTCTTCAACCGTACCTAGACCATAGGCTTCTGGAGAGTCATTACCAAAGCGCATACCAATAAAGCCAACCACAATCGCAATGATTGATGGGAACACGAACATACCGATCACGTTGCCATCAAATAGGTAGTTAGCTCCAAACAGAGCAACACCAGCGGCACCTGCGCCACCCACGTTGTGCGACATATTCCAAAGGCCTAAATAAGAACCACGCTTGTTACGAGGCGTCCATTTAGTGATGGTCGAGTAGCTTGAAGGACCGCCGGTACTTTGGAAGAAACCACTCAACGCATAGAAGGCAACCATCAAGAATAAGCTAGCACTGCCACCGCCCATACTGAAGCTGAAGCCCAACATAGCGATACCAGAAAGGACAAGCATGAATGGCAGGAACTGCTTGGTGTTTTTACCATCGGCATAATAGGAAACGACGGTTTTACCGATACCGTAAGTGATAGAGAAACCCAGACCGATAAGACCTAGATCCGTCATCGATAATCCATAAGTAGAAATCATGTCGTTTTGCGCGACATTGAAGTTCTTACGGATCAAATACATGGTTAGATAACCAATGAACACGACGAGGTAAGATTGTAGGAATGGTTTAAACCACATTTTTCTTCTAGTTTCGACCGGAAGATCCAGCGTCGGTTTTCGAACCTGATCTAGGAACTTTAACATTGTGAACTCTCTTATTTTTTGTGAGGTCTGCACGGCATAATTGCGGCCATACATTGTTTGTTAGTTGACCGTGAAATAATAAGGAGTCTAAAAATCGACCGCATGAGAGAGGGTCTTAGAATAACTAGGAAAAATTCTTAGTTCAGAATTGGGAGTCAAGAAAGCGTGAACAGCATCACTTTGTTTACGGTCTGTTATGGATTGATATTACGATAACAAAAGTCACTCATTTCAGGGCTGACGAACCTTGTAAATAAACAGAAACGAGTGGATTACTTCACTAAAAAAACACCAGTATCGGTTCATCACCATAAAACTCCATGGTCATGGTGTGTCCGATACTGGTTCAGCATTCATTCTGATTAAAATAGATTCAATAGGCTTGTTACGTTTCGCGTGAATCGTACTACAGTCGCTTGCCGCTACCGTCTTCCCACATTACTTCACATTCATCTTTGATGGCAGCTTTTAATAATTCAACCAGTGGGAACGCTCGACTACCGATATTAACAGGCGCTTCAACCACCTCTTCTTCATTGTCGTCATCAGTATTTTCATGCTCTACGGACTTGCTCTGCTCTGCTGCAATAGCTGCACGTAGATTATCCAGAGCTTGAGGAACCTCTGAAGCATCCATAGCACCTGGGATGGAGCCGCTATGCCCAAGCATCTTGATGAACTGGAGGCCGACTTCACCAAACATCGTGACACTAGCATGAGCTTTACAACTAAAGGTAATTAACATAATGAGCCTTTCTTAATTTTGGTCGTTTACAAACTATGTGGAGTAACTCTCTGGAAAGCAAGTAGATAAACATCAAACAACGGTTACAAGTTTGATGCTTAAATCTAATCTTCTAGAGATGACCAGCACCATCGGTGATATACATCACTATTTGGAATTGATTGAACAGCCTTTCATATGAAACCTTGATAGTAGTCACACTAAATAGACATCTAAGCCTCTGCATAGCTTGTTATTTAATCTACTATTAACACCATTATCAAAAACTTTGGCACAGATCACATGAAAAGGCTCGTCGGCAGGCACCTAGAAGAAATGGCGGACATACGATCCACCCGCAAGCAAAAAATTGTCCACTCCTTTTCACTGACTGCCGCTGCGTTATTCATTTTCTACACTTGGGCTTACTTCCAAGGCCAACATTACACACTGTCGGTTTTCGAATTGTGTTTTGCACTGATCGCTATCTCCAATGCATTTTACGTAAGAAAAGTCATTAACCCTGAATATTCCGAATTGATCCTGAGCGGTGTTTTACTGGTTCAAGGGGTCATCCTATTTTTGTACAGTCACGCCATTCCTGACCGAATTCTTTGGCTCTACCCTATTCTGGCGGCGGTGATTTTTATCAATGACTTCAGAATTGGAATCATCTTTAGCACCTCATTTTGTTTGTTTATCAGCACCTTAATTACGGCAATGCCCAATAACTTTTCTCTGCCATTTAACAGCACACATCGGTTTATTCTTAGCCTGTTTACTATGAGCTTGGTGTGTCACACATCCGCTTATTACTACACAAAAGCCGTCAGTTATATCCAACGCCTTTATAAAGAAGGCATTGAAGATCTCGCTTACAGAGATCAGTTAACCGGCTTGGCAAACCGTTGGAGCTTTGAACGCTGGGCGACAGAAAAACTAGCCACCGTAGATAGTGAGCGATCACTTACGGCATTGGTCTTTTTGGATATAGATGACTTTAAAGGCATTAACGACAGCTACGGGCACGATGTGGGAGACAGTGTCTTACAGCATTTTGCCAATCGCTTGAGCAACAACATTCGAACCAGAGACAGAAAAAGCCATGAATACGATTATTCCATCGCGCGCTTTGCTGGAGACGAGTTTGTTCTGATGCTCTACGATGTGCCAACTCGTAAAGATCTAGACGGCATTCTAGATAGGATCTGCGGGCTGTTCGAAAGCGGCTGCCAAACAAACGAGAGAATCAAGGAATTGACGTTAAGTGTTGGGGTTGCTTTGTATCCGCAAGATGCCCAAGAATTACATGAGCTGACGAGATGTGCTGATAAAGCGATGTATGTTGCCAAGCATTCAGGGAAAAACCGATACGCTTATTATCACGACAACCCAGTATCAACCTTGATAGAAGAACTACCGACGAATCTAACCTGCTCAGGGTCAGATTCTTCTGAACTTGAAGATTGTCTTGAAGCAAAGGTCGAAGGGAACAATGTTACGCTATTAAAAACCCGTCAACGCTAGCCAGCCCTATAACTTAGCGGCGCTGCTAACCTGCAAGGTACATAAGCCAAAGGCTCACTAACCCGATCATAATAATCCATATGACTTGCCGTGTTCGGTTTGGGTTATTACCTTTAGGTCGCCTCACCACGGTTTTAAAAGCAGCTTGCTTAGCCGACTGAATAAACGGTGCTTCAATCTCACGTTTTTTGACGCGGCGTTTAACCGCGCTGTTTGCAACTTCTGTAAAACGCTGACTTTGCTCCGTTGTAAAGTCGTTATCAAAACCCATCCGACCATGCCTTTCGCCATGTTTTTGCTGAACTGCCATAGCGGCCTCCTTGGCGGTCTACTCTCTACTCAAGTATAGACATAATTTCATCTTGTTACCTGTTCAAGATTTTCGAATAAGTCACTCAACGCTGTGCCATCTTCTTTTTAAATCAAATTACATAAACTACAGCTATTCAAGTTTATGAGGGTTTCAAAATGACGAATGTAAGAGCAGTAGATCATGTGATTACAGCACATGCCACCTCAGATGGTGATGGCGTCAAAATCCAACGACTCGCAGGTTTTAATAACGCACGTTTCTCTCCATTTTTAATGATTGATGAACTGAAGTCGGATGAAAGCAAAGACTATGTTGGCGGCTTTCCTCCACATCCTCACCGTGGGATAGAAACGCTCACTTACATGCTCCAAGGTCACTTCCAACACAAAGACCATATGGGGAATGTTGGAGAGCTACGCAGCGGTGGCGCTCAATGGATGGCCGCAGGCCGTGGTGTCATTCACAGCGAAATGCCAATGATGGAAGAAGGTGCGCTGCATGGTTTTCAGATTTGGATAAACCAACCTGCGACACACAAAATGCAGCCAGCTCAGTATCACGATTTCCAAAGTGAAAGCATCGCGGAGCATCAAAGTGAACAAAGTGGTTTGTTAAGAGTGATTGCCGGAGGGTTTGAACTGCACAACCAAACTGACAAGGATTCAGAGGCTTTACGAGCGCAGGGTCCATTACAGAAAACAGGTGTGCCATTAAGCGTTGCGGATTGGCGCTCTCATTCTGGGCAAAAAGTCACGTTAGGGACTAATGTTAATCACAATGCCATGACTTATGTGTACCGAGGCAGTATTAAGATCGGCGACAAAGTCATCAACCAAAGTCAACTTGCCCTGCTCACCAAAGCTGAATTGTTGTCTTTAGAAAGCCTAGAAGATTCAGGTGTACTGATTTTTTCTGGTCAGCCGATTAATGAACCTGTCGTGCACTATGGTCCGTTTGTCATGAACTCGATGGAAGAGATTGAACAGACAATTCAAGACTACAACAACGGCATGTTTGAGACTTACTGATGTCTTGGCTTTGAGCTTTGAGCTTTGAGCTTTGAAGGTTGAAGAGATTTTGCAACGAACAACGATTTGGTCATCCATTTGATGACTACAAAAACAAGTGACACTATCCACTGCCGGTTACTATCACTTATTTAACCACGCTCCTAGAGCGTGGTTTTTTTCTATTCAATCAGAGACAAACGATGCCCTGATTGAACAAATTTAGATCTGATTACAAATACTCACATAGGTAAGCTGTCGCTTCTTTTACCTGTAGGTCGAATGAAGAGTCACCCGCAACGTCAAAAGACTCACCAGATTGGTATGTCGTCCAATCATCATCGCCAACACGCTTTACAATCAAAGCACCTTTAACAACGGTCATCTTTTCTGGAGCCGCAGTACCAAAAGTGTACTCACCAGCCGCCATTACACCAACACTCACATCAGCACCAGACTGGTTAAACGCTAACGACTTAACGCCACCTTCAAAGTATGTGTTTTCTTTAATCATTGTACTTCCTTGTTATCTTCAAATTGCAATTATTGAGCTCACCGAGTAAGCCTATGCGTAAATTTAGGTGATAATTGTTTTAACCAATTCGAGACTTTCCTACAAGAAATAAATACGCATAGCTTAAGCATTTCTGGAGTTCGCTTTCATTGATAGCGTAAATACTGAGGAGCAAGGCTAAAAACCACTAACGCAACCACATTTATTAGAACATTCGATCCTGCTTCTAACTCTTAGAACAATTTTTGCAAACTAAGGTTTTAATTAATAGAATCTAAAACAATATCAGTCGAAAAATGAAGAGATAATGGCAAAAAAGCCGACTAAAAGCAGAGATCTATTTGCCAAATCGTTACTCTACGGCTTCCTATTAGCTGGCTTTATGGTTGCCCTCACCGCCGGCTATTTTGCTTACCAAGCCCACCAGCAATCTGTCAGCCCAAGCAACGTCTATGGCACATGGATAGAGATTGCGGCGCCACCTTACAACACCGACATCCTGACACTTTCAGAAAACGGTGTGATGATGAATCATCGTCTTATCACTACCTCATTCGATTTTGACGGGAAGATCGTCACGATCAACACTGGCTCTGGAACCACCGTTTACACCATCAGTGGTACTTACGATTCGCCTCGCTTAAAGCGATTAGAGCCAAGCGTACCATCTCAGCAATTTATTAAAGAAGGCTACGAAGATACTGCGACTGGTGATACCCATAGTGTCATGCAACAACGACGCGCTTCCTTAGCTGAGCAATTCAAAAGATAACCCTCTTATCCATACTGCCATAAGCATTCGTCTTCAAGTTTACCCGTCGATCGACCCCGCTCGCTCAACATACTTCACTTTGTGATTCAGCTTCAATCCACAGTATTTTCTTATAGTTTGTCGCACCTTTTCATAACTTCATGTCGTGAATTTTCACTTGTGAGGTTTTCCTACTGAAGGATGTTTTATTTTATAAAACATGGACTCAGCCTCTCATTCATTAAGCAACAGAATTGTAACAAGATACAATTTTTTAGTTGTCCATCGAAAACGGATTTATTTTCAGTTATGAAATTAAAACTCCCTCGAATACTGACTGGGAAGCTCCTTCAAAACTGATTGGAGCCGTTTATGGGGCCATTTGGTTCTCGTAACCTTCAAGGAATGAGAGAAATAGTATGATTCGTATAAATACCTGTGCTGCGAGCATTGCTCTAGCGCTATCTGGTACAGCATTAGCTGCTCCAACAGCACCTAACATCGACATGTACGGTTCCAACAACCTGCAGTTTTCTAAAATTGAACTCGCGATGGAAACCACTTCTGGCTACAACCAGATGGTTAAATATCACGACAAAGCAAAGGTCGACGTCAAGTTCAACCAATGGAGCGGAACGTCAGGAAACACGTACAACATCTACTTTGATGGCGTTAAAGTGGCCACCGGCCCAATCACTGGCAGCCAAACCACGGCTTCATTCGAATATGGCCAAGGTGGCTTATTTGAGATGGAAATCGAAGCGTGTGATGAAACAGGTTGTAGCAAGAGCGCACCTGCTCAAATCACGATCGCTGATACCGATGGCTCACACTTAGCGCCACTTGCGATGAATGTGGATCCGAACAACAAGTCATACAACACAGATCCAAATACGGTAGTCGGTACTTACTTTGTAGAGTGGGGTATTTACGGCCGTGATTACACCGTTGATAACCTACCCGCTGACAACTTAACCCATATCCTTTATGGCTTCATCCCAATTTGTGGTCCGAACGAATCAGTTAAATCAGTAGGCGGTAACAGCTACAACGCACTCATGACAGCTTGTCAGGGTGTTAACGATTACGAAGTGGTGATTCATGACCCTTGGGCGGCTTTCCAGAAAAGCTTCCCTCAAGCGGGACACGAATACAGCTCACCGATCAAGGGTAACTACGCAATGATGATGGCGCTCAAACAGCGTAATCCTGATTTGAAGATCATCCCATCGATTGGTGGCTGGACGCTGTCTGACCCGTTCTTTGATTTCACAACCAAAGCCAACCGTGACACCTTTGTAGCGTCTGTTAAGAAATTCCTTAACACATGGAAATTCTACGACGGTGTCGATATCGATTGGGAATTCCCTGGTGGTGGCGGTGCTGCTCCAGACCTTGGTGATCCTGTAAATGACGGCCCAGCTTACATTGCACTGATGGCAGAACTTCGCGTGATGCTAGATGAGCTAGAAGCGGAAAACGGTCGTACTTACGAGCTCACTTCTGCGATCGGTGTTGGTCACGATAAGATTGAAGACGTGAACTACGGCGATGCTATCCAATACATGGATTACATCTTCGCAATGACTTACGACTTCTACGGCGGTTGGAACAACGTGTTAGGCCACCAAACAGCACTAAACTGCGGTAACTTCATGCGTCCTGGTCAATGTGATGGCACAGGCCTTGATGAAAATGGCGAACAATACACAGGCCCAGCTTACACCACAGACAACGGCATCCAACTGTTGCTTGAGCAAGGTGTTCCAGCGAACAAGCTTGTGGTTGGTACAGCGATGTACGGTCGTGGTTGGGAAGGCGTATTACCATCATCACTCACCGATCCGAGCGACCCTATGACAGGCGTTGGTAACGGCAAACTGAAAGGCAGCTCTGCGCAAGGCGTATGGGAAGATGGCGTTATTGATTACAAAGGCATTAAAGCAAACATGCTTGGCGCGAATAACCAAGGCATCAACGGCTTCGAATATGGCTATGACGAAATGGCAGAAGCGCCTTACGTTTGGAACCGCACTTCAGGTCAGCTAATCACATTTGATGATGATCGCTCTGTAAAAGCAAAAGGCGCGTACGTTCGTAGCCTTGGCCTTGCGGGTCTATTCTCTTGGGAAATTGATGCAGATAACGGCGACATCCTGAATGCAATGCATGAAGGCCTAGCGGGCGGTACAACTGATCCTGTCAACCGCAAACCAACGGCAGCTGCAGGTACAGACCAATCGGTTGAAGGCCCAGCTTCTGTTTCTCTAGATGGCAGCGCTTCAAAAGACAGCGACGGTACAATCGCGAGCTACGCTTGGTCTCAAGTCGGCGGTACAGCAGTAACACTGGCGAACGCTAATGCTGCGGTTGCGAGCTTCGATGTTGTTGAAGTCGCTCAGCAAGAAACACTAACCTTCAGCCTAACGGTAACGGACAACGAAGGTGCTACTTCTACTGACACCGTTGTTGTAACAGTAAGCCCTAAAGATACAGGCCCAGTCAATACAGCACCAGTTGCTGTGCTTACGGCTCCGGCTGAAGTCAATGCGGGTGACGTTGTTGTGGTTGATGCGTCAGCGTCTAGCGATGCGGATCAAGACACATTGACCTTCACATGGGATGTACCTGCTGGTATTGATGCAACGGTTCAAGGTTCTTCAGTGAGCTTTGTCGCGGCGGAATACACGCAAGATACAACGCTGAACTTCTCTGTAACGGTCAGCGATGGCACTGATACATCGGTTGCGGCTACTTCAGTGAAAGTTCTTAAGAAAACCACAGGCGGCGGTACGTGTACTAACGCTTGGGATTCAGGCGCGGTTTACACTGGTGGCGACCAAGTGACTCAAGGCGGTAAGATTTGGGAAGCGAAATGGTGGACAACCGGTGAAGATCCAACAACGACAGGCCAATGGGGCGTGTGGAAAGAGATTGGTCCTGCAAACTGTTAACTAAAAATAGGGTTGAGCTAAACACCAACTAAGCATCAACTAAATCCCTAAAACAAAGGCCAACCAGATAATGTCTGGTTGGCCTTTTTAGTGTTTGTTTTCTTAACCTGCGTTCTACTGGCTTGATTAGTTAAAGTTAACCAATCAAGTTATCAAAGCTCTCAAATACTTGTGGGCACTTCATTACTCGCCCGTGACCCTGTCCTTGAGTCGCAATTAAAGTAACGCGACCCATTTCATTAGCCGCACGCTGAGACACATCAAACTTAGTAAACTTGTCTTGCTCATCATGAACGATGATCGTCTGAGACTCACGAAGCGCTAGCTTTCCATAGGGATCAACAGACTGAATCGGGTAGTTAAACTGCTCTTCGACTTCTCCAACTACCGCCTCGAACAGTTTCATTGAGTAGCCAGAACGCGCAACGCTGCCAAATAGGTTTTCTAGATAATCCAGTACAGGTGCAATCAGCAATAATGGCTTGTTTTCCAATTTAACGTGCTTACATTCCAACGCAGAAGCCGTGCCCATACTGTGACCGACCAAACCTGCTACCTCACCCACCGAATCGAGAATCGCTTCAAGGCCGTTCACAAACGCAGGAATATGACCATGTACACCATCACTGCCACCATGAGCAGGGTGATCATAAGCCAGAGCCGTAAAACCTTTAGCGGCGATATGTTCCATCAGAGGGAAAAACTGACTCGCGGTGCCAGACCAACCATGAGTCAGCACCCAAACAGGCCCCGTACCCAAAGAATAGGTTTTTAAAACGCCATCACGACCTTTGATTTCACTCTTGATAAGCCCTTGGGGATCAGCATTTTTCTGCTCAGTACGCATTGGAGTGAGCAGCAACTTACGTGCTGTTTTCTTCGCATGACTCGGCGCTAGGATGTAATGAAGATTGGTTGTTGCGCCAATTAAGCTGCGCTTGAAGCTGAATTTGTTCGATGTATTAAAGTAGATTTTGTCACTCATGACCGGTCCTTGTATCGCCATCATCATTGGCGGATCGAGCTCGGCCCTGAAAATCGAACGACCGTGCTATTTGTTAGTATAAAAAATGACGATAGCGCTGTTTATGATTGCTTGCCGCCACTTCTGTTAAAATCTTTTGCAAACCTTAGTTAAGCAAAGTCACATGATTTGCGAGTTAACCTGCTGTATGTATTAAACCGCTCTCCAACTGGCTACCAAGCGCTCGACACCACTCCAAAAATGGGTGTGGCTCGCTTGTTGGCCTCGTAACGAGTAGAACAAGTTCGCACTCAAATAAAGACCGTATAACTCGAAGGTTGCCTGTTTCGGGTCTAAATCGGCTCTGAACTGTTTGCTCTCAACCGCTTTTGCTACCTGAATCGTCAAGTAGTCAATCCACACTGAAATGGTTTTCTGCAGTGCTTTCTGAATCACAGACCTTTCACTGCCCGCATCTTTCCATGCATCAATAAACATGCAACTGCCTTGGAATGAATGGTTCCAGCCCAGCCAATTGTCGAGCAGCTGTTTCAATTTCGCTTCAATATCACCATCTCCCAGCTCTCTTGCGGGAATGATGACTCTTTCGGTGAATATGGCGTTGGAATACTCGAGTACAGAGAGTTGCAGGTTTTCTTTAGAGTTGAAGTGTGCAAACAAGCCACTCTTAGACATGCCACACTGCTTGGCTAACTCGCCAATCGTCAAACTCTCAAGCCCATTCTCACTTGCAAGCGCGAATGCATGGCTCAAAATATACTCTTTGGTTATCTTTCCCTTACTCATTATTCACCAATAATAAATCTGATACATTATTTTTAGCACGTTCGTTCTTTTTTTCAAGATTTTTTACTTAACCCTAGGTATTCATTTTGTCTTATCAAAGAACTGTGGAAAAATGCGACAGTATTCAAAGGAATTTGAGTTAACCGATTATTGAGTTTAATAACTAGGGAAAGAGAATGAACACACTTTGGGAACAGTTTGCGTTTTCGGCGTCGGTAACAGGCCCTATCTGTTTAATGCTGTTTCTTGGTGTGATGCTCAAGCGAATCGGCTTAATCAATGACAATTTCATTGATGTCGCATCTAAGGTGGTCTTTCAAGTCACCCTACCCGCGATGCTATTTCTGAGTATTGTTCAATCGAATCACAACTTTTCAGCCAGTAGCGCGTTAGTTGCGTTTGGCGTCATCGCTAACTTTGTCTTTTTCTTGTTCACGATTTTCTCAACCAAATTAGTATTTAAAGGTTCGAAAGATCAAGGTGTGATTGTCCAAGGTGGATTCCGCGCCAATACCGCGATCATCGGCCTCGCCTATGTGGCTAATATCTATGGCAACCAAGGCGTGGCATTGGCGGCTATCTATGTCGCATCTCTAACCGTGTTGTATAACATTCAAGCCGTGATTGCACTGACACCCAAAGGCGAAGACACTGGTGCGAAAGCGATTAAAGTGATCGCTAAGTCGATTACCAAGAACCCATTGATCATCGCTATTTTCTTAGCGGTCGTCTTCTATGCGCTTTCGATTCCTATCCCAAAAATGGTCACTGATGCTGGTCAGTACTTTGCCAACATGACGTTACCTTTGGCACTGCTGTGTACCGGTGGGTCGCTGGATATTAGCTCGCTCAAACAAGAAAAGTTGTCGACGTGGTTCGCCTCTAGCTACAAGTTAATTGCCTCACCGTTACTGATTACATTGGCTGCTGGGTACTTAGGGTTTGAAGGGCTCGATCTCGGGCTTATCTTCTTGATGAGCGCAGCACCAACAGCAGCGGCAAGCTATGTTATGGCTCGTGCAATGGGAGGGAACTCAACCTTGGCGGCTAACATCATCGCGCTCACGACCGTTGTTTCTCTTATCACTTGCACACTAGGTATTTTTGCACTCACCGCAATGGGTTTAATATAGCTGCGACAGGCTTCAAAAAACCGACACAAGCCCTGAAATAAAGGTCATAAGCCTTGATTTAGGACTAACTGGTTGGGCATAAAGGCTGCTAGATTTCGTAAAAATTTTACTAAGAGATCTGATATGTCTTCCGTTCAACATACGCCTTCACAACACATCGCCAGTATCGAGTTAGGCCGAGTGATTGCTATCTTGGCGATCATTGGTTTACACGGCCAAATGGCACTCACTTATTGGCAAATAGATGAAGTGCCTTGGATCGGTTATGTACTCAACCAAACCGCTCGTTTTGCGGTACCTCTGTTTTTCCTAATTTCCGGTTATCTGATTCAGCCCAAGCTAACTGCCTCCCCGTGGCAAACCGTCATTAACTACTCTAAACCACTGCTTAAGGTTTGGTTGGCATGGAGCATCATTTGCTTAGTGATGCCATTCAACCTCGCGAAGGTAGAAGAGTTTGGATACCTAGGTGAGCGCCAAGGCTATTGGGGTTTCCTAATGAACACGCCACTTAACTCTTTCTTAGAGGGCGGATTGGTTCATTTATGGTTTATTCCCGCTCTCGTATGTGCAGTGTTGATCATTGCTTTGATCGTCGAAATGAAACTCGACAAACTGCTATTACCAGCGGCCATTGTACTTTACGTTTATGGTGTTTTGGCAGGCAGCTACGCAACGCTAACCGGGTTAGAAGCACCCTTCTTCACGCGTAATGGCCCGTTCTTTAGCACGTTAATGGTGACCTTAGGTTTCCTTATTCGTCAGAATCAATGGAAGGTGTCATCAACTAAAGCGTTGGGGTTATTAGCGTTAGGCATGTTGATTCACTTTGCTGAGGCGGCATGGCTCACCACGTTCGACGTCGGATTCAACATGAATGATTTCTTGTTTGGCACGGCGCTATGGGGGATGGGCGTGTTCATGTGGCTTTTGGCTAATCCAAACATGGGTAACTACGCTTGGGTGCGTGCCATTTCAAATCGCATGCTGGGTATCTACGTCAGTCATCTACTGATCATTATCGTGTTGTTCAATGTCTGTGGAGTTTTAGGCATTACGGAACTGGCAAAAGACGTTACGGTATTTTTTGGCACCGTATTGTTGAGCTTCGGGTTGGTTGTTGGAATCGAAAAAACACCACTGCGACGCGTGCTGCTTCGTTAGTGTTTGTGCCTAACATCATCAGCTAAATCAGTTTTAAAGAGTCACAAAAAGTAAAGGCAAGATAACGGATTATCTTGCCTTTATTTCATCATGTCAGTAATGAGACTGTGTCACTCGTTGAAGTGTTATCGGAACGCCATTGCGCCCTTGCCAACACCTTCATAAGCGACGATTTGTAGTGATTGGTTCTCTGCTAGGCTCGGTTCAACTTGATCCGCGATATAGCCAGCAAGTAATTCCACCGTGGTATCTGTCGGTAAAATTTCCGTCTCACTCTTAGCAATCGCTAGCTCAAATTCGCCTTGTGGCGCGGTGTAGCGGAAGCCATAGTGACTTTCATCATTAACACTGTTCGCGTTTTCACTCAGGTTAAGTGATGAAACTGAAACTTGGTCTTCTTTAGAACCTAAATAAATGTCTTCCCAACGCTGAGCAAATGCTTGTTCACGTTGCCCGTCACGCTGACCATCGACCACGATTTCTACTGGAGAACGGTGACCATGCGCGATGCGCTGGCAGTTACCATCATGCTTTTTCAAACCGTGAGTATAGTGGTAGAACGCACCATTAATGTTTTCATGGCGAAGGGTAATCTCTAACCCTGTGACGTTACTTGGAAGGTTGTCGCGAAGAATATCATAAACATGAGCGGTCACACTCTCGATGGTGATCGCTTCAGCGTCAATCAGACAGTAAGCTTCATCAGGGCAGTGCAGGTGCAGGCTCTTGTCACCGCGCAACACATCTACCTTAGAGTAACCGGCTTTGCTTGCTTGATGCACGATTGCAGAGTTTTTCATTGGCAGCAGTAAGCGGTGGTCAACATGTTGATCAACCAACTGTTTGATCTGCTTTTTGACCTTACTAAAATCCAGCACCATGCTCATTTCATTAAGTTCACCAGACATGGTGACATCTAAAATCCAACTATCTCCTACGACCCCTCTGTGTTCACAGATGTATGAAGAATCGATAACGGTAAGGTCTCTTACAAATAGGTTCAAGTTGAACTCCTTAATACTTTAATGAGATACGGGAGGCTGAATAATGCTCAGCAGGCACTTCGTCTCATTGATGTCTGATAAAATAGGACGGGCAGGATGTTACAACGAGCTAATAAAGTCCACCTTTTTACACCGTCATTCGAGAAATGAACAAACTACGCTCAATTTCCGCTAAAACATAGGCCAGCCTGATGCCAATAGCCATATTGCAGGTAGGGATGGCCAGCGCTTCACGACGCATTTTGCTTTAGCCAAAGGCGCGGCGACACTCCGGCAACATGTTGAAAAGCACGTGAGAATCCTGAATAGCTATTGTAACCCACTTCATCAGCGACCCAATTGATCGGCTTATTTTGCAATAACAGAGATTGAGCAACAGAGACTCGCCACTTTTGCACATAATCTCCCGGCGTTTCACCCACTTCCCGTTTGAACGCTTCAATAAACTGAGTACGAGACATCGCGGCCAGTGACGCCATTTCGGCAAATAAACAATGCAAGGCTGCGACAAATGCCTGTGTTCCGTGTGAGCGCTAGACAAGCTCAACTCCCCCGCGCTCAATACATGAAGGTGGCCCTCTTTACCTTGTTGCGCGTTAAATGACGATACTCCACACAGGTTTCCAGAATAGAAAACGCCAGTGCGTATCGAGAAGTGTTCCATTAGTTGTGAAAGCAGATCCATGCATCCTCCGAACGATTCGCTTAGTTTTTAGTTCTTTTGTCCCTCTATAGACCGGACGAGTGGGCTAAATTATTTCAAACAAGATAACCAACACTGACAAGTAACTTGATATGTCACACATGAAATCGACCAGTCAAAAAATCACTCTAATGGCCGAGTTACTAGGCACCAGCTTTTCGTTAATGGCAGCAGACCTTGATATGAGTGTCGACAGCAATAACCTCGCAATTAAAGGCTATGATCCTGTCGCTTACTTTGCCAATGAAGGTCCAGTAAAAGGCACATCTGAGTTCACAGCGACCTATAAGAATGCGATCTATAACTTTGCGCGCAGTGAAAACAGAGATGAATTTCGAGCCAATCCAGAAGCCTATGCCCCTCAATATGGCGGTTACTGCGCGTTTGGAGTAGCCATGGGTAAGAAGTTTGAAACCGACCCTCTCGCTTGGAAGGTGGAAGATGGAAAGTTGTATCTGAACTTAGACAAATCGGTTCAGAAACGCTGGCTGGAGAATACACAAGAGTTCATCCAAGACGCCAACAGCAACTGGACAACCATCAAAACCGTAGAAGCCTATAAGCTCTAGCCTACAGCGCTTATCCATTGCCCAAGAATAAAACGGAAGCGACCGAACGCTTCCGTTTTCATTGGGATTTTCCCCAAAGAGGCCAACCCAAAGCGATTGGCAACACCTACTAAGTCCATTTCTATTCTATACTCCTAGCAGATAAGCTTTTCTTTTTATGGAAGAATAATGACATTACCTAAGATTTTGGTACTCGGCCTCTGCGCCCTATCGACACTGACTTATGCCAACCCATGGCAGTTCGTCAAAAGTGAAGATGGCATCATGATTGATAAAAGGCCACACAGCGAAGGCTTGGTCGAAATACGAGCACAGATGCAAACGCCCACCACTTACTCCGGTTTTTTACTGTTATTGGAAGACAGCGAGAACGTGCCAAACTGGATAGACAATGTGTCGCAAAGCCGTGTGTTGATGCAGATATCTGAGGCAGAAAACATCGTCTATACCCAATTCAAAGCGCCTTGGCCTGCTAGAGATCGCGATATGGTGACCTACTCAAAGTACAGCATCGAGGATGGGCAGTTTGTCTTGTCGATAAAGGATGCGTCTAACTATTTGGCGAAAGAATCGGGGTATATTCGAATTTACGATGTGGACGCACTTTGGACGCTGCAACCGCTCACTAATGGCAATACTTACATCACCTACACCGCATATGCGAACGCAGGTGGCATCTTGCCCAATTGGTTGATGAATAAGTTATCGATAGGCAGTGCGCTGAGCACGTTTAAGGGGCTGAAAGAACAGCTACCAAAATACCAAGGCCAGCAGCACCCCAACCTGCCAAATGAGTCTCGCTAACGATACAAGTCGATAAGTAAATGGAGGCATTAAGGTTAAAGATTAAGGTCTTCTAGCGAGGTCGCGAGCTAAGATAAGCGCTAAACCAAACACCTGAAGAAACAGGGCGATGTTCTTATAGAAAGCCATTTTCTCATCAAGCTTTTGGATCAACTCAACCAAAGTTAGATTATCCAAATAGTAGTCATCAATTCGTGATCGTTGCGATTCTTGGGCATTGTTTATCAGCATCATAAGCTTAGGTAAATTAGCCAACGAGATGGCCGGCACCTCGTCACTCACCCAACTCCGAAGTTGTCCGCGAAGCGCTTCATCAAGAACTGTGGCAGGTTGAGCGATTTCTGGGGATAGCTTATCAAGGTGAATCAGAATCGCTTCACGCTTACGCTCTAAGGTTTCGATCGTATTCCAGGACAGTTGTATAGAGTACACATTACCGTATTTACGATCGTTGTATTCCGATTTCTCCGCTTCAATTTTGTCCAACACCAAGCTCGACATGACAATCGCCATGATGTTGAGTATTAGCCCTGCAAGGACAATCGCCCAAGCAGGAGGAAGGCGCAATGCCATAATGCTCCCTAGAACATTTTATCAAAAGGTAGGTAAGCTAAGTTTAGGACAATCAAAGAGATCATGCAGATAAGCGTTAACACCATACCCACTTTTCTGCCTTTGAAATTCTTCGCTAAGATCCCTTTAGCGTGAATCACTCGCCCCAGAATAAACGCCACACCAATGACATGAATAAGCCACACACCAGCCCCATTCATCTCTAGCAACCCCATCAAAATCACCGTGATTGGGATGTAATCCATCGCGTTACTTTGTGCCGAACGTGCTATCTGTAACGACTCAACACCGCCATCGGCATGAGCAACAAGATTGATTCGTCTTTGCTTAATAACTTCAATCGCCAACCAAATCATTACTACCGTCAGCAGAGCTGCGTAAAGTGCTGTAACCATCATATTTCCCTATTGTTTTGTCTTAACTCAGTGTTCTTTTCTATCTTTTCGACATTAACCGCCAAGATAAAATGATAATCACGCCCGAGCACTTGTAAGAGATCTCTCACACCGAACGTAAGAGATCACAATCAAGCTTCGCAGAAAATTCCTAAAATACAAACCCAACCCCTTGTTTTGTATGAATCCACGCATATTTCTTTCGGTTAGTGAGTACATTTATTTCTTGAGGTGGATTGTGAGTAAAGCCTCTGCAGTGTTTAATACACATGTCGACAGGGAGTTGGCAGGAACAGGAAAAAGCCTAACGGATTAGGTATCTTCAGGATGAAGATTTGATGACTTAGGATGAGTTATCAGCAAGGAAGTTTTGCTCTAGGATAGAGTCGCTTGTCAGGATGATGAGTTAGCAAGGACACCGCTAGGAAGGCGATGAATTGGATAGGTTAAAGGATTTAGCCAAGTCAAGGAACGATGCAGGGAGCACCAGTTACCTATTGAAAGATAAGTAACGCGCAGTAGCAGGATGGCTACGAAAAGAATAGACCCCGTTTGGTGAAAGCCAAACGGGGTTTCCTTTTTTGTAACGTCTAAAAGCTGTTAGTAGCTAACCGTTAATAGTAGCTAACCGTCAATAGCAGCTAACCGTTAAAAGTCACGTTACAAAATAATGTTCATCAAGAACATTGCACCAAAGGCATTCAATACCGAAATCGCGATCATCACCGGGATATAACGACCTTCAGTACCAATTGGTCCCATAATACGACCCATGTATTGCACCAACAAACTTGAAGATAAACATCACAGCAACCGCTAGGCCAATTGACGAAGTTACCGCCAAAGAACCATCCATAACTGGAAGGGTGAACAGTACTGTACCTGAAGAGAAGAAGTTAACGATCGCCCCGCGCCAGCATCAGTACTTTGAAGCGACGCAATCAATGCTAAGCCTGAGTTGCCAGGAGTATCCATCAAAGCTAATACTTTCGCCACCGTCTTTCTTTTTCACTATAATCTATTGAATTATTAAGATATCTATCACACTGCACATGGTTATTTAGGTCTACGCTTTTACCCGTGTTAATAACTTATTAACTTCGGAGCGTAATCCATGTTAGGTATCCAGCTTTCTGCTGTTCTCTCTTTATTATTTTTTTCTACGGTAGCAGGCGCTGCCACTTCTCAGTTGGGAGAACCACTCAAGCTCACCAACTCATTCGCTGGCTACCTATCCCTGACCATTTTCGTTGTCGCCTACATTGTGGTGATGATGGAAGAGTACCTAAAGCTCCGAAAATCTAAGCCAGTGTTACTTGCAGCAGGACTGATCTGGATAATCATTGGTTTTATCTACCAAGAACACAACCTTGTTGAAGTCGCTAAGCAAGCACTCGAACACAACTTACTGGAATACGCTGAGCTGTTACTTTTCCTACTCGTCGCCATGACCTACATCAGCGCCATGGAAGAGAGAAGACTGTTTGATGCGCTGCAAGCGTGGATGGTGGGCAAAGGCTTTAATTTCCGCTCTCTGTTCTGGCTAACCGGTATTCTGGCCTTCTTTATCTCACCGATCGCCGACAACCTCACCACAGCTCTATTGATGTGCGCCGTGGTTCTGAAAGTCGCAGGATCTAACCCTAAATTCGTTAACCTAGCCTGTGTGAATATCGTGATAGCCGCTAACGCTGGCGGCGCATTCAGTCCGTTTGGGGATATCACGACACTAATGGTTTGGCAGGCTGGACATGTCAGTTTTACCGAATTCATTCCGTTATTTATTCCTTCAGTGATGAACTACTTGGTTCCAGCACTGATCATGTCTTACTTTGTTCCAACCACTCAGCCCGATACTGTGCACCAACACATCGAGTTAAAACGTGGCGCAAGGCGAATCGTCTTCTTGTTCATCATGACAATCGGTACCGCGGTCGCTTTCCACGCCGTGCTTCACTTCCCTCCTGTAATGGGCATGATGATGGGGCTCGCCTACCTCCAGTTCTTTGGGTATTACCTACGCCAGACCTTGCCCAATTCGCTAGCTAAGAAAAAAGCGGTGGCGATTGCTAACAAAGACGAAGGCGCGCTTAAGAGATTAGGTTCAGTCGTGCCCTTTGATGTATTTCGAAGAGTGTCCCATGCCGAATGGGACACTCTGCTGTTCTTCTACGGCGTGGTAATGTGTGTCGGTGGCTTGAGTCTACTGGGATACTTGGAGCTTGCCTCTGGCGTGATGTATAGCCAATGGGATCCAATTTGGGCCAACATCATGGTGGGGATCTTATCTGCGATTGTCGATAACATTCCGGTGATGTTTGCCGTGTTATCGATGGAACCTCAAATGTCGATGGGTAACTGGCTACTGATCACCTTAACCGCAGGCGTTGGCGGCAGCTTGTTATCTATTGGTAGTGCGGCAGGTGTGGCGTTAATGGGCGCGGCGCATGGCAAATACACCTTCTTTGGCCACTTGAAATGGATGCCAGTGATCATGATTGGCTATGCCGTCAGTATCGCTGCACACCTATGGCTTAATGGCGATCTTTTCTAATTCGGAGATCTTTTCTAGTTCGAACTGTCTTTCACAGGCTTATCTACAAGTGTCCAGACGTTACTCAATTGTATCGCTGGACATTGGTTGCAAGTTAGCATCTCGCCCTTCTGTTGAATGCGCATCACTAGTCTAGAGTCAGTTCGGCTGCTTCCAGAATTGAATTCAATGGTGATCAAGTCATCATCAACACGATAGGTTCGAGTCACGGAATTATCCGTTGTTTGATAAGTCACTTGCCCGGATTCAAAAAGTAGATAACTGTCATTATCTGCGTTCTCATACATACCTTTGAACAGAGCAAGCTGTGGAACCTCGAAAGGTCGGCTGGTATCAGTTAAACAACCTGTCAGCAATAATGCAGAGCTGCAGCCAGATATTAGTAAGGGGAATCTATTCATTTGGGCATCCTTGCCTAGAGAACATAGTCAAAGAATATGCAACCAAATCGATATTTCCCAGAAAGCGTTGATTTTAATTCAAAGTCATATTTTAAGAACCACTCGCCTTCACCATTAAGTAGTACGAGATATTCAGCCAGCATCTCGACAGGCTCATGGCTAAATCGCTTGCTAGTCTTGCTCTCTTCCCTCTATCACCAATAAGTGCTGTTTACGTTCTACGCCACCTGCATAACCCGTCAGTTTGCCGTTTTTACCAATCACACGGTGACACGGCACAATCACTGAAACCGGATTTTTGCCATTCGCCAAACCCACAGCACGAACGGCTTTCGGATTGCCTATCGCATCGGCCAGTTGTGCATAGCTCCAAGTCTCTCCATAAGGAATGGTCGTCAGCGCCTGCCAAACCGACTGCTGAAATGGCGTGCCCTTGGCTGCAATCGGCACAGAAAACTGAATAGCTTCGCCCGAGAAATAGCGATTAAGCTGCTCGATAGCCAATGCAAAGATCGGAAAGCTATCATCTTGAACACCCAACGGTTCCGGCTTGGTGGTATGTGTCTCGAACCAAAGGCCGAGCAAGCCTTCATCGTTCGCCTGTAACGTCACGGTTCCCAATGGGCTCTCATAGTAAGTAAAACGGTTGTCCATGATATCTCCTAGCTTAGTATTCCGATTAAGACTGATTCCAACAGTGGAACGTGGCGTAACTACCCCAAGGCGAAACACTCTCCGTGTTGATGGCGGGGCGATGCTCAATAAACTTCTTCACCACCAAGTCACCAACCAACAGATGATTAGGTTCGCTTAACCCCCGAAGCAGTGCATATTGAATAGTCCAAGGCCCAATCCCTTTTAGCTCAATCCATTTGGAAGGATGCTCAGCTTCATTGTCGACCATGTATTCGGCAAAACGCTTTAGGGTCTCTTTGCGGCTTCCCGGCATTCTCAAGAAGCTAACATCAGCGTCCGCTATCTGTTTTGGTGTTGGGAAGCTGGCTTTCTCATGTTCATCAGAAAGCTCTTTGACCAATAAGTTAAGCTGACCAATCGCCGCGGTTACCGAAACTTGCTGTCCTAGAATCGCTCTCACGCCTGCCTCCCAAGCACTCCACACGCCAGGAATACGGATACCACTCTTAGCCACCAAGTTAGGATCGATAGTCGTAAAGAACGTCTCAACCTTGGCAATATCGACATCAAGATCAAACATACGGCGGATATTCGCAATCAAGCTTCTTAATTGGCTTATATCA
This sequence comes from Vibrio sp. 10N.261.55.C5, assembly GCF_041470505.1. NCBI lineage: Bacteria > Pseudomonadati > Pseudomonadota > Gammaproteobacteria > Vibrionales > Vibrionaceae > Vibrio > Vibrio sp. 10N.261.55.C5. The sequence goes on from NZ_JBFRMS010000018.1 coordinate 151,910, forward strand.
TCCAACTCAAATTCAATATCCAAGCGGTTATCTTTGGCTAAAGTCGCCTTGAACCAACCCTTTGACCCGTTCACATTTACCGTGCGCTTATAATAATCTTCGCCAACGCCTTCTAAGCCCTCAATCATTCTTCGTCGATAAAACCTCAACAAGTGGTTCCAATCTAAGGGTCCATGAAAACCAAGCTGAATATGATTACTCTGAGTGTCACTTGGCTTCGCTCGCCTAATTTGGCTTGGCGAAAGCTGCAGCTCTTTTTGAAAGGCATCATTAAAACGGCGCGTACTATTGAAGCCACTAGCAAAGCCGACATCAGTAATGCTCATGCTACTGGTGTGCAGCAACTGCTTGGCAAACATCAATTGACTGTACAGACTATATTGCTTGGGTGACACGCCGATGTAATTGTCGAATAAGGTTCGTAAATAACGATCTGAAATACCTAACCGCGTTGCAAGGTCGACGATAGATCCTGAATTCAGAGCGCCATTATCAATCAACTGCATCGCACGTAAGAAGGTGGTTTCGACGCCCTTCCAAGCCGGCGAAAAAGGTGCGCTGTCTGGTCGACAACGTAAACAAGGACGATATCCCGCTTTCAATACTTGAGCTTGATGGGAAAAATATTCGACGTTTTCTTCTTTGGGTGGTGTGGCTGGGCAAATCGGGCGACAAAAAATTCCTGTCGTTTTCACCGCTGTAAAAAACATCCCATCAAAGCGAGCATCTCGTGCATATCGAGCCAAATGGCACTGCTCACTGGTTAAGCTGCTGTTGTGATTGATCTTTTTCGACATGCCGTACTCTTCCCACTTACCATAGCGTTTGATCCGATACCTAAAAGTTTACCGTGAACCACCATTGTCGCTAGCAACTTTCGGAAGCGAAGGTCAGATAAATCACAAAAAAGGGTTTTAATTTTATTCAATTCGACTAAATTTAACCTAGAGAGGACATTCTTCTCACAACGTCAACGATCGGTACTTAGCACACCAAGATGCAGAGACCTATCGAATATAAAAAGGAAAAGGCTATGGTTCTACACACATGTCGTATTGTTTTATCAAATCAACAGGTTCTCACCAGTCAATCAGTCGAGCAGTCTCTAAGCTTTCTTGAAGACAAAGCGGACAACGGGATTTCTATGATCGAGATTGACGCAACGGATGGCAATCAAATCCATTCGTACATGTCACACTCTCTTGAAGAGTCTATTGAGAATCTAATGAACCTATAGGGCTTTTAATAAAGGCTACACATACCAGGCTTAAACGATATTTATGGAATTAGAAACGATCTCTAGTTCCGAAAAGAAGTACATTTCTGGTTTAAAACAAAAATGGCTCCCAACTATACAATTAGTTGGGAGCCATTTTTTATTGAATCTAATCAGCAAAGCCACTGCTTACCGCGAATGCCGTTACTCAGGTGCTTGTTCAGCGGCTTGCTGCAATGTGTAAGCCGTCGATGGGTCAATCTCATTAACCAACTTCTCAACCTGCATGATCGCATCAACCGAGGTACTGCTTTTACGGTAGCTCAGATAAATTGGGAGATACCAGTCTTCAACCCCTTTCACCTTGTGCAGCTGACCCGAATCGATAAAAGGTTCGACTAGAGACACCGGAAGATACGCACTGCCGCCTTTCTCTAAAATGAAATCGAGGGCGATACGGGCTGTAGAGGTACGTAGGTACGGTGCTGGCACTTTAGGGTGACGTTCTGCGTGTTCAGAACCAAAGCGCGTTCCCCAATCCACATAAACATACTTATGTTGAAATACAGATTCCAGATCATCTTGCTGCGTTGATACCAACACCAAAACCAAGTCAGCGACTTTTTTACAGTTCAGCTCTTCTGCTTTGATCTGATCGAACGCGAAAGCCATATCTAAGGTTCGTTCTAACAAATTACGGTTCAGTTGCTCGCGCCCCATCACCTCTGCCATAAAGCCGTAACCACCAAAAGAGTCGGTTACCACACTTAAACAGTTTTGCAGATACGCATCCCAAATATTCGGCGTGCCGCCCAGCGTTAACTGCAAGGCTTTACCACTCTCTAACGACAGCTCAAATTTGGCTTGTTGTAGGGTGGACACCATCACTTCGGCATAACCAATCAAACGTTCACCGGAAGATGTGAGTTTGATGTTATTGCGGTCACGAATGAAGAGCTGAGTATCAAAATAGCCTTCAAGCTGTTTGATCCGCGCACTCACCGCCGCTTGTGTTAAATACAAGTTTTCAGCTGCACGCCCAAAATGGCGCACCCTTGCAACCTCAAGAAAGGTTCTAAATACTTTCACATCCATCAAATACATCTCTGTAATAAATCTGCTAACTAGCCGATCTAGGATTGTTTATCGTAAAGGCAAAAACATTTTGTTTCCTATTTTAGCCTTTTAACAATATTTTCGCGTGAGCAATAAACACTAATTTCTATCTAACCACATTACTGAGGCTGATATGTCTGAGACCGAATTCCGACACGGAAAAAAACGTTTTTATGACACCATTAAATTCCCGAGAGGGTTCGCTAAGTCGGGTGATTTTACTCTTTCAGAAGAGGAAATCCTAACCTTGTTTGGTGACACTATGCTTGCACTTGAAACTGGTGAACTAGCACCAATCAATGCAGAAGAAAAACACTTCATTAAAGTGTTGTCTCACCCTCATAAGGCAAAGTCCAAGTTAGAGCGTGTTTGGTTGAAGTACATTCAACTGGCTCGTGGACGCCGTCGCTTTCACACCCTAAACGGCTGCAAACGCGGCGACGTATCTAGGGAAGAATACGAAAGTGAGTTAGTGTTAGAAGATTAGTAAAATCGCTCAAAGTGATACCTCATCACTTTGGGCTTTTTTTTGCCTTCAAACACACATCTTCTTTGTAATTGGTAAGTTTAGCCAACCTATCCATTTTTACCAATATTTATATACAATTCATAGCGATAGCGTGACTAAAACACAGCTCTCGTTCAATCTTATGGGTATTCATCCCACTGAGATTCATCGTTCTTCATCCTGCCCCTGTCTTTTATCACGATAGCGCTCCATTGCCATCATTATTTTTCTAGTTTCAACTATACGCTCAACGCTTGTTTATACTCGAAACACGTTAATGCACCAAAATTCGTCAATGGTTCGAGCGATGCCATTATTGCAATAATCGTATCAAGGCATAGAAACACACCAACCCTTTCAGGTGCTGAATTAGATCAACATTGCTGTATATGACAAACGTATTAATCTTGTTTAACGCCACCAAATATCCATACAATAATTGTGAAATTTTGAGAGTTCCAGTCACAGTTACGACGAAAAAAGCAAAAACTTGACCTAAAACAATAGCGGAACTGGATAACTTATTTTATAATGCGAATTAATGTTTCAGAACACTATAAAATTTTATTTCTAGGGGCAAAATCAATGAGACTTATTCCATTAAGCAACAAAGCTAAAGTAGGTAAATGGGCTGCTCGTCATATCGCAGATTCAATCAACAAGTTCGCTCCAACGGCTGAGCGTCCATTTGTACTAGGTCTTCCTACTGGTAGCACACCTCTAACTACTTACGCTGAGCTAATTGAACTTTACAAAGCTGGCGAAGTTAGCTTCAAGCACGTTGTAACATTCAACATGGATGAGTACGTTGGCATCGACCCTAACCACCCAGAGTCTTACCGCACATTCATGCACGAGAACTTCTTCAACCACGTTGATATCCAAGCAGAAAACATCAACCTGCTAGACGGCAAAGCTGAAGATATCGATGCTCACTGTGCAGCATACGAAGAGAAAATCCGTTCATACGGCAAAATCAACCTGTTCATGGGCGGCGTAGGCATCGACGGTCACATCGCATTCAACGAACCAGGTTCTTCTCTATCTTCACGCACTCGTATCAAAACGTTGACTGAAGACACTCGTATCGCGAACTCTCGTTTCTTCGATGGCGACATCAACCAAGTTCCTAAATACGCACTAACTATCGGTGTTGCGACTCTTCTAGATGCAGAAGAAGTGATGATCCTTTCTCTAGGCCACAACAAAGCTCAAGCGCTTCAAATGGCTATCGAAGGCTCTGTAAACCACATGTGGACTGTTACAGCTCTACAGATGCACCGTAAAGCTATCATCGTTGCTGATGAGCCAGCTCAACAAGAGCTAAAAGTTAAGACTCTACGCTACTTCCAAGAGCTAGAAGCTGAGAACATCCAAGACCTATAATTCCTATAGTCTTGAATAGCAGGGCGTTTTTATAAAGAGAGCGTCTTGAATAGAAAAAGCCACTGAATGTGGCTTTTTTTGTGCCTGCTGCTTTTGTATTTAATGGGAAGATATTTCGGATATTTTTTAGAAGCACAAAAACAACAAAGCGATTTCTCCAACGAGAGAAACCGCCATCATTTTAATCTTTGTATTGAAACGAACGAACAGCTACAATTTATGTAGGATGTGAAACAAGATAAGTAGAGCTGCAAACTAGAGCTAAGAGCTCAGCGCGTTATCTCGGCATAGGGTAGTGATAATGTCAGTGATAGCTAATACGATCGTCGACTTCACCTTTTGATTATGTCGCCCCAAGAACATTTCAAGCATTGGGCCAGACATCGTTTCCACCATCTCCGCGTCATATTCGATAGGCATAATACGCTGAATCGCGTGCACCTTGTTGAGCTCAAATATCACATCAACTTCTGTAAAGCTGGTGTCTTCACCCTGTATTTTCGCCCACTCTTTCAAGGTAACGAAAACCTCTAGATCATCGTAGAGTTCTTTACTGATCACGCCAAGTCCGAGTAGCAACTTAGCACGAATCATGATCTCGCCTAACGGCCCACCACTGTTGAGAAGTGGCTCGACAACGAACTTAATTGCAGTGTCGTCTTTCTTAAAGATGTTTTTTAATACGGCATCTACCGTGTCGTCCAATGCATCATAAGCAGCCATTAGGCAAGCGCTAGCACTCTCAGCTTCCGAAAGGGCTTCGAGTAATTCAGTTTCATGGCTTGTTTGTATTGGCATAACGGCTCGACAATAAGAAAGTGCCACTGGTGTGGCACTTTGATGGTTTATCATTTCAATGCTAGATAAGCTTCTTCCGCTAGTTTAACAACTTCTGAGTCACTATTCAGCTCAGAATAATGCGCTAATGTCTCAGCAAAGCCTTTTTCTGCGAACATTGCTTGAAGTTCAACCGCTTGTGGGTCGTCTTCGTTCTTGTAATGGAACGCAGCAGCGATTGCTTTTACTAGGTGAGCATTCGGTAGGCCGTACTCTAATGTACCGTTTAGAGGCTTAACTAGGCGGTCTTGCGGGCTCAGTTTACGAATTGGCTGACGACCAACGCGGTCTACTTCATCACGTAGGAACGGGTTAGCAAAACGACCTAGAATCTTTTGGATGTAGGCAGCGTGTGCTTCTGGATCAAAGCCGTAACGCTTAATCAGAACTGCACCACTCTCTTCCATCGTTGCCGTTACTTCAGCACGGATTACGTCATCTTCGATAGAGTCTTTGATTGTCTCGTGACCTGCAAGGACACCAAGGTATGCCGTTACCAAGTGACCTGTGTTTAGCGTGAACAGTTTACGCTCAACGAAAGCCATTAGGTTATCAGTGCATTCCATTCCTGGGATGTTTGGAATCTCACCTTTGAATTGTGTTTGATCTACGATCCACTCGCTGAACGTTTCAACCGTTACCGCTAGAGGATCTGTTTCGCCCGCTTCTGCCGGTGGAACAATACGGTCAACCGCAGAATCAACAAAGCCAATGTGCTCTTCAGTGAACGCTTTCATTTCATCAGAAAGGTGCTCTAACACGGCAGCTTTTAATTGGCTAGTACCGCGAACCATGTTCTCTGCCGCGATGATGTTCATTGGTGCAGTGTTGTTTGCTGCTGCACGCTTTTCAATGCCTTGAGCGATAGACTTAGAGATGATTTTAAGAACCGTAGGGCCCACTGCAGTCGTCACAAGATCAGACTCAGCAATGCAATCTACTACTGCGCTTGTTGCTGAGTTTACTGCTGTCACGTTCTTAACAACTTCGACAACACACTCTTCGCCAACAATCTTAACTGGGTATTCTTGGCGTTCAATTAACGCATTTACAACCGTTTCATTTACGTCAGCAAACGTAACCTTCATACCAGCATCAGAAAGAAGCTTACCAATGAAACCACGACCGATATTACCTGCACCAAAATGTAACGCTTTCATAATTTTGACCTTATAAATATTTGAATCTAGATAGCTAACTGCTCAACAACATGCCTTGACGATGTGCCCTCGGCATTAAGCAGTAAGCTATTCAGACTGAATCTTGTTAGAAAGATTAAGACCGAAAATGAGGCCAGTAGGGGGATACCGGCCTCCTTCACTCAGGAGCTTGACTAGAGCTTTTTAGTTTCCGTTGAGAATACGTAGAACATCAGCAGGGTTTGTTGTGTTCTGTAGGCATTCCACAGCTTCTTCATCATCGAGTGAATTGGTAATAGCCATCAGCACCATGTTGTGCTCATCGCCTTGTGCGGCAATACCGATAACCATCTTCGCGATATCGTCTTCATCTTCGCCCCACTGAATACCTTCAGGGTACTGACAGAAAACGATGCCGGTTTTTTGTACGTACTGTTTCGCTTCGATTGTGCCGTGTGGTACTGCGATAGACTCACCTAGGTAAGTAGACACAAGCTCTTCACGAGCAAACATGCCATCTACATATTCTGGTGATACGTTGCCAAGTTTTACTAATTGTTCGCCAGCAAACTTAATTGCGTCTTCTTTTTGAGTCGCTTTAAGGCCAAGGAAGATGCTGTCGTCAGTGAGTGCAAGCTTGTTGCTTTCTTGCGCTGGAGCTGCTGCAGGTGCCGGAGCTTCTACTTTCACTTCACCACTTTGAGCATCGACAAGCTCAGCAACTAGTTGGTCGTATACGCCGCCGTCTAGGAAGTTGCTTAGAGACATATGCATCGCACCTGGCACAGTGCTACGAGCACGGTCTGTTAGGTCTCTATGCGTAATAACGATTTGCGAATCAGCCGGTAGGTTGTTGATTGCGTAGTTGGTTACTTCAATGTCTAGGCCAGCTGTTGCTACTTTCTTACGTAGTAGACCTGCACCCATTGCACTTGAACCCATACCCGCATCACACGCTACATAAACTGCTTTTACATCCGCTAGGTTTACGTTTGCTTCTGCTGCTGCACCTTTAGAAGACGCTTTCATGTCTTTCATTTGTGCAGAAGCTTTCTCTAGTGAATCTTCCTCATCATCTTGCGCTGATGTTTTAAGAAGGATTGACGCTACAACAAACGATACTGCCGTTGCTGCGATAACAGATAGAATCACGCCGATGTAAGAGCCTTTTGGCGTCATCAGTAAGACTGCGAAGATAGAACCTGGAGATGCTGGAGAGATAAGGCCAGAATCGAACATTACGTTAGTGAATACACCCGCCATACCACCTGCGATTACCGCAAGAATTAGACGTGGGTTCATTAGAACGTAAGGGAAGTAAATTTCGTGGATACCCCCTAGGAAGTGGATGATAGATGCACCAGCAGCAGATTGCTTCGCGCTACCTTTACCAAACACCATGTAAGCAAGTAGAAGACCAAAACCAGGACCTGGGTTTGCTTCGATTAGGAAGAAGATAGAGCGACCCATCTCTTCAGATTGCTGGATACCTAGTGGAGAGAAGATACCGTGGTTGATTGCGTTATTTAGGAATAGGATTTTCGCAGGCTCAACAAAGATAGATGCTAGAGGTAGTGCACCCGCTTCTACCATTGCGTTTACGCCAGCCGCAAGTCCGCCAGACAGAATCTTAACCGCAGGACCAATCACGATGAACGCGATGATCGCACAGATCATGCCGATGATACCCGCAGAGAAGTTGTTCACTAGCATTTCGAAACCACTCTTCACTTTACCGTGAACAGCTTCATCGAATTTCTTAATTGCGATACCACCTAGTGGACCTACAATCATTGCACCCATGAACATTGGGATATCAGTACCAACGATAACACCCATTGTTGTGATAGCGCCCACTACCGCACCGCGGTCACCACCAACCATTTTACCACCGGTGTAACCAATCAATAGTGGCAGTAGGTATGTAATCATAGGACCAACCATTGATGCTAACGTTTCGTTAGGCCACCAACCCGTTGGGATGAATAGTGCAGTAATGAAACCCCACGCAATAAATGCGCCGATGTTTGGCATTACCATATTGGATAAGAAACGACCAAAGTTTTGAACCTTAATCTTTGCTTCTGGTGATAACATAGGTAGAACCCCGTAATGTATTGGTTGGTCAAATGACCGAAAGTGTGTACTCAAAAGTCGATTAAAATGTATCACAACATTTCCAAAATGCACCTTAGCCCAACTTTCGTGATAGCCATCACACACGAAAAACACTTTCGGGTTAACAAGCACACCTTAGATCACAAAAACACCATGAATTTAAATTACAAAGCCAAATTAATGAGAATAGATATCATCAACACACGATCTAGATCACATTTTATTTTGTAATACTTAAAAATAAAATGTGATTAAGATCACATTTAATAAAATATAGCATCTAAGATCTATATAAACCGTATAAAAGAACATCGTGTCACGTATATAAAATATGCACCCAGATGAGCAAAATCGCGATACCTGTAATTTAATTACAGGTTGAACTCCATTTTGCTAAACATACAAAACGAGACCTAACGCTCTACTAAAAACATAGACCACTGAACTGCAGTTAGCATTGATAGATGTGATATGGTATTTACCAACGCTATCGCATCATATATATATCCAACACCCATCAGCTGATCACTCCGCTATTTGAGAAAAGACTATGTCAGACAAAATTTCCACATCCGCACTCGCTAAACAAAAAGGCATAGAAGCTAAAGCTTTATTTAGCGATCTAAAAACAGCGGGCTATATAGTGCGTTCACAAGAGCGTTGGATTCTCACAGAACGGGGAGAAAGCTTTGGTGGGGAATATGTCGAACACAAGAAGTTTGGTGTCTTTATTGTCTGGCCAGAGAAACTGCTTATCGATTTGGACTCATTCTCAGGAAAAACACTCACCGCCACCCAGCTTGGCAGTGCCTTTCAACTCAGCGCAAAGAAAATCAACTTACTGCTCAACGAGCTTGGTTGGATAACAAAAGAAGAAGACGGTTGGCATGTCACCTCTACAGGCTTAAAAGCCGGAGGTGAACAAAGAGAAGACAAAGCGACTCAAAACTTATTCGTGGTATGGCACGACTCATTGGTTCGCAATAAACGTTTAAAGCAGTCTGTTGTTGAATTCCTAGGGCATGATGCTGAAAGCCACTCGACCGATGTGTCATTCTCCAGTTTTCGTCAGAAATTTGAGGCGAAGCACCGAAGCTTAGACGGGCATTATGTTCGATCAAAGGGAGAGCTGATCATTGATAACTGGCTTTATATGGCAGGAGTGGTCCATGCGTACGAGCGTCCGCTTCCGATATCAAAAGAAGTGATCAGCGATTTTTATCTACCAAGTGGCAAAGTATACATCCAGTTCTGGGGAACTGATTCTGCGCCAATCGCCGAAAATAAACGTGAAGCTACGAGAAAAACCTATGAAGAGCATGGTTTTGGTTTAATCGAAATCACGCCAGAAGATATCCCCAACCTAGACAGCGTACTTCCGCCATTATTGCGCCAATATGGTATCAAAGCGTACTAAGCTACTGAATCTAGAGATTCCACCTCCATTAAGATCACACTTATTGAATCATTATGGACATTATTAACCATAGTGATTTGATATGTTCGCTATTTTTCCCGAGTCATTCTTCTATTATCTTACACCCATCGACTTGAGCTACCGCAGATACTCGATTTATTGGGGCATGTTCGATAACTATTTAGACGTTCAATCTATTGAGATTCGTTTAAATTGGTTATCCGTTTATTGTTGACGTAACTGAACATAAAACCCTACAACATTTATTATTGATAGATATTAGGATTCAACATGACTCATCCAATCATTACTGATCTAAACACTCGTTACACAGCTAAAAAATACGATGCAGAAAAGCGCATCTCTGCGGAAGACATGGAAGTAATCAAAGAAGCACTTCGCTTGTCAGCTTCTTCTATCAACTCTCAGCCTTGGAAATTCATCATCATTGAGAGTGACGCAGCAAAACAACGCTTCCACAATACTTTCGAAAACATGTTCCAGTTTAACCAACCACATGCGAAAGAAGCGTCACACACGATCCTGTTTGCTCACGATCCTAAGTACACTAAAGAGAAATTCGCGAAGCGTGCTGATACAGAAGTAAGCTCTGGTCACTTACCAGCTGAAATGTACGAGCAATTCTTAGGTGCTTACGCATTCGCAGAAATGAACACAGACGAAACAGGTTTCAACGGTAACTGGACTAAGTCTCAAGTTTACATCGCACTAGGTAACACACTGCACACACTAGCTCGTCTAGGTATCGCTTCAACACCTATGGAAGGTGTAGATGCAGCTATGATCAGCGAAGAGTTTGCTGACGAACTAGAAGGTCACGTTGTTGATGTAGCTCTAGCTATCGGCTACCACAAAGACGGCGAAGACTACAACTACGGCAAACCAAAAGCGCGCCTAACTCTTGATGAAGTCGTTACAACACTTTAGGTCGTGTTGATGTGACAGAGCCCTAACCGCAGGGGTATCAGGCAAGAAAACCTCGATAAACAAGAACAAAAAAAGCCAGTCAACAGACTGGCTTTCTTGTATTCATATTAGTGCGATAAGCACATTGCGTTTAAGTAAAGGCGAACATTAACCGATAAACGAGATGTAACCCTGAAGGATAATCAGGTTAACGATATCGATAAAGAAGGCACCAACAATTGGCACCACCATGAACGCCTGTGGTGAAGGACCAAAACGGTTCACCAAAGAGCCCATGTTCATTACCGCTGTTGGTGTTGCACCTAGGCCGAAACCACAGTGACCACCTGCCATAACCGCTGCGTCGTAGTTAGAACCCATTACTTTGAACGTCACAAAGTAAGAGAAGATACCTAACACAACCGCCTGAACCGCAAGGATAACCAAGAACGGAATCGCAAGGTCAAATATGTTCCAAAGCTTAAGGCTCATTAGCGCCATTGCTAGGAACAGTGACAATGACACCGTACCAAGAATATCGACCGTTTCGCTGTCAGTCTTATGCAGCTTAGTCACTTCAAACACGTTAGTGATGAACACACCGATAAACAACGCGTAAACGAAGTCAGGAATCATCAACCAAGAAATTTCAAAAGTCGCCACCCACTGCTCTAGGTACTTCGCACCCGTGATACAGATAAGAAGGATGAACAACACTTCAATCACCTTCTTCGCCGTCACTTTGTCTTCTTCATACTCGTTGTAAGTAACAAGTTCAGGGAAGCGTTCATGTGTTTGCGTGCCAGTGCCGTACTCAGATTCAAGCTGGTTTTTATCAATCAGCTTTTGCGCCACTGGGCTACCGATAATACCACCGATGATCAAACCAAAGGTCGCTGAAGCCATCGCGATTTCTAGCGTATTTGCAATGCCAAACGTGTCTGCAAAAGTTTGAGACCAAGCCGCGCCTGTGCCGTGACCGCCCGAAAGGGTGATAGAGCCAGCAATCAAACCCATCAAGGGTTCAAGGCCTAGTGCCGTAGCTAAGGTTACGCCTACACCGTTTTGGATAATGATGTAAACCGACGCTACCCCTAAGAATAGGAATACCTTAGCACCACCTTTTATCAGCTGCGTGTAGTTCGCCGCAAGACCGACCGTTGCAAAGAACATCAACATAAACGTGTTCTGCAGGGGCAAGGAAAACTCAAGATCAAGGCCGTTAAAGTGCAGGGCTGTAATAGCAAAAGCGACAATCAAGCCGCCGACAATGGGCTCTGGAATGTTGTACTTTTTGAGAATCGGAAGCTTTGCATTGACGAAATGACCTAGAAACAAAACACTAATCGCGATTAGGAAGGATTCTAGTGGTCCAATTGAAATTAATTGATTCATATAACCTCTATTTTTTTACGTTCTCATCTTCCCTAATGAGTCTAGTTTTATCTGTAATTATTTGTGCTGCTCTACCTATATTTATACAAACTGGAGAGAAAGTGTGGATTCGAAAAGCGAACACATTACTGCGATCGCTTAGTACCATGTTAGTAGCACGTTAACTTTTATAGGAGATAAAAGGATTTGTGACAACAATCACCTCCTAAAAGTTGAAAACGGCGTGAGTATCTATGCCGCTGACTCTGCTTTCTTAATACCTAAAAAAGCAAAAAGGAGCTATTTCTAGCTCCTCTTTCATCACCATCGCTGGTAATTAGAATTTTTTCGGTGCGTAACCAGTCATAACCTCAATGCGAAGTTCTTTACCGATCTTCGTCATTGGGTGAACAATTACGAGTCCTTTAACAGACTTTTTAAGTTTACCCATATCCGCTTGCTCAGCCTTAGTGATCTCACGGCTAAATGGCATATCAACCAGAGACTTGCGCTCTTGGTTCACATCATAGCTTTCTTTGTGTTTAAGCTGGGCAATTTTCTTAGTTAGCTTCTTAATCTCTTCCTCGAACTGACGAACAACAGGACGATCATTACGAGTTTTAGCAGCATCTAACTTGTGGCGACACTTGTCTAGACGGTTGTTAATTTGTTGAAGTTCGTTTTTAACACTCATAATAATTTCCTAAGATTAAACAAGCCAATTCGGATTGGGGCGCGGAGTATAGCACAAGGGTTGTGTTGAACCGAAATTTATCTGTTAATTACCAATAGAAACGAATCACATCGACACCGCTCATTCAGCTTACTTATTCTTTGTGGCGAATCTCTAAGCGGATTATTCATTGATAGGATAGCGCCTACTTCAAAAATTGCAGTCCTCGATGCATCAAAATTCCGTCTAAACTTATACTCTAACGCAATAACTAAATCAGGGTACACAGCTTGGAGTTGTTACCCCCAGCACGACTCTGAATCGCAACGTAATCACAAGGATAGCCGATGACATTATTGAAACGAACATTGACCTGCAGCCTAGCCCTTAGCTCAGTGTTTGCCGCCACTTATGCATCTAGTGAACAAACAATCCAAAGTAACCTAATCGTTGAGTTCTCTTCACCACAAAATACTGAAGAAGAGCAGCTCAAACGTGAAATTCAAAACAGTGGCGTCAATGACACTGTGATTGACCTGTCAAACCAACTCTTCATGTTTGAAAAGCCATTAACCATTCAATACGGCGGGGAAGAAGGACCACTCTACGATCCACAAACCCATCAAGTACTGATCCCTTACAGTTTTTACGCTGAGTCACTCAATTACTTTGAGAAGAACCAATACGAAAAAGAGTATGGGAAATCTGCGCAAACCGGCGCTATTGATACCTTGCTGCACACCCTGCTACACGAGACTGGGCATGCGTATATCGAAGATCAGAACATTGCCATATTGGGTAAAGAAGAAGATGCGGTTGATAACCTAGCAACCGTGCTACTGCTTAACTACGTAGAGCATGGGGCCGACGCTGCTATCAGCGCTGCAGACATGTTCGCTTTCGAGTCAGAAGACCGCCCAGAGTATTACGACTTGGGGGAATACATCGACGAGCACAGTTTCGACCTGCAGCGTTACTTCTCCACGTTATGCTTGGTGTATGGCAGCGATCCCGATGCCTATAAGAACTTGCTCGATGAAGTGGAAAACGACTATTTGAAAGACAGAAAAGAGTTCTGCGTTGAGCACTTTGACGTGATCAATGAAAATTGGCATCAGTATTTAAAAAAGAGTGACGATGCTTAGATGCTTAAAGGTTAGTGTCGAGAACTAGGAAAACGGCTTTGGCATCAAATTCCAAAGCCGTCACTCGATAGATTGGCTTAAGTCTTACGTGTTAAGAGTTAAGAGTTAAGAGTTAAGAGTTAAGAGTTAAGAGCTTAAACCCTAGACCTTCACTTTATACTTCAGATCTTGAGCTTCATCGCCGGTCATGCCTCGAAATCCCCAGCAGTGCGATGGCTGTTCCTTAATGGTGATTTCAATATCAATTGGAGAGATAGCTAACTGCTTCTCTATCTCAGAAAATATCTTCTTAATTAAGCGCTTTTTGGTGTTTACCGCTCGACCTTCCATCATGTTGATCTCAATGACGGTATAGGCTTCTGTTCTTCCTTCCGGGTAAAAGAAGTCATCTCGTTCCAATGGCACAAACCGATGTGCTCGCTTGTCATCGGGTAAACCCATTTCACTGTTTAAGCACTGCTGCAACACATTAGAGAGCTGCAACTTAATTGGATTTAAGCACTCTTTGATACCATAAATAACAATCATGACCATTCCTTTGATGCGATGTTAGGTATAGAAGAACGTCAGATAGAAGCATCGCCTGGCGACTACCTATTCGCTTACTATTTGTACACATATTACCTAATGACGCGTATGGGAAAAGGTAAAAACAATGAATTTATGAACAGGTGCAACAAAATACTTATCCCTTTGCCAACATAAGCCGAAGCGAATTGATCGAACACCACCCTCCCCGCGTATATCTTCTCAAATCACATTTGAACTAAGGAGTGCTATGTGCCGAATTCACCTAGGAAGACCACGCGGACAGACGCCGAACCAGAAACACCCGTAGAGTCTTCTCTGAAGCTTGCTGTGTTTCCTCTCCCTATCTTTCTTTTACCGGGAGGCAGGCAAAGACTGCGCATTTTTGAGCCAAAGTATCTCGCGATGGTTGCTCACGCAGCGCAGGGCGATGGTTTCATTATCGCCACTCAAGACAACACTAACTCTGATCATCTCAGTTCTTGGGGAACAAAGGTGACCATCGTAGACTTCAATATGTCGGAAGACCAAATATTAGAAATTGATGTTGAAGGCGAAAAGTTGGTGCAATTGCATGGGTCGTTTCGAGACGATGATGACCTGATTAAAAGTAAGTTCAGATCGTTGCCACACTGGCCTACCGATGAATATAAAGTGCCTAACGTGTTTACCGCTTTTTTGGTTCAGTTGTTTCGCGACCACGATTCGATAAGAACACTCTATCCCACTCCTGATTTTGAGAGCCCACAATGGATCTGTGCGCGATTGCTCGAAATGATGCCTATCCCACTGGAAAAGAAAACAGAATTTACTGAGCCAGCCAGTTTTCCGTCTCTAGTTCCTTTTTTGAATCAAATCATTACGGGGCAATAAGCACTTTTCTTCACTATAATTTTGTATAGTAGAAATTAATTTAAATTAAAGTGATCCCGACTTTCTCCTTTCACGTAGTGCCCATCAAATTCGCATGATGGTTAGTTACTATGCAAGTGGAAAGCAGAAGTTCAGGGAACGGCAAGGAGCATGTCATTATTCCCGATAACAAAGTACCTACAGACAACAAAGTACCGACAGAGCTCTCGAGCTGGCTGGTGTTGGTTGGTACAGACCGAGACAAGCAGGCGTTCACCTGTTTGTTCAAGTTCTTCGCTCCTAAGATCAAGCGTTTTGGTATCAGTAAGTTGGGTGGCGAAGCTGCTGCATACGAGCTAGTTCAAGACACGATGACTAATGTTTGGAAGAAAGCACATCTCTACAATGTAGATAAAGGCGCTGCGACCACTTGGGTCTACACGGTAATGCGTAATGCAGCATTCGACATGTTGCGCAAAGTGAAAGCGAAAGCCGAACAAACGATAGCCGACGATATCTGGCCAATCGATGCGATGGTAGCCGAGTCTCAAAGCGAAGATTTGCCATTCGGTGACCATTTGATGAGCCGACACGTAATGACTCAAATAGAAAAGTTGCCTCTCGCTCAGAAAACCATCGTCAAAGGCGTTTACTTTCAAGAGCTCTCTCAAGAGCAACTCGCTCAGCAACTTGGCGTCCCACTTGGAACAGTGAAATCACGTCTGAGACTCGCTTTAGCCAAATTAAAAGTTCACATGGGGGAACAAGACCATGATTAAACATCACCCAAACGCGGCAATCTTGAAAGACTTCGTCGATGGCACGTTGGCTGATTCAGTTTCTTTGATTGTTTCTAGCCATGTAGAGCTGTGTGAACAGTGCCAACAACAAGTCAAGCAGCTTACAGCTGTAGCAGCGAATAATGCTTTTGACGCAGAGCCAGTATTCTCAAGTGAAGATCTAGACAGCTTCTCAATGGACGACATGGACTTTGATTTTGACGCGATAGAGCAAATCACAGCTGATACTTCTCAGTCTGTTGAAGTGACTCCAGAGGTTCAGAAAGTAACTGTTGCTGACACGACATTCACAATCCCTCGCGCTCTAAACTCAGTAGCGAGAAAGGACTGGATGAACCTAGGCAAAATTTCACGAGCAAGACTCGATTTTGCTGACGAAGCACACCACACCAGCTTGTTGCACATCGACAAAGATGGACAAGTGCCTTGCCACACCCACAAAGGCTTCGAGATCACGCTTCTTCTAGAGGGCAGTTTCGAAGACGAAATGGGCGTTTACAACAAAGGTGACTTCATCTGGTTGGATGGCAATCACACTCATCAACCGGCAACAAAAGAAGGTTGTGTCTGTTTAACCGTTTCAAGTGATGCGCTTTACTTCACAAAAGGTGTGAGCCAGCTATTCAATCCACTTGGAAAATATATCTATTAACCCAGTTGCAAGCTATAAATATACAGGATGGCATGAAGCTATCTTGTATATCGTCGATACATCTGAATAAAAACAACTACGGTGTCAAAGTAAAAATACACCCAGCTCTGTAAGTACGATTAGCAATGTTGAACTATAAGAAAAAGCTCAGAGCAAGAGCAAAGGAGTTGGCCAATGGAAAAGAAAATCAAAATCGGTATCAGTGCATGTGTTGCTGGACACAAAGTACGTTTCGACACAGGTCATAAACGCTCTCGTTTTTGTACAGACGACCTAGCAGACTACGTGGAATTGGAACCTGTTTGCCCAGAGATGGCTGTTGGCCTTCCAACCCCTCGTCCAACCATTCGTCAGACAAGAATGCTAGATGACATCATCCATGTTTCTCGCCCTGATGGCTCAGGTGATGTGACCAACGAACTGATCGAGTTCGGTCAAAACTACTCAAAGAAAAACCAACACATTGCTGGCTTTATTGTGTGTCAAAAAAGCCCAACCTGCGGTATGGAGCGCGTGAAGGTGTACCACCACCATGGTCGCGGCTCTGAATCGACTGGCGTAGGCATGTTCACCCAACAAATTATGGACGGTAACCCGTTACTCCCCGTTGAAGAAAACGGTCGCCTTAACGATCCCATTTTGCGTGAAAACTTCATGACTCGAGTATTCACATACCAAAAATGGCTCGATCTTGTGGATGAAGGTGTGACCAAACACAAACTGATTCAGTTCCACAGCGCCCACAAGTACCTCGTCATGTGTCACCACGTTGAGGGTTACAAAAGCTTAGGCAAACTGCTAGCGGGTAATGACTTAGAAATCGACGAATTGGCGGCTCAATACATCGAGGGCTTGATGACAGCATTGTCACATCACGCGAATCGAGGCAGTCACGCCAATACGCTGCATCATTTGCAGGGTTACTTTAAGAAACAACTGAGTAGCGCCCACAAACAAGAGTTGACCAACCAAATTGCAGCTTTTCGAGAAGGTGTTATCCCACTGTTAGTGCCGCTGACACTGATCAATCACTACCTGATGGAATACCCGAACGAATACCTAGAATCACAGGTTTACCTAAACCCGCACCCTCAAGAACTTAAACTGAGATACGGATATTGAGCGACATACTATGGATACGACGAGACCTGCGGATTCTCGATAACCCAGCGCTCGTCTCGGCAGTTGAAAACGGCGTAACAATCGCCGTTTTCATTTCAACTCCTCAAACGTGGCAGCAGCACCACCTTGCGCCAATCAAAGCTGATTTTATCTATCGTCATCTAAAACAACTCGATTCCCAGCTCGCTGAATTAGGGATAACGTTGCTTCACCTAAAAGCGACCGATTTTGACGACCAATCCAATCAACTCATCGATCTATGCCAGCAGCTTGATGCCAAGTGCGTCTACGCTAACTCTGAACCAGAGGTCGATGAACAAGCTCGCGATAAAAAGCTGATTTCAAGCGGCCTAAACCTCAAGATCAGCGATTGTGACGTTATGCTGCCACTCGGTAGCGTTCTCAACAAACAAGGCGAAATGTTCAAAGTCTTTACGCCCTTTAAGAACGCTTGGTTAAAAGAAGTTCAGGTGAAAGGCATCATCTGCAGTCCAGCTCCTGTCGAGTCAGCTGAACGTTCACAAACACAGCTTCCTGACGACTTACAAGCCTTAACCCTCTCCGCTGACTATGATTTCGATTTTCCGCGTGTTGATTCGAGTCGCTGGCCATTAAGCCAAGATGTATTGGGCAATGTGATCCCCAATTTCTTAGGCAATAAAGTCAACGACTATGCGCGCCTGAGAGATATTCCCTCAGTTAAAGGAACATCGGGGCTATCACCTTATTTAGCAATTGGCGCAGTGAGCCCACGTTGGTTAGCGATTCAATTGATTCAGCAACAACCCGATCTGTTATTTGATACGCAATTACCGGCCTTTTGTTGGCTCAACGAATTGATTTGGCGAGATTTTTATAAGCATTTGATGTTTCACCATCCTAAACTGGTTAAAGGCGCTAACTTTCAGCAAAAATACAATGGTTTAGATTGGTATCACGATCATCCTAGCTTCAAAGCTTGGTGCGAAGGAAAAACAGGATATCCATTGGTTGATGCCGCAATGCGTCAACTGGTTGAAACGGGCTGGATGCACAACAGACTAAGAATGGTGGTGGCAAGCTTCCTAACCAAGCACCTGCTTATTGACTGGCGTTGGGGCGAGCGTTTCTTTATGTCGCACCTTATCGACGGAGACTTTAGCGCCAACAATGGTGGCTGGCAGTGGGCTTCAAGTACTGGCTGTGATGCTCAACCTTACTTCCGAATTTTCAATCCAATCACTCAGAGTGAAAAGTTTGATCCAAAAGGAATTTTTATTCGTAAGTACATACCAGAGCTGCAAAATATCCCAGATAAGCATGTACATTTCCCACATGACTTTATCGCTAAAAACGGAATAGACAGCGAATACTGGCAACCCATCGTTGAGCATAAAGAAGCACGATTGAGAGCCTTAGCCTTCTTCAAATAATTAGAGTGAATATTATGGATAACTCTCTATGGCTTGATAACTTTCTCAACATGTATCGAGAACTCGGAACCGACAATTTCGACGTGCTTAAGACGGTTTATCACCCTGATATTGAATTCCAAGATCCGCTGCATCATGTCAGCGGTATTTCGGCGCTTACGCACTACTTCGAGAACCTCTACACCCAAGTAACCAGCTGTTACTTTCATATCGAACACACTTTCGAAGCGAACGACGAAGCTTCCGTTTACTGGACGATGCAGTTTGCTCACAAGCAATTAAATGGCCAAAAGCCAATCGAAGTACAAGGACACAGCCATCTCAAGATGCTCGACTGTCAAGTGATTTACCACAGAGACTACCTCGACGTCGGTTCTATGTTGTATGAACACATTCCAGTACTGGGCTGCGCGATAAAATCCATCAAAAAGAGAGCGAGTCGATAATGCATATTATGATTACAGGCGCGACCTCAGGTATCGGCCAATCCCTAGCTAAAGATTACGCTCAGCAAGGGCATCAGGTGATTGCTTGTGGCCGCAATCCAGACAAACTGCAAGCCTTAGTTGATTCTCACGATACAGACATCGCGCATTCATCAATTTCACCGCTCTGTTTCGACTTGACTGATTACCACAACTTCCCAGAACTCGACCAAGACAAGCCGCTCGATCTGCTGATTTTAAATGCGGGTGATTGTGAGTACATCGACGACCCAGTGAATTTTGATGCCGAGCTTTTTGAGCGCGTCATCAACATAAACCTAATTTCAATTGGCTACGCCCTTAAAGCTTGGTTAAAAAACATCAAGCCCGGCGGCCGTTTGGTTTTAGTCAGCTCCAGCGCCAGCTTTTTACCTTTGCCAAGAGCCGAGGCTTATGGCGCTTCAAAGGCAGCCCTCACCTACTTAGGCAGAACACTTTCGGTTGATCTGGCAACGCACAACATTCATGTCTCAATTGTGCACCCTGGCTTTGTTGAAACGCCATTAACCGAGCGAAATACGTTCTCTATGCCTATGATTATTAGTAGTGAGGCCGCAACTCAGCGAATCGTAAATGGTATCGCTCAAGGAAAGAGTGAAATTGATTTCCCAAGACGATTCATCATGTTGATGAAGCTACTAAGAATGCTTCCAACTCCAGTTTGGCAAAAACTCGCTTCAAGGATGGTATAACAATGAAGAAAATCGCCATTATTGGTTCAGGTATCTCTGGACTCACTTGCGCGCATATATTAGATAAGCACCACGACGTAACAGTATTCGAAAAGAATGATTACGTTGGGGGGCACACCGCGACCGTTGATATTGAACATCAAGGCTCGGCGTTTTCGATAGATACAGGTTTCATCGTATTCAACGATCGAACCTACCCGAATTTCAATCAGCTTCTAGAACAACTCGATGTCGAAAGGCAACCGACTGAGATGAGCTTCAGCGTCCACAACACGACGACCAAGTTTGAATACAACGGCCACAGCATTAATTCGTTATTCGCGCAGAGGAGCAACATCTTCAAACCTCAGTTCTGGTCTTTAGTGTCTGACATTCTCAAGTTCAACAAACTGTGTAAGGCTCAGTTTGAAAGCAATGAATTCACACCAGACGTTACCCTCGGCAGCTTCCTACGCGATAATCAATTTTCCGACTTTTTCAGCCAGCACTATATCCTACCGATGGGCGCGGCGATTTGGTCGACAAGCTTGGAAGAAATGGAAGAGTTTGAGCTCAAGTTCTTCATCCAGTTTTTCTACAACCACGGATTGCTCGATATCGCGAACCGTCCTCAGTGGTATGTGATTCCAAAGGGATCGCGTTCTTATGTTGAAATCATCCTTTCACGCTTAAACAAACCCGTTGCACTCAATACATCGATTAAACAAGTGACTCGCCAAGAAACAGGCGTCACGATTGAATTTGAAGATGGCAGCGCACAAGGTTTCGACGAAGTAATATTTGCCTGCCACTCAGACCAAGCCTTACGCTTGCTTGGTGATGCAACAGAACAAGAGCAACAGGTACTGAGCGAGATCCCATACAGCCGCAATGAAGTGGTTCTGCACACCGATACTCGCTTACTCCCAGATAGAAAACTGGCTTGGGCAAGTTGGAACTACATGTTGGATGGCGACAGTAAACGACCTGCTTGTGTCACGTACAACATGAACATTCTGCAAGGCATCGAAAGCCAAGACACCTTCTGTGTCACCTTGAATCAAAGCGAAGCCATCGACCCAGAAAAAATTATTCGCAGCTTTGTTTATCATCACCCGGTACTTAATTCGAACACGGTCGAAGCTCAGCACAAGCGTGAGCAAATCTGTGGCAAAAACCAGACGCACTTTGCTGGCGCTTATTGGTATAACGGCTTCCATGAAGACGGTGTCCACAGTGCACTCGATGTGACCAAACGCTTCGGTTTAGATTTGAGTACGAGTTCCGCGCTATGAACAGTCAAACCCTGACACCCGAGATGGGGATCGCATCCGAAAAGAGTGAAGAGCTCAGCGGTATCTATTGGGGTAACGTCAGACATCGCCGCTTTGGCGACATCACTCATGAGTTCAGCTATCAGCTGTATATGATGGGGTTAGATCTTGATGAGCTGCCCCAAACCACAGCGCGCAGTGCGCTGTTCGGAACTCGTTGGTACAACCCGATTCGCTTTGTCGAATCGGATTATCTCGCTGAAAAAAAAGAAAATATCACCACGGATGAACCAAAATCACTTAAGCAACGTATAGCTTCCAAAGTGCAACAACTTGGTGGGGTTTGGTCTGATTCAAACCGTGTGACGATGCTGGCTCAGTGCCGCTGTTTAGGCATCTACTTCAGCCCTATCAACTGTTTCTTCTGTTATGACGAGACTGGAGATTGTAAGTACATGTTGGCTGAGGTGAGTAACACGCCTTGGCGAGAAAGACACTACTATCTCATCGACATGCACCAAGAATTGAAGGTAAAAAAAGAGTTTCACGTTTCGCCGTTCATGGATTTGAACATGACTTATTTTTGGAAGATTAAGCCACCAGCGAAACGCACGTTAGTTCACATCGAAAGCCGCCGAGACGACAAGCTTTTCGATGCGACACTAGCCCTGACGAAGCAGTCAGTAACCAAGACAAACATTAGACGAACGGTATTCAAGATTCCGGCGATGACGATAAAAGTCGTGATGGGAATTTATTATCAGGCTCTCAAATTATTCCTGAAAAAAGTACCGTTTGTGGCGCATCCAGACTCAACATCTTAAGCGCTTAAAACAGAAATCATTTCTAGCTTGGGTTCGCTCCAATCAAGGAGCTGAACTCAGCTTAG
Source organism: Vibrio sp. 10N.261.55.C5 (assembly GCF_041470505.1). Classification (NCBI taxonomy): domain Bacteria; kingdom Pseudomonadati; phylum Pseudomonadota; class Gammaproteobacteria; order Vibrionales; family Vibrionaceae; genus Vibrio; species Vibrio sp. 10N.261.55.C5. The sequence goes on from NZ_JBFRMS010000018.1 coordinate 174,451, forward strand.
TTGGCACAAAATATTAGAATGAGTTATCAGCGAGGTTTACATGGAACAGCTTGCCAAACAAAACAACAATATTGAACAACAAGCTAAAGCCGTTGCTGTTTCAAGCAACTGTAAATATCGAGCTTTAATCTTCAAGGTGTTAGAAAGCCTGCAATTCGCAACGCTTGAAATCATTGAGCGCGACCAGCATTCAGTATTTGGTGATCGAGAAGCTGAATTGAAAGGTCGAATCGTGATTCATGATGCGACCTTTTTTAGAGATGTGGTCATCAATGGCAGCATTGGGGCATCTGAAGCCTATATCGATGGTAAATGGACCAGCCCAAACCTCACGCGTGTGATTCAAATCATGGCTCGTAACCAAGCCCAATTGGATGAGCTTGATGACAAGACACAATGGATTTCTCGCATCAAAAACCTATTGCTGCGCCGTAAGAATGCCAACACCGAGCAAGGCTCTAAGCGAAATATTCTCGCCCACTACGACATTGGCAACGAACTGTATGAGCGCTTCTTAGATAGCTCGATGCAGTACTCTTCCGCAATCTACAGCGAAGACGCAGAAACCTTGTCGAAGGCTCAACAAAACAAAATGAAAACCATCTGTGAGCGACTAGAACTGTCTGAGAAAGATAGCGTGGTCGAGATAGGCACAGGGTGGGGCGGCTTAGCCATCTTCATGGCGCAACACTACGGTTGCCACGTCACCACTACCACGATCTCAGATGCCCAACATGCACTAGCTGAACAGAGAGTAAAAGCGCTTGGTTTAACCGACAAAATCACCCTGCTCAAAGAGGATTATCGCAATCTCACTGGTGAGTATGACAAGTTGGTTTCGATCGAGATGATAGAGGCGGTCGGACATGAGTATCTACAAACCTTCTTTGAAAAATGTTCCTCGCTACTTAAGCCCTCAGGCAAGATGCTGATTCAAGCAATTACTATTGCTGACAGCCGTTACGACAAATACCGCAAAGGTGTCGACTTTATTCAGAAGTACATCTTCCCCGGCGGTTGCCTACCTTCTGTTTCAGTGATGACCCAACACCTTGCGACCAGCACCGACCTTGTGGTTCAAGAAATTGATGACATTGGCCTGCACTACGCTCGAACGCTGAATGATTGGAACATCGCCTTTGAAAATAGTTGGGAAGAGCTAGAGTCTCTCGGCTATTCAGAAGAGTTTAAACGCTTATGGACCTTCTACTTCTGCTACTGTGAAGGCGCATTCAAAGAGCGCGTGATCAGCACTCACCATGTAGTCGCAAGAAAACCTCGTTACTTTGGAGAAAAAGATGAAGCGGTTTTGGATTATTAATCTCGTACTGTTTCAAGCGACCTGGGTTTGCAGTGCTTTTTTTACCGCGCAAGCCCCGTTCGTCACACCACTGATTGTAGTGGTTCACTTCCTTCTATCACCGACTCGCAGTAGCGATTTGAAGATACTCATTTTATTACCATTGGGGCTATTGCTTGATAGCCTCTTACTCCACTTCGGCGTGTTTGCCGTCGACTCTGAAATTGCGAATCAATCGTGGTTCCCGGTGTGGCTTGTCTGCCTGTGGATCATGTTCTTAATCAGTTTTAACCACAGCCTAAATTGGCTTTTAAAATGCTCGAAAGTGATCTTGTTTGTCATAGGGTTCGTAGCAGGTACTAGTAGTTATTGGGGAGGCATCAAAGCAGGTGCTCTTCTTACTACTTGGCCAGATGCATCGGTAGTTGCTGCCCTTGCAATAAGTTGGGGGATTTTGTTGCCCTTACTGGTGGCCGCCTACTCCAACTTAATACAACCTAAAATGGCAATAACGAGGTGACTTATGGCTTATCCACGCAACCCGACACAAACGTTCAAACCTGAGCGAGGTATTGTTCGCGCTCATCAGCAAGCAAAAAACACACTTCTAAGCTTTATTACTCTCCCGTTAATCTTTGCTGCGCTGTTATTTGCCGGACACGCTAGAGCCTCTGCTGTCGATGATCTGAACAAACGTGGTGAGGGTGAAATGAGTTACCTGTTTTGGACTCTCTACTCGGCAGAATTCTACGCGACTCCAACCAACTCCGAACGAGCTTTGAAGCTTGAGTATTACCGCTCTATCGATAGCAAAGACCTCGTAGACGCTACCGAAGATCAGTGGAACAAGCTTGGCTACTCTGACAGCAACATTCAACGATGGTTGAAACCCTTGTACGCGATGTGGCCGAACGTGGAAGAAGGAAGCACACTCACGATTCGTGTCGCTGAAGATAACGTAAGTCGTTTTTATTTCGATGAACAACCGATCGGCACCATCCAAGACAAGCAATTTGGTGAAGCCTTTCTAGCGATTTGGTTGTCTGAAAACACCTCTGAACCCGGTCTTCGTAAACAACTTTTAGGTTTGAACAAATGAATCCAAAAACAACAATAATAAAATTTGCTCTGGCATTTTTTTCACTCACTTGGCTAGTGGGCTGTGGCTCTGCAAGTTTAGAAGACCATGTCGACACTACGCCAGAGCTCAAGCTTGAAACCTTTTTTAATGGCGAGCTAATGGCCTACGGCATGGTGCTAGACCGCTCTGGCAACTTACTGCGCCGCTTTGATGCCAAACTGATCGCGACTTGGGACGGTGACAACGGAGAAATAAAAGAGTGGTTCTCTTTTGCTGATGGCGAGCGCTCAACTCGCGTTTGGAATCTAATCAAAACGGGCGAAAACACCTATTCTGGGACTGCCAACGATGTCGTTGGAACCGCTTATGGTGAAACCCAAGGTTCTGCGCTGTATTGGAAATATGACTTAGAGATTGAAGTAGACGGCAGCACCTATGAAGTGGTGCTCGATGATTGGATGTTCTTAATGGACGATAAACGCTTGTTCAACAAGACTGAGATGTCTAAGTTTGGCTTTAAAGTCGGAGAGGTCATCTTATACATCGAGAAGATTTGATGTAACTGCCGTTTCTGATTCTTAGTTTTAAAACGATGACTACATCTACAGTACGTAACAAAACAGCCCACAACGAAAATTGTGGGCTGTTTTGTTTGATCCCTCGAATAGCATACCTGCATGCTCAAGCCATTGTGCTAAGATGCGCCACCAGCATACAAATGGACTAGACTGACACTAAGCAGTCCCCATTTGTTTCGCTAAGCGTAGATTCCCTACCATGAATAATTGAAAAGGCTTTAAAGCATGAGCAAGTTGACCTCAGCGGAGCGTAAAGCTCGCGACAATGAACGTTTCTCACAACGCGTAAACGAGCGCAGAGAAAAAGGTGAAGACGTAGTTGCTTACGCACTGACCAACAAAAAAGCTGTAAAATTCCTGACTAAGTCAGAGAAAAAACGTTTCAACGAAACGAGAGCGACTCTGCAAGAAGAGAAGCGAGTGAAAGAACAAGAAGAGCTTAACCGAATCGAAGACGCGTTCACGATCAAACAGTTCGACGACGAAAAATAATCACTTATGATTACTCAAAAGCGCTGGCTCTTATGCCGGCGCTTTTACTTGTTAGTTCTGCTACTTTTTAGCGGTATTATTTCTTACCAAACAAGTCGATTCTTAACGACTTTCCACACACTATTATTCCCCCACCCTACCTATCAACCTATCAACCTATCAACCTATCAACCTATCAACCAGGCTATCGATCAACTTTAGCCATAGATCTCAGAAAATCTTAGCCTAGCCCCTTACTATCTCGAATCAACTCTACAAATTTAAGACAGTATGATTTTAATTACCGGATCAAGCAGCGGTTTAGGCGCAGCGCTCGCGAAACAATATGCTAACGCCGCAACAGACGCTCAGCGCGTAGCCATTACAGGTCGCAATGCACAACGTTTAGCAGAAGTGGCGCAAGGCCTACCTGCGAATACCATTAGCCAAGCGTGTGATCTCTGTGACCCGCACTCAGTGAGCGAGTTATTGGATGCGTTACCTGAAATGCCGAAGCTGGTGATCCACAGCGCTGGCAGTGGGTACTTCGGTAAGATAGAACAGCAAGATCCAACCATCATCAGCGACATGCTGAAGAACAATATTGAGTCTTCGATCTTTTTGATTCGCGAGCTTGTACAGCGCTACAAAGATCAATCGGTCACCATCGCTGTGGTGATGTCGACGGCGGCACAAGGTGCTAAAGCGGAAGAGTCCACCTACTGCGCAGCAAAATGGGCCGTGAAAGGCTTTATCGAATCGGTGAGGTTGGAGCTAAAAGGTCACCCGATGAAAATCGTGGCGGTTTACCCTGGAGGAATGGCGACCGAGTTTTGGAATACAAGCGGTAAAGGCATGGATACCTCGAGCTTTATGACCGCGCAAGAAGCCGCTCAGATGCTACAACAGGCGTTGACCAGCACAGAGCATGGCTTCGTGTCAGATATCACGATAAACCGCGGCTAGCAGGTAAACAGCTCGCTTAATCGGTAAATAGAGCGACACATTACCAAAGAAATGATTAGAGTAATTATTTGTGAGGGTGAGCATGAAAGTGTGCGACAATGCTCGGCGTAAATTCATATTCAAGGTTTATTATGAAACTTCTAGTTCGTAACCTATCGCGCTCTACCTCTGAGCAAGACATCCGTGTGCTATTTTCTGAGTTTGGCTCAGTAAAAGAGTGCAGCCTAGTTTTAGACCAAGAAACTGGCGACTCAAAAGGCTTCGCTTTTGTTGAAATGCCAGAGCAAGAAGAAGCTAAAGCGGCACTAAACAAGCTGAACTTGTCAAAGCTTGGCAAAAACACGATTCGTGTAAAAGTAGCGAACTCTTAATCGATTCAATGCTTCATAAGCCGCATGGCTTAGCTTAACAGCAGCACAGATGATAAAGCCCGTAACGATATGACGTTTTCCAGCGCAATATCGTTACGGGCTTTTTGCTGCTCGCAATTCTCTTTTCACACGATTTGAATACGCCTACAGACCTTCATGTTCATCAATAGCACGTCTTGCTTCGGCCATTGAACATCCAGATTCCATCACCAGCTGAGCCACAGTCATTGAAGGTGTAGCGGCCAACAGAGATGCCAAACACACCACGGGTTTAGGCAGCACTTTGTCGATTGCAATTGCTATCCAACCGTCTTTTTCATGGGTTAACATCGTTTTAAATTCAACGAGTTGATACTCTTGAGCGACCAACAGCCAATTACGCGAACGACGAACTCGTTTCAACTGACATCCACATTCCGCAGCATTCGCCATCACTTGGCTTTTATCACTCACACGATGTACAAAACTATTCAATGGGACGCTAAACATAACTCTCTGCTAACCAATCTATTCCTACCATTCAAAAGCTCTCTACCTATCTCTCAGAACTTTCTAACTGTCACTCAATTAAAACCGTACGTAGGATTACACAGACACAAAAAAACCGCCAGTGATGCACTAAGCAACCTCGCGGTTTTTGGATGTTAACGTGTGTGGTTTACGCTTTAGTTTCTACCACAATGTCCGTTTTAACCGAATTCGCAATAAAGCAGTTTTTGTGCGCTAAATGATGCAGTTTGTCGAGTTGTTTGGCAGTTGGCTTCTTAGTGCCTAAGAACACAATATCAGGTCGCAGAGTCACCTTAGTGACAGATGAGCGACCGGATTCATCTTCTTCCAGCACACCTATCGCATCATCGACATAAGAGTCAATTACGTACTTCTGCTTTGCGGCAATGCCCAAAAACGTCAGCATATGGCAGCTAGAAAGTGCCGCGATAAACGCTTCTTCTGGATCAACATTCGCTTCCACCGAAAACGGCAGTGGCACAACATGTGGAGAGGACGAAGCAGGCACAGTGACACCACCATCGAACTCCCACGTATGACCTCGACTGTATTGATTGTCGCTAAAGACTTCATCTTCTGCTTTTTTCCAGCGAATGATCGCTCCGTATTCAGACATAATTCCTTCCTTTTTTATGCTCAATAAATTAACGATCAGCTGGATGATTGACACCATCGTTGGTCACCACATCACCAATATCAAAAGGGTTTACCCCTTCCAAACAGCCGATGTTAAAACCGTATTCATTTGGGCTAGAACGGCGTTGATGATGGGTATAGATGCCGCAGTTTGAGCAGAAATAATGCTTTGCGGTGTTGGTATTGAATTGATAAAGCTTGAGATGCTCCGCACCTTTGAGGATCTTGATGCCGTCCAGTGCAACAGAGCCCACAATCGCTCCCCTGCGACGACAGATAGAGCAATCACAGCGGCGTGGTTTTTCTATCCCGTTAGGTAAGCTGAACTCTAGTTCAACCGCACCGCAATGGCAGGTTGCCTTGTGAAAAGGTTGGAGAACCGTATCTCCGACGACTTTCATTTTTCTCTCCAATCACATCCTTATGTTGGTCGTATCATAACCAGTTCAATGTTCTCTGTCCGTACCCGGGTGTTGAGTTCGAGAGATCTGTCATGCGCTGCTTCTCGGCTAATCTAACTAGACTTTTCAACCAAATCGCCAAACCGCTCAAACAAGAAATCAAGAAACAACCGGATACGCTTGGGCTGATATTTCTTGCTGATGTACACCACATTCAAATCGGCACTCGACACCGACATCGCGGTGTTGAAGTTCTTCATGTAGCCATTAAGCAGCGTCACAAGGCGCTGGTTATTGATGTCGCCTTGCACATCCAGTACCGATTTAAGAGCAATGCCCTCGCCTTTTAATGCCCAGTAGCGAATAACTTCGCCATCGTCTGAAAATCGATTTGGAACAACAGTAATCGACTTCTTCATATCATGATCTTGGAAGTGCCATATCTTGAGCTCTTCATTGCTGCGCAGCATGGCTAAACAATCGTGATCAACCAAATCTTGTGGTGTTAACGGTGTTCCATGCTTGGCAAGATATTCAGGAGAAGCACACAGCACACGTCGGCTTGGTGACAAGCGTCTGGATATCAAACTGCTGTCGACCAATTCACCATAACGGACCACGATATCCATGCCAGATTCAGCAATGTTCGAGAGGTTATCGTTCAAGTAGAGGTAAGGGATCACGTCGGGATATTGCTGACAGAACTCAGAGAGAATCGGAAGAATGTACTGCTTTCCGATGTCTTTCGGCGCGGCGATTTTGAGTGGACCTTTGACCTCTTTGACGCCATTTTGGATCAGGTTTTCGGCCTCACTGACATTATCCAATATCTCCAGACACGCCTTGTGATACAGCTCGCCAGAGTCGGTTAAAGACACATGGCGCGTACTTCGATTCAACAACTTCACACCATATCGCTCTTCCAGCGCTTGAAGCCTTGCTGTCATGGTCGCAGGTGATAAACCCAGTTCGCGCCCAGCCGCCGCTAACCCGTGATGCTTAACAATACTGACGAACATCGCCATATCTGAAAACTTATCCATACGATTCTCGCTTCCACCTCTTCGTCTTACTTCTCGATCTTAATGCTCGATTTGAATACTCAGTCACACTATTCAGATTAATCGAATAATGAATTTATATTTTAACCAATTATCAAATTTAGTCGAATAAATATAATGACAAACATCAACAGAACAACGCAGGAATTCAGAGCATGACTAACGAATCGACTAATCAAGAGCAACGCACTTTCGTCATCATTGGTGGCACATCAGGCATCGGTAAAGCACTCGCGATGAAATTGAGAAACGAAAACAACACAGTGCACGTCGCTAGCCGACATACAGGACTTGATATCAGCAATGAAAAATCAATTTGTGAATACTTCGAATCGATTGGCGTGTTTGACCACTTAGTCGTAACGGCTGGCTCATCCGCTCCCGCAGGAAAAGTAACAGACGTAGCAACCGCAGACGCTAAGACAGCTTTTGACACTAAGTTTTGGGGCAGCTTAAACGTAGCCAAACATGCCGCTCGTTACATGACACCAAACGGGTCTATCACGTTCACAACTGGCATGTTGTCACGCAAAGTAGTGGCTGGTACTTACGTAAAAACCGCCATCAACGCCGCACTAGAAAGCGTAACCAAAATACTGGCGAAAGAGCTATCACCTATTCGAGTCAATGCCGTTAGCCCGGGTTTAACCATGACGGAAGCCTACAAAAACATGGACGATTCCGCTCGTACAAGCATGTACGACAACGCCAAAAACAACCTACCCGCAGGCAAGGTTGGCGAGCCTTCAGAGGTGGCTATGGGTTACCTATTCGCGATTAACAACCCATACGTAACAGGGTCAATCATCGACATCGACGGCGGCGCTCTACTCGGCTAACACCCCGCAAAGACATAAAGAACAATCGTTAGGGTGTTTATCTCAACGTCCTAACAAACAAGAATTTACATAGGTAACTCATTATGAAATCAAAAGCCATGACACAAGAAAGGATGCCATTCCAAGTTTGGATACTGACACTCGCAGCATTTGCAATTGGCACGGCTGAGTTTGTTATCGCAGGCATTCTTCCACAAATCGCTACATCACTTTCAATCACAGAAGGCCAAGCTGGCTACCTTATCAGTGCTTACGCGTTGGCTATCGTTATCGGCGGCCCGATCTTAACCATCTACCTTGCGCGCTTTAATAAGAAGATAGTGCTGATTGGCTTAATGGCACTGTTCATCATCGGTAACGTGTTGTCGGCCTTAGCGCCAAGCTACCCATTACTACTGGCAAGCCGTGTGATCGCAGGCTTAGTGCAAGGCCCTTTCTATGGCATCGGTGCGGTTGTCGCAACCAACTTAGTGTCGGAAAAAATGGCAGGTCGTGCCGTTGGTCAGATGTTCGCAGGCCTAACACTCGCTAACGTTCTTGGCGTTCCAGCGGGTACTTGGGTTAGCTTGCAATTCGGCTGGCACACCACTTTCTTTACCGTGGCTGCACTTGGCACGATTGCGATGATTTCTATTCTAACGTCAATCAAATCGACTGGTCACAGTGAAGCAAAAGACATCAAAACTCAGCTGTTAGCGTTCAAAAATCCAATGTTGCTGATCAGTTTGGCAATCACTGCTTTTGCTTGGTCTGGCTTCATGACGCTCTACGGCTACCTTGCGCCAATCGCTATGCACATCACCGGCTACGGTCAAGAGTCTGTTACTTGGATCTTAGTGATTGTGGGTGTCGGCTTAATCATCGGTAACACCTTGGGCGGACGTTCTTCAGATAAAAACCTAGGCAAAGCTTCAATGTTTTGGGCTGTCGCAATGATCGTTTCATTGGTGGTGGTTGGCCTTGTGGTAGACAACAAAATCCTATTCGTTGCAGCGGCATTTGTCTTTGGTATTGCATCATTTGCGAACGTTCCAGCCATGCAACTTCGAGTGATGAACAACGGTGGCGAAGGCCAAGAGCTAGCAGCAACTGCGAATATCTCAGCGTTTAACTTGGCCAATGCCTTTGGTGGATTCCTTGGCGGCATGGTTCTCGACAGCCAACTAGGCGCAGGCATGATTCCATTCGCAGCCGTTGTTGTCCCAGTGATTGGTTTGCTGCTTATCGCCAAAGCCAACCGAGCGGGCAAGCCACAAAGCAACTCTATTTTCAGCCCAGCAGAAAGCAAATAACGCGATATAGCCCCATACAAAAAGAAAGATCACAGCATTAAAACAAGGTACACACCATGAACAAATTATTCGAAACATCAGAACTGAAAGGCCTAGCACTGCAAAACCGCGTGGTTATGGCACCCATGACACGCGCTCGTACTAGCCAACCAGGAAACGTGCCAAACGACATGATGGCAACCTATTACCAACAACGCGCAAGTGCAGGGCTTATCATCACTGAAGCGACCCAAATTTCAGATGACTCTCAGGGTTACTCATTCACACCCGGCGTTTATACCGATGCACAAATCGAAGGTTGGAAGTCAGTAACAACAGCAGCCAAAAAGCAAGGTGCCGCGATATTCTGCCAACTATGGCACGTAGGCCGAGTATCACACCCTACCTTTCAAAAAGGCGAGTTGCCGATTGCCCCTTCTGCATTAGCTCCAATAGAAACGCAGGTTTGGATCTCTGATGAAAATGGTAACGGCAACATGGTGGATTGCATCCAACCAAGAGAGATGACCCAAACCGATATCGATCGCGTTGTTCAAGATTTTGCTAACTCAGCGAAAAAAGCGGTCGAGGCAGGGTTCAACGGAGTGGAAATCCACGGTGGCAATGGCTACCTGATTGATCAGTTCCTAAGAACCAACTCAAACAAACGCACCGACAACTACGGCGGCAGTCGAGAGAACCGACTTCGCTTCCTAATTGAAGTCGTGGATGCGGTAATTGAAGCGATTGGTGCTGACAAAGTGGGCGTACGTTTGGCCCCGTTCATCACCTTCAAAGACATGAACTGCCCAGACATCGTGCCAACGATTCTAGAGACATCAAAGGCGCTGCAAGCGCGTGACATCGCTTACTTGCACCTATCAGAAGCCGATTGGGATGACGCGCCTGTGATACCTGAAAGCTTCCGTGTCGAGCTAAGAGAACTATTCTCTAACACAATCATCGTCGCTGGCAGCTACACACCACAACGCGCCGAAGAAGTGTTAAGCAAAGGCTACGCTGACCTTGTCGCATTTGGTCGCCCATTCGTAGCTAACCCAGATCTCGTTTCACGCCTACAAAACGGCAGTGAACTATCAGAGCTCGACGGCGCCACCCTGTTCGGTGGCAACGAAAAAGGCTACATCGATTATCCAGTGTTGTAGTGAATCTTAAATTGATAGAACTGCCTTAGATTTTCCTTCAGGCAAAAGAAAGGCTCGCATGACTAGTGCGAGCCTAATGCAGTTTAGGGGGTAAACCACAATCTGATATTAATCTGGGACTAATTATTTAACTTATGAGCCATTATGCACTTGTGCGCATTGATATTCTATTTTTAAATGATTCACTGCAATTAATCAATCGATAAAAGTTAGCGTTTGGTCAATTTAAACCACATAGGTAACAGTGATTTAGTGAGTGATGTCTAGAAAACCATCATAAAACCCATAAAAATCAGATCTATAAACTTCTCATTTGCCAGTAACCTTCACCATTAGTCGCGAGTTGGCTGTGTAAATAATCGAGCGTATCTGCGACCGTTCCCGCAATGCCTTGTGGTGGATTGAACAACAGCAAACCACTGCCGATCAGGCGATCATCACCCTTGGGCTCTCTAAGGCGAAGTTCCGACTTGATCGGACTTGGTAGCAAGCCATCTTTTACCGCTGTCACGCAGTGATTCAGAATCAGTGAGCTCTTATCATCCGTGTAAAGCGGATACCAAATCAGGGCCGAAACCTTCTCAGATTGCTGATATGCCTTAACCAAGGCATCAATCACCGCGAGATATTCAGAATCGGTTTCATAGGGTGGGTCGATAACAATCAGGTGATGATTATCGTGTTTTGCTATGTCGTCAGGCAGTGCTTTCAAGCCATCGCCCGCGGTAATGGTGAGCTTACTTGAAACATCAAGATCGCGTTGCAGCTTCTCAATGTTGGTTTGTAATAGGTCGGCTTCGTCTTGCTGGATGTCTGAAAAATAGAAACTGTCTTGGCTGCGGCCTTGTTGATAGGTAATGGCAGCAGAACCGGGATACAAAGAGATAAGCTGATTCGGATTGTAGTATTCCAGCACCGACATAAAAGAAGCGAATGCCGGAGGAAGATAAGCCTTGTTTCGCCACAAGTACCCAACCCCTTCAGCAAACTCACCAGCATGATTACTTGGTGCAGTGTTGAGGTCATAACACCCTGTACCAGAGTGGGTGTCGATAACATTGAGGCGTGAATGTTGCTGCATTAATGACTGAACAAGTGCACTCAATACTGGATGCTTTAGCGCATCACCATGGTCGCCTACATGACATTGATGTCGATATTCCATTCCCTTGCCTCATTTCTACGAACGTCATCTAAACATACTTCATATCATGAGGGCTTGCCTGCTCAATCCATCGTTTTTGAAATAGGCTCACTTTTCTCTAACCAGTTGACTCTTATAAAAAAATAAAGCCCCTGAGCTTACTTAGGGGGCTAAGTGAGTTCAGGGGCTTTCATTATTGGTTTCGGTTAATAGCGTAAGTAAATCGGCCTACCGTGCATAAGCTAGCTTAGCTTGACTAAGGGTACTCACCCTCAACTTCTACCGGCGCTTTCACTTGGTAGTGACAAGGCTGTAGGCCAAGTAACTTAGGCAGTGTGATACCTACTGAAACTGAAGACCACGTACCGCTGACAATACCTACAACCAGTGCAATCGCGAAACCTTGCAGCGCAGCGCCACCAAGTAGCCAAAGCGCAGATACGGTGATTAGGGTTGTACCTGAGGTCACCATGGTGCGTGAGAAGGTCGCTTTAACCGATTCGTTAAGCAGGTTATCAGTGTCACCATTTGGATTACCACGCAGCATTTCACGAACACGGTCGGCAATGATGATCGAGTCATTCAATGAATAACCTAAAATCGCCAACACAGCCGCTAACACAGTCAGGTTGAACTCGAACTGAGTAAAAGCGAACAGACCCAAGATAAGCGTCACGTCATAGATGATTGCGGCAAGCGCACCCAGAGCCAAACGCCATTCAAATCGCACACTCAGGTACAGCATGATCATCAAGAAACACACCAATACCGCCAAGCCACCTTGATCAACCATGTCTTGACCCACCTGAGGGCCAACCACGCTGCTGTTCAGCACTTTTACTTGGTCACTTACAGAAGACAAAGCATCCACTAAGTTTGGCTGTGGAGCGTCTGTCAGTTGGCTGTAACGAATAGTCCAGCGATCCTGCTCTGCCATACCAACCACTTGAACGTCTTGTTGAAAAGCCGTGTCGAGCTTGGTTTTTAACGCATCTTTGGTTACTTGATCAGAGATTTGAACCTCGGCAACCACACCGCCAGTAAAGTCCAAACCCCAGTTAAAACCTTTCACTGCCACCAGCATCACAGAGCTCATGAACAACACAATAGAAATCACAGACATCACCTTACGAAGGCGAGTCATATTCTTATCCGAAATATAGCTATTTGAAAAATAGCGGTCTGAAATAGTCATTTTTGAAGTACTCATGCTTAAATCCTTACATCGTGGCGTTGGTCACGCCCCCAAACCAAATTGATGATCGCTCGTGAAGCAAAAATACCCGTGAACATACTGGTTAGAAGACCTAAGCCCAGTGTCAGAGCGAAGCCCTGAATCGGTCCATTACCGATTGTGTATAGAGCCACAGCAACGATCATGGTGGTGACGTTAGCATCGAAAATTGACGAGAATGCGCTATCGAAACCACGATCGATAGAGCTAGCAAAGCTGCGCCCTTCTTTCATCTTGTCTCGAATACGCTCGAAGATAAGCACGTTAGTGTCTACCGCCATACCGACGGTCAGTACCAAGCCCGCAATACCCGGCAGAGTTAATACCGCACCCGGTAGCAAGGCAATCAAACCAAACAACGTGGTCATGTTAACCACCAATGCACAGTTCGCGACCCAGCCAAGACGGCGGTACCATAGCGCCATAAACGTTAGAGTAAGACCAAGGCCAAGAGCCAAAGCAGCAAAGCCATTCGTTACGTTTTCAGCACCCAGAGATGGGCCAATGGTACGCTCTTCAATGATGGTAACAGGCGCAGTTAATGAACCTGCACGTAGCAGTAGAGCAAGCTCTTGTGCTTCTGCCATGCTGCCTGCACCTGTGATTCTGAAACGGCTACCCAGTTGAGATTGGATGTTCGCCACACTGATCACTTCACTGGTTTTTTCGCTGTTACCGGCTCTATCACGGCTGTATTCGCTGTAAACGGTCGCCATTGGCTTGCCGATGTTATGGCGAGAAAACTCAGACATTTTCTTACCACCAGAAGAATCCAGCGTAATGTTTACTTCTGCACTGCCCATCTCACCAATGCCACTGCGTGCATCGATAATGTGTTCACCGCTCAGCACTGCTTTGTGAGCAACCACGACACGATTACCATCTGAATCTTTCAGAGTTTGAGTATTGTGCGTTGCGTTGTCGTACACAGAGTAGAACGCTAATGAAGCCGTAGCACCAATCACGTCTTTCGCAGCTGCAGGGTCTTGTACACCCGGTAATTCGATACGGATACGGCTTTCTCCTTGGCGTTGAATCGATGCCTCAGTGATGCCTAGCTCTTCAATACGGCTGCGCATGATCTGTAGGTTTTGTTGAACCGTTAGGTTGCGTAGCGTTCTTTGTTCTTCTTCAGACTGAGTTAACGTTAGCGATTTATCTGAACGGTCACGTTGCCATTGTGGGAACTCTTCACGAATCAGTTTTTGTGCTTTCTCGAAATCGGCATCAGTACGGAAGTTAAATTCAACTTGGTTATTCACCACTTTACCGCGTGCATAACGCACTTGGCTGGTGATTTCATCGACCACAGATTGCGCTTGGGCGTGGTAAACCGGTTCCATGTCCACTTCTAACAGGAACTGCACACCACCACGTAAGTCAAGGCCTAGCTGAATCGGTGCGAAGCCCATGTCAGTCAACCATTTCGGTGCTGCTGGCTCCATCGCTAGCGCAACCGTCGCGTTATCCAATAGGCGCTCATTCAGCACCTCTTTAGCCTTCGCTTGTTGTTCTGCGTCTTCCAAGATCACGACTAAACGTTGGTCTTTTTGAAATGCCGATTTAGCTTGGATGCCTTCGCTCGCAAGGTATTGGGTAATTTGACTCGCATCGATGGTCTGTTCGGAACGATTGTTAATTTGAACCGATGCATTTTCGCCATACCAAGAAGGTAAAGCACTCAGAACCATGATGATGATAGTGGCGATAAGCACCACGTATTTCCACTTTGAGTAGTGGTTTATTTGTTTTCTTTGAATGCGTTTTTTCACAGTCAAGATCTCTTCTTTGAACTAATATTTTGCGAACACGAGCGATGGCTAATCACGACCAGAACAAGCTGATTGAAAGATAGTGATGCTAAAGCTGATGTCGCTATGTTTGTTTTGATTAACTGGCGAGTTCAACGGGCACAAGTGACCATCGATACGACCAATTTAGGGTCAAACGATTAGCTAAGAAGTTCTCGGAAATGCGAGTATTGGATGTTGCCCTCTTTCCACCCAGCAAGCCGGGAGGACGGAGAACTCACAATGCTGGTCCAGTGCTGCTTGGAATCCAACAATGGTGTGTTGAAAAGCAGAGAAGCCAGTAATGAAGGGGGAGAGAAGTCGATCAGTAGGTGATAAGCAGGCTCAAGATCGGCCACGCTTTCTTGCTCATTACTGAGCATACGTCTGAAGTTTGCTGCTTGAAGGCTTGATTCGGTGTCGTGATAGTTGGAACTGTCACCAGAAGGTACTGTGCCAAACTGAGCCTTATCGCACTCTAAGTAGCTCGACGGATTATCCGTATCAGCTTGTTTACAAAGATCATTTTGTGAAGATTGCTCTTGAGCCGAGTATATTTGAAATGGCTTAGAAGGCAACGAATAGCCGTTAGAATTCACAAAGCCAAAGCTCAGTAAAAACAACATTAAGACTAATCGGGTACCCAGTTTAAGCAATCTAATATCCAAACAACATTCTCGTAGATCGTCAATCTACAATACAAATGAAACGCTGTCTTGATTTAAAACATTTTTTTAGAAAATGATACGATGCAACCGATTAAGCGATCTCAAAATTTAGATTTACATAGATCTAAAACGGCTTAACAACAGGTGAGGCATAGACGTTATGAATGGTGGGAAAACAAGAAAGCCAAGCGGTGCTCGCTTGGCTTTGAGTTGTCTCTTTCTGTTGGTTTCAAGCTTTAGGCTTTAGGCTTTAGGCTTTAGGCTTTAGGACGCATGATGTTCTTAACCTTACGGCTATCTTCACCAAAGATGCGTTGGACAAGTTGATTCATGTCTTCCGCAGTAATCGACCTCGCCACTCGCTCAACTTGAGACAAAGCTTCGATATCGTAACCATGAAGTAAATAACGAGACAGATACCATGCTTGGTCAATAGAGCTCGTCTCGAGAGGCGTGAAGTCCGCTTCAAACTGTTTCACGACTGCGTGCATTTCCTCTTCAGAGACACCTTGTAGAAGGTCTGCAATCACTTTATCGATCGCCACTTCAACTTGGTCAACGTTCTCCGGCGCTACCATCGCCCCGATAACCCACTCACCACTCAGCTCACTATCTGCGGATGATGAATACGTATATGGCGAGTAATCTAAGCTCAACTCTTCACGAATATAAGCATCTAAACGAGCCGCCAGCAGTCGTTCTAGCAAGTTTTCCGTGAAGATATCTTTTGCCGTTACGCCTTGGTCGGTTTCGGCTTCAGGTTCAGGTTCAGAGATGACTCGTAAGATGTACTCTGCACTATTCACATTGTTGATCGCTAAATCAATGCGTGATTCAGATGGCTGCTTGTAAGCCACCTTAAATTCAGGAACCTCAGCTTTTTCTAATGGAATCGAAGCCAAGTATTGCTCAACCAAAGGCTTTAATTCACTTGGGTCGATGTCACCCACGATCACCAATTGGTTATGCCTCATTTGACCAAACAATTGCTGATGAAGATTAGCGACGTCTTCCACAGAAACCGCTTCAACACGTTCTTTATCAACAAAGAGGTGGCCACTGTCTTGACGATAGATATTCTGGTTTCTTGCGCGCTCAAACTGACCGACAGGGCTGCTCAAGAAAGATTCTTGACCTTGTACAAACTCCTGTTTCACTGCCTCTAACTGCTCGGGAACAATTTTAGGCGCAGTTATGAAGGTATAAAGCGCAGCAAACGTATCTTTGAGCCCATCTTTGTTAATACTAAATTCAACACCATGGCGAGTGTTGCCAATAAAGGAATCAGCTCTAATATCTTCACGATCAAAGTACGCTAAAAGCTCAGAACCCGTAAATTCACCCACACCACTTCGAGCGAAAGTAGGTAACGCAACCTCAACCGCTGGGTAAAGGCTCGGATCCAAAGCGGCTTTTCCACCGAGGCTCATGTACATCACCCCAACATCATCACCCGCCACATAATCACGCAGATACCACATGTCGATACCATTGCTCAACGTCCACTTTTGGATATATGGGTCTACGGACATTTGTTCAGCAAGTACAACCTCGCCTTGCGAGCTAGGTACAGCAAAAGCACTCGCTGTTCCTATCGCAAGCGGCGGAATTCCCGCCTCGCTATACGTGGCTTTTAAGCTATCTAGAGAGTTAATGACCGCTGTTCTGTCTTCATTGTCATCCATCCCAATAACAATAAAGTAATCATCAGAAAGTAGATTCTTGATGTTGTCGTTAATCACTTCAAGGCTCAAGTTAGCGATGAAAGCTTCCAAGCTGACTTGATAGTCTTTCTGTGATTGGACGATTCGATCTGTGACTAACGCACTCGCTTTGTAGTTCGCGTGTTCAACGCTATCCATTTTATCCCAGTCATGCTCGATGTTATCCAGCAAGTCTTGGTAGTAGTGCTGTTCGCCAACAATATCCGTTTCCGAAACACCAAAATCACGCAATGACGCCAATGTAGAAAGCAGATCTTGTTGGATTACTTCACGGTCTCCAGCCGGAAACCCAACACTTATTGCCGAATAGTGCAGAGCACCCATTCGATAGCCATCAGACGCTATCCATTGAGTCGGCAGCGCGGCATCATTAAATACTGCTTCTAATCGTTGTCGAATCAACTGTTGAGAGGTTTCATCTAACCAACGTTGATGCTGCTGAGCATGATTTTCAACTCTATTTAAACCTCGGTTAAACGTCAGAGTGATGCTTGGCGCTTCTCTTCCTGCGTACTCAACATAATCATCTTCATTGAATGAGGTCGTTTTCTGTTTCTCTGGTCTCGGCGTATCGCCACGCTCCCAGCTAGAAAACTTTTCTTCAATAAGTGGAATCACAGTTTTGATGTCCACATCACCAGAAACGACCAGCTCAACTATTTGAGGTTGATACCAAGTCTGATAAAAGTTGCTGATGCCTTGAGGAGTAGCATTCACGATCGACGATTTAGTCCCTAATGCATCTTGCGATTCGTACGGGCCGCCTTCAACGAAGTAATCATAATATATATCTCCGAATGACTTATCATCGAGGCGAGCCATACGGAACTCACCAAGAACCACGCCTTTTTCTTTTTCGACTTCTGAACTTGATAGATCCAGGCCATCACCAATGTCACGCATCCACGTCAAAGCAGACTGCAATTGGATGTTATCTGGCAAATCTAACTGGTAGACCGTCTCTTCATAAGAAGTGTAGGCATTAATATCAGCACCAAAGCTAGCGCCTGCGTCTTCGAATAGACGAATCACATCGTTCTGAGAGAAGTTTTTACTGCCATTGAATGCCATGTGTTCCAAGAAGTGCGCGTAGCCTTCTTGTTGAGAAGTCTCTTGAATCGAACCGGCGTGCACGATTAAACGAACAGATACGGATTCTTCATGCTCTGGATAAACATGATAAGTAAGGCCATTTTCTAGTTGGCCTGAAGTCCATGCCGGATCCGGCTGGATTGGCGTTTCGGTAGTTTTTGATGTTGAGCTACAGCCAACTAAGGTGAGGCATAGAGCCGTCGCTAAATAATATGTTTTCATAACAACCTCTTAATGTCATTCATCGACAATATACAGATTGAGCTAACGATTATTATTTAATATTGAACTTGATGGGTATCTTTGTGATTTAGATCTTTATTTTATAAATCACCAATCGTTATGTAAGATCGCTGTGCTCATTTAAATAGGCATTTAGATAAGAGCCTATTAAATCGATTTTAGACTCGCTAACTACATCTATTTAAAATCAATAAGCTACATAAATTTCAGCCAGTTCTCTACATACCCTTAAACAACGCTTGCGAGGCACGGCTGATCGGTAGCTTTTCCCCTGACACATACGCCGACATCTGACCTGAGAGCCCTTTCTTCACCTTATCAATGGCGGAAACTTTCACTACCACTGAACGGTGGATTTGCCAAAACTCATCAGGATTGAGTTGCGCTATCAACTCTTTTAGTGACACGCGAAGAATATACTCCTCTAGCGATCCCCCTTGACCCTTCTTAAATATAGACACGTACTTGTCTTCTGCTTTGAAGTAAGCGACATCATCGACGGCGATTAGGTGAATGTCTTCTCCGACACTGGCTTTGAGCCATGTGAGATACTTTTTCTCCGATAGATAAGGAGGCTGCGTTTGCTGTGACGTCGACTGGGATAGTTGTTGAAGCTGAGCCATTAACGCCGTGATATCGGGCTGTTCTGGCGTGGTACCTGTTTGTGTTTGATTGCTCGACAGACGCGCTTGCACTTTCTGACATGTGGCCAGTAAACGCTCTTCATTGATTGGCTTAAGCAGGTAGTCCATCGCATTGTGATCAAAAGCTTTGACCGCGTATTCGTCATAAGCCGTGATAAACACAATCAATGGCGGTGAATCTAACTTGTTGAGTTGTTTCGCCAGAGAGATACCATCCAGTTCCGGCATACGAATATCGAGAAAAGCCACGTCGGGCTTAAGCTGCTGAATACTCTCCATCGCCTCCAAACCGTTTTGTGCTTTACTGACGATTTCTAACTCCGGCCAAACCTCAGCAAGGCTCTTGTCTAAGTGGTGCCTTAACAGTGCTTCATCGTCTGCGATTATCGCCGTTACGCTCGGCTGTACTGTTGGGTTGTTCATGGTTAGTCCTTTAAATTCACACTGTAAATCGTCTATTTTGCGTCACTGTTCGGTGTTTTCTGATCTGTAATTCTAGGCGGCTGCCTCAGTCAACGGTAACAAGATCGTCGAGACTACCCCGCCTTCAGCGTGTTCAGTAATCGTTAGGCTCGCCTTATCACCATACAGGGTTTCGATTCTTTGACGAATATTGCTTAACCCAACACCGTGACCCGTATTCGCAGAAGGCGTTTTCAACCCAGCGCCATTATCAGCCACTTCAATTTTTAGCTGCTGTGCTTGTTGAGTAATACGAATATTCACTTGGCCACCAGCGGCTTTGGGCTCGATGCCGTGCGTGAGTGCATTCTCGACCAAAGGTTGAATCAAGAACGGTGGAATCACCTGCAAATCGCTAATCTCGTGTATTTCAATCGAGAACGTTAAGCGCTCACCCAAGCGTATCTTTTGGATATTAAGATAAGCGTCTAACAAGTCGACCTCTTGTGCGATGGTCGATTGCTCGGTGCGGCTGTTTTTCAGAGTTACACGTAATAAGTCAGTCAGTTTTTCGAGCATCAACTTGGCTTTCGCGCTGTCACTCTCAATCAATACATTGATGGTCGCAAGCGTGTTGAACAAGAAGTGCGGTTCAATTTGGCTTTGCAGTTGTTTAAGCTGGCTTAGCACCACCACCTTTTCTTGGTCGGCCTGACGACGCTTGGCCACTTCCAATTCGTTATCGGCACGTAACTGCTGCTCCCGAGTATAGAAATAGTAATAGCAAACCGAACAGAAGATCACACCGAGCAAGACTACAGATTTAAGGTCCGAGATATTAGCCCCGAAATACCCGTTCAACCAATAGTGTGCATTCAAGGTACCAAGGGTCATTGCAATCACCATTGATACCCCTACATCAAATGCCTTTGATTTCCTTTTGAATAGTTCAACCAACACAAACGAAGAGCCAACTGCGCTGTAGCCAAAGCCGAAGCTGATGGCCAAGTTAAGCGTAAACCCGCCTCCCCAAATCGTATTGGTTGTAATTGCAATAAGAACGCAAAATAGCGTAGTGAACGCGAAGCTTTTAATCCATGAAAAGCGACTGTTTGAAGAAGTGTCCATTAAAATCGTCCTTTGATATTTAAAAGAATCATATGACTATCCGGTAAGTTGGCGTAAGCAGAATCACTTTTACCGCCTAGAAAGCGTGCAGCAAGTTCCAATTCCAACGATGAATCGCCATTATCGAAAGCCTGATAATTGAGCCACTGCGTAGCAATAAAGCCGCCGTCTTGTGGAGACAGCATGACATCAAATGTTGGCGTGATATCTTCAAGCCAGCCATGTGTCGAGTCCAAAGACCAGTGAAACATGAGGTTGTGTTGAACCAAATTGGCGTGTTGATAGCCTTGAGCGTAAGAGCCCGCCAACGATATTGTCATGGGATTAAGAGACAAAGATTCCGCATTCTCTAAAGCGCTTTGCCACTCAGAGTCACTCCAAGCGCGGCTATCAAACCAGTATTCCAGTACCACATTGTGGCCCGTCTCGTTGACCCATATCAGTCCGAGTAAGGCTTGGTAAGCCTCGCCCTGCTCTTCTAGATAAACCGGTTTATGCAGTGAGTTAGGCTGGCTGTAACCCAAACTTTGTCGCTGATAAACCATCGAACCGTGAAACTCCCACGCGAGATTTAATACCGACACCAAGCTCGCTCCAAGCAAGCCGTGGCGTACATCGTCGTAATAAGCGATCCATTGATATTCGTGGTCGCCAACCAGATTGTAACGACGTATCCCAAAGCCTTGTTGCTGATTCTGCTTTTCGAATTCATTTACGTCTTGGGAAGTCCATGACGAATCGCTGTAAAGCAGTGTCCATTCGCCCGTCATATCGAACAGTGACGCCGAGGCAACACCTGCGCCCTCTTCTGCGACAATGCCCACTGGGTTTTGTCGATAAGGTTTGATGATGTCTAACGGTCGATAGCCATAGCCCACGCCCCAATCCAAACGAACCTTGCCAAGCGTGACATCAAGATAGTGGTCACCGAACGCTGAATTAGACAGTTCAACACCACCTTGCCAAAACAGCTCGCGCACAATGAATTCCGATTCAAAGCTCGCCTCATTCCCCTGTGGGTCATTGCTCAAAATGTCGTTGGCTTTCATTGCAAACAGGCCAAGCCAATTGCCATATCCAACCTCAAGATCCAAAAAACCATTGAGTGACTGGCGATTGTCAGATACGAAAGGGTTAAATGGCGACTCTCTCGATTCAACGGCCTCAGCACTCAATTGCCAGTCCCAGGCTAGGTTCAGATCGTCCGCTTGAGTCGTATTACTCATACAAGGCAGCACAAGGAAAGTAACGATTAAAGGCTTGATGTGGAATCGACGACTAGAAGCTTTCATGGCACCCACCTAAAGCCCAGACACGCTATTACGTGATAAGTAAGCAGGGTTGTAGTATTTGTCCGCTAAAGCTTGTTCGCTTACCTCGCGGTACTCAATCACGGTTTTCTTACTTGGTTGAATCTTATCGAGCAAAGTCATCGAAACTACACTTGGCAAGCCATCTCGCACGCCTTCAGTAAACCAAGCTTGCTTGGCCAGTTTTCCAGAACGCAGATACAGATCCGCTTTAACAGGAAACGCTCGGTCTGCCGTTAACCACAGATCAATCGATTGATAGCTGGCACCCTTGGTTTTCGCCGTTAGCTTTAGATGATAAGTATCGAGTGTCTCGCCAGTCGACCTCTCAACCTGTTGCTCGGCAACCCACTTACCTTGGTAATCTTCGCTCCAAGTGAGCGTCGAAATGTCCCCTACCGAAGCTTCACCCAAGAGTTTCTGCATTGGTGTGATTCGGATAGGTCGGCGCGATTTCGGCATCAGTAACCAATAGTTGTCCTCTATCATCAGCATCTTTTGACCCGCCTCGACCGCCGACTTGAACACGACCAGCGACTCTCGGTTTGGTCTTGTGTAGACGTTGTATTCACGGGTTTTGTCCAGTTGCTCGTCTTGATATAGCGCCACCAGAGAAACCACTTTAGACGCCTGTTCGCTGTTCAAGCGATAGCTATCCGCCTTGGCGATCATCTCTGTGACTTGTTGTGAATCGACTGCCCAGCTTGGTGTCGATGCTAGAACCAAAACCAATACAGAACCTAAAACAGTGAGTGAACGAGTAAATTTATACATAAACCAGCGCCTCCGTGATTGGCTTATTCACGCCTTTGCGAGCAGAAAAATAAGCAGCTAGCAAACATATCGTCAACACACCTAAAGTGGCGTAACCAACTAATTCCAATGAGAAGTAAATGTTGAGTGGGTAACCCTCGGTTCTGCCGGGAGGTGGTGGCATTTGGATATCCACCACCAGCAATAACACCGACACGAAGCCACTCACTAACGCGCCGATCGCGCTGCCAATCACAGCCAACAATCCCGCCTCTTTTAAGAAACCTGCGACGATTTCAGACGGGTAACTGCCTAGTGCCGACAAGGTGCCAATTTCACGAGTACGCTCGGTCACCGACATGGTCATGGTGTTAAACAGCGACACAAACACTACCAATGCCATCACCGCGCCCATGATGCCGAAGATACGGTCGTAAAGATCTTTCACCTTGGTGTAGAAAAACGCGCGATCTTGCCACGGGGTGATCTCGATCTCTGTGCCTTGATCGATTTGGCTCGCACTATTTCGATCTAAAGCTGTTTGGATACGCTGTTGAACGGTCGAGGTCTTGCTTGTTTCAAATAGAAACACCGACAAGGTACTGACTTTGTCTGACGCTAAAAGCTCTTGGGCAGTGGTGATGTGTACGTATAACTGACGCTTATCCAGCTCAGGCACTCCTGTCGAGTAAATACCCTGCACCTTAAAATCAAAAGCGTTCAATGCGCCGTCACTGGTAGTCGCGAGCAGTGTCACCCAATCGCCAACGGCAACTTTGAGATTACGAGCAAGGTCAGTTCCCAGCATCACTTGTGGCTCTTGGCTGTCGTATCTGGGAGATTTCACATCAGAGAGAGTTTGACCGCTGCGCACGTCAAGGAAAGGTCCTTTCATGTCGAACTCGCGCTCATTAACGCCTGTTCCCATAAAGATGCTCGACTTGCTTCCGTTAGACACCAAACCACTAAAATAGACTCGCGGCTGCACCCCACGCACATTGCTGTCGCCAATAATGCTCTTGGTTAGGGCTTGAACATTGTCTAGACCATTGCTCAGCGGCATGTCTTCATCTTGCTCAAAATATCCCGGCGTACTCAAAGTAAGATGACCAGTATCGCGCGCGGTCGATTCACGCAGAGATTCATAGGTATAAAGCCCATAACCTCCAGCCGAGGTCAGCGCAAATACGGCAATTGCGATGATCAATACCGAAAGCAGACTACGGCGACCGTTTCTCAATAAATTAAGCCACGCCAAACGCACCGAGGTAGGAAGCAAAAAAGTGCTCATTCTTTGTGTTAACTTGCCCATGAGATTGCCTCCATTGCTGTGGCTTGTAGTGCCAGTTGACCATCGATAAGTTCAATGACTCGGTCACAACGCTGCGCCATTCTTGGGTCATGCGTTGCGACAATAAAGGTGGTGCCCATTTCATGGCCGAGCTCTTTCATAATGTCGATCACAAGGTTGGCGGTGTGACTGTCTAAGCTAGCGGTCGGCTCATCGGCAATGACTAAGCTTGGGTTGTGGATTAGCGCTCTGGCTATCGCGACACGTTGCTGCTGGCCGCCTGAAAGATTGTCTGGGCGATGATGTACATATTCGCCTAGCCCAACACGCTCCAACATCTCTTGTGCTCTGGTCTGCTGTTCTTGTTTCGAACATTGGTTCAACATCAATGGGTAGGCCACGTTCTCAAGTGCCGTCATCACTGGAACCAGATTGAAGCGCTGAAATACAAAACCCAACGACTGACGGCGAAAGCGTGCAGCGGTGATTTGCTCTGTCGGATACGGTTGGCCATCAATATTGATCTGTCCTCGATAGCTCATATCCAACAAACCAAGAATATTCAAAAGTGTGCTTTTTCCAGAACCCGACGGGCCACACAACGCCACCATTTCACCGCGCTGGATATGGCCATCGACCCCGTTTAATGCATCAACACGTTGACCGCCTGTGACATATGCTTTGCCGATATCTTTAAATTCAATCATCCCGTTTTCCTCTGATTACTAACCAACTGTTTAGCTTCCATGCCCTTTATTTCGCTTTCGCTATTAGGGCCTTCGCAGTCATCGTTTCGATGTTGCCAGCATCGGTGTTTTCCATCTTTTCAAGCCACACCTGTGCTTGCTCGAAGTCCTCAGCACGAATCGATGCAGTAATGGCGTAACGGTAAATCCACGATGTCGCAGCGAAATGTTGCTGTTGGAAATCATCTTCCGCGAGTAACGCGAGGAACAGGTCATAACCACGATCAAAATGGTTAAACATGTCTGGTAGCGAGGTGTAAGTCACCGCGGCCATTGCGCGAGTTAAGTAAGAATCTGGCAGCCCTTGAACACGAGGTTGCTCATGAATCGGTTGGTCTTCGTCTTTTAGCAGCACCAGTGATTTATCAATGGTTGATAAGCCTTTCTCCACATACTTCATCTTGTTCCAAGGTAAGAACGCATCACGCCCCATCAGGGTTTCTGTGCTTCCGAGGTAAACCAAGGTCAGTGGTGTCGCTCCGTCTTGTTGTAAGGTTTCGTTAAGGCGTTCATACGCCACCTCAACCAAATCTTCATTGCCTTGCGCGGCTTGGTTATAGATATCGAGCACGTCTGAACTCGGGTTGGCCTGCACCAAAGTGGGTGCGAATGAAACAAGTGCAATCAGTAATGAACGCTTAAGCAGAGAAGCGGTAGAGCCTGAATTAAATGAGTGTGAAGTAGTCATAATTTCTAATCCCTTTCAAATGTTGACGTTGAAAGGTTAACTAGAATTTGTCGCGCAGTTTTACCAATGCGACGAATGGTAATAATGAGGAGTGAATGGTTGAGAGGCGGTGTGAGTGGGGATATAGGATTCAGTTATTGTATTTCAGTAAAAGTCGTGCTTATTTTGCACAACCCATATTTACTAATTATTCATACTGGGTAGACATAAACATACCTGATACATTGGAGCTATGTATCGTTTTTGTAATCTTCGGAATAGAAACGGTGATTCAGGAGATCGATGAGTAATTGTTGAAATAAATCATTCGCATAACCACTTACAGCTTTAAAATACGAGACAAAGTTAATACAATCTTGTTGCGCATTGAAATGGTTCAATGTTTATATCAAATTAGTTATGGATTTATCAATATCATGGAAGCAACAACAGTTAATGCTAACGAAACTCAAACGCCAAAAGTTCTAAACAAACTTGGAACTGCATCATATGGTCTCGTTGCAATTGGGTCTTTCTTACCTGCAATTACTATCAAAATGTGGGGAGTGTCTGAATCAATTACAGGTTTAGATGTCTACGGGTTCACTATAGTCTTACTAATGATTGTAGGCTCAGCATCCTGCGCTCTTGGCTTACCAAAAATCGTAGCAAAAGGCATTGGTGCAGTGTCATTAGCGTATCTTTATTACCACTTGTTTCAAGCCATCGGTGATTTAAATGAAATGGCGCAAATGATGGGGGGGCGTCGTGGTGGTGAACTGGGACAGATCATTGAATTAGCTCTACAAAGCGCAAATATTGGCATTGTCGCCTTACTACTTGGCTTCATTTCGTTAAACATTTTTATGTTTGTAGGTTACAAACTTCACCCTCGCTTCGAGGCATTAGATGTAATCTTGAAACACTACTCTTCAAAAGCCTCAGAAAAAGCCGTTGAAAAATCAACTCAAATCAAGAAAGCAACCGAAGAGAAAGCATCAGCAGTTAAACAGAAAGCCAATCAAGTTCAGAAAGAGCAAATCGATAAAGGTGAATAAACTCATTTAAATCATCAATTTGGGACATCTATTTTAACGATTTTCGTCCCATTGATAATTCATAGATTGCTGAATTAGGAATCAAACAGAAAATTCAATACGTTTAAAAGAGTTCAAACCAAACAAAAATAGCCGCTAATCAGCGGCTATTTTTAATTATCCAAGCGAAGCTTCTATTACTTCTAGCTTTCTACTTCTTTGTCTCTTCAACCACGGCTTTCATCAATACTGATGTATCCATGCGGCCTTGTCCTTCGGCAGACAGTGCCTTGTAGGCGTTGTTGGTCTTTTCAGTCAGTGGAAGCTGGATGCCTTGGCGCTCAGCTTCATCTAGACAGAAACCTAAGTCTTTGATCATCCAATCAATTGCAAAGCCAAAATCGAACTTGTCTTGTGCCATTGTGGTAGCACGGTTTTCCATCTGCCATGAGCCAGCAGCGCCGTTTTTAAGGCAATCAACCAGAGTTGGGATATCCAAACCTGATTTTTCAGCAAGCACTAAGCCTTCAGATAAGCCATTCAACACTCCTGCAATGCAGATCTGGTTAACCATTTTCGCGCGTTGGCCTTGGCCGACTTTACCCATAAGAACTGACGACTTACCGTAAGCTTCGAACACAGGTTGAAGGTCGTTGAAAAGCGCTTGTTCGCCACCACACATGATGGTTAGCACGCCATTTTCTGCGCCCGCTTGGCCACCAGATACAGGTGCATCCATAAAGCGAATACCGGCTTGCTTCGCTGCCACTTCAAGCTCTTCAGACAGAACTGCAGACGTTGTAGTGTGATCGACAAGAATCGCGTTTGGCTTCATCGCTGCCAATGCGCCTGTTTCGCTGGTTGCCATGCTGCGTACGTCGTCATCGTTGCCCACACAAACCAATACCACGTCAGCTTCCGCTACACATTCAGCCACAGATTCTGCCGCTTTACCTTGGTGTTTATCAGCCCAGTCTAGCGCTTTACTGTGAGTGCGGTTAAATACCGTTACTTCAAAACCGGCTTTGACTAGATGGCCTGCCATTGGGAAACCCATAACGCCTAGCCCGATAAAACTTACTTTCATTTCTTTCTCCTTTTATTTGACCAAACCATCGCTATGAAAAGATCGAACACTCTCAATCAGTGCATCAATAAGCAGGGTCAAAGCCTTTGGCTGATATTTTCTTTCTTTGTACACTAAATACGCTTGGCGATCACCCCGATGATACTCAGGGAGTACTTAAATCAGATTCATGTCGGGATAAGACGAACAATATAATGAAGTTCAGCGATAAATCGCGACCAGAGAACGCTTTGTCAGCCGTACATTATGGAACGATGATCAAGGAAAATCAGGTATAACGTTCATAAAAAAACCGAGCACTAGGCTCGGTTTTTTAATAACTTTTGTTACTGTAAAGATTACAGCTCAGCGTTGTGGTAAACCTGCTGAACGTCATCACAGTCATCAAGCATGTCTAAGAACTTCTGGAATTTCTCAGAATCTTCTTCAGCTACTGGCGTAGTTGTTTGAGGAACGAAAGTGATTTCCTCAACGTCTAGCGTTAGCTCTGGGAACGCAGTGTTTAGTGCAGTCTTCGTTTTGAAGAACTCAGTCGTTGGAGCGAATACAGTGATTACACCGTCTTCTAGCTCAACGTCAGTCACGTCTACGTCTTCCATCATAAGCGTTTCTAGGATGATCTCGTCATCTTCGCCTTTGAACTGGAATACAGCTTGGTGAGCGAACATGTGAGAAACAGTACCTTCAACACCGATTTTCGCGCCAGTCTTAACGAAACATTGGCGAACGTCTTGGAAAGTACGGTTGCCGTTGTCAGTTAGACAGTCAACGATTACGCTTGTGCCACCTGGGCCAAAACCTTCGTAGCGAGCTGGTTGGAAGTCTTCACCGCCGCCGCCGTTCGCTTTATCGATCGCTTTTTCGATAACGTGTGCTGGTACTTGGTCTTTCTTCGCTTTAGCAATCAGGTGCTTAAGAGGTAGGTTCATGTCTGGGTCAGAGCTGCCGTTCTTAGCCAGTACGTAAATCTCTTTACCGTATTTAGAATAAACTTTAATTTTTGCGCCTGCAGTTTTCGCCATTGAGGCCTTGCGCACTTCAAAACTTCTTCCCATCGGGATCTTCTCTCTGATTCAATTAACGGTGCAAATTCTAGCAAATTACTGTGTCATTTCAATTCTACAGCACTTCTGGGCAAGGTTTGTCTGCGTTTATGCGACACCCATTACCCGTTTGTATTTTTCTACAGACTGTTCAAACCACACCTTTTCATCTGGGTCACCTAGCTTCATTGCTTCTTCAACAATGGCTTCAGGGCCACATTTCGCTTGCTTCAGTTTCCATACAAGAAACGATGCTTGCTTATCCAGTTCGATTTTATTTTTCTCGCTGGGTGGAAGGAGTGAAAGGTTGATAGACATTGCTAGCCTTCGTCTGTAATACACTTGGCCGAGAAATATATCATAGAGCAGCCTCATAAAACCAATACTATGAGTAACAGAAAGGGTTTATGAGACCCGAAACCAAGCAAGTCACTGATGCAGGTCAAGCTAAGGGGAGTTGGGAAAAGTGTTACCGCGAGTTATTTGCCAATAAAAGGCTCACAGTAAGCCCCGGAACATTTTAAATACTGTATCAATTTATCAAATCTTTAAGCTCAACTTCCGAAAAATCTACTTTGTATTCAGTTTCAGACAAATCACCTAAATAAATTTTGCAATCTAAATTATTTGTTCTGATTGCGAGTTGAATTTTTCTCTTAATTTCGGAAGATGCTCTAGCTCCTATATAAACGCTATGAATTGCCTCAGGGGGGATTGGGTAGAGGTAGACGCTATTACCAAAATTGTCTTTATGTTCTGTCCAGGGCGGGATCGCACTT
>NZ_JBFRMS010000019.1:0-29293 GCF_041470505.1 Vibrio sp. 10N.261.55.C5
ATATCTATATCTATATCTATTTGTAAATTCAAAGCCTTCTAGCACCAACTCACTCACTTTTCCTCGCAAGCTTAAACCAGTGCACTTAACTGATTGTTGGCGATGGCTTAACACCGCTCGTATATCGGGTCTGAAAAGAAAGTAAAAAAAACCCACACAGCTGGTGACTGTATGGGCATGTTCGGACGAGCCGTCTGGAAAAACAAATGATCAATAGAAAGTGAAAAAACGAATAACGAGATCCCCCGACAGTTTCTACGTTAAACGAGTTCAATGACCTTAAAGCGGCTGCTTCAATTATCACTTTGAACTGAACAAAAGCATCCAGAAAGAACTTAAGTTATGATTCAAATACACCATAACTTAAGGCTTATTGTATTACAAATAAATTTTAAGATTGAATGCCTTGAGTGAATGGTTAGTTGGTAGAAGTGTGAGTTAAGACTCATTTTTGCATACTATTAGGTAGCGTGGGACAGTAAAATCTGGTGATGATAATTATCGACAGAAATATGACTTTTCACTATGAAATTGGACGTTTTACAAATTTATAGTGATTTTATTCAATGAGATGAAAGTCAAAACGCATAAATGATAACTATGTCACAGGGCTATTTTAGCCGGTTTTAATATGTCAAGATTGCTCACAGAAAGTGCAGTAAATTAAACATACAATATTAATTAAATTGATGGTTGTGACGATGGAACGGCATGAACAAGTTTTGCTTCCCGTATCTTCGAATATCTAAAAAATGACCATTTCATTCGGATAAAAATAATAGACATAGGTTGATATGGATTATGAGTTTTATGAATTCAAAATTGTCTCTAGGGTTTAAAG
The DNA here is from genome assembly GCF_041470505.1 of Vibrio sp. 10N.261.55.C5. Taxonomy (NCBI): domain Bacteria; kingdom Pseudomonadati; phylum Pseudomonadota; class Gammaproteobacteria; order Vibrionales; family Vibrionaceae; genus Vibrio; species Vibrio sp. 10N.261.55.C5. The sequence goes on from NZ_JBFRMS010000019.1 coordinate 842, forward strand.
GAAAATTGATTTTAATGGTGGCGATCGTCAGTTCCAGTGCCTTGGCATTTACGAACTGGTTCACGCTTAACTTGGCGACTGATCAAGTAAACCAAACGATTTATAACGAGATTGATCACTCGTTAACGATAGAAATTAATCAAATAGAAAATACCGTTCAGCGCACCATCGATACCGTTAACTCTGTTGCACAAGAGTTCATGAAATCCCCATACCAAGTGCCGAATGAAGCACTCATGCATTATGCTGCAAAGCTGGGTGGCATTGACAAGATTGTGGTGGGTTTTGACGACGGCCGTTCTTATACCTCTCGCCCTTCAGAGTCTTTTCCTAACGGTGTAGGGATAAAAGAAAAATACAATCCAACCGTTCGACCTTGGTATCAACAAGCCAAATTGAAATCAGGCTTATCTTTTAGTGATCTGTTTTTCACTAAGAGTACTCAAGTGCCTATGATCGGTGTGACCTACTCATACCAAGATCGTGTCATCATGGCCGACATACGTTTTGACGATTTGGAAACTCAGCTTAAACAGCTGGACAGTATCTACGAAGCCAAAGGCATTATTATCGACGAGAAAGGGATGGTGGTCGCTTCAACAGTCGAAAACGTACTTCCGCAAAGCAATATATCTTCTGCAGATACTCAGATGAGACTCAATAGTGCCATTGAACAGCCTGACCAATTCATTGAGGGTGTGATTGATGGCAACCAGAGAATTTTGATGGCCAAGAAAGTGGATATTGGCAGCCAGAAAGAATGGTACATGATATCTAGTATCGATCCTGAACTCGCGCTCAATCAGTTGAATGGCGTGATGTCGAGTGCGCGTATCCTTATCGTGGCATGTGTGCTTGGCTCGGTGATATTGATGATTTTACTGCTGAATCGCTTCTACCGCCCAATCGTGTCACTGAGAAAAATCGTCCACGATCTATCTCAAGGTAACGGAGACCTGACTCAAAGGCTTGTTGAGAAGGGGAATGATGACTTAGGGCATATCGCCAAAGACATCAACTTGTTCATCATTGGTCTGCAAGAGATGGTTAAGGACGTCAAATTTAAGAACTCGGATCTCGATACTAAGGTACTGAGTATTCGTGAAGGTTGTAAAGAAACCAGCGATGTACTGAAAGTTCACACTGATGAAACGGTTCAAGTGGTCTCTGCAATTAACGGCTTATCTGAAGCATCAAACGAAGTCGAGAAGAGTTCTCAGTCGGCGGCAGAAGCAGCAAGAGAGGCCGCTGTGTTCAGTGATGAGACGAAACAAATTAACACCGTGACGGAAACCTATATCAGTGATCTTGAGAAGCAAGTCTGCACCACCTCTGATGATATTCGCTCAATGGCGAATGAAACGCAGAGCATCCAGTCTATCGTGTCTGTGATTGGAGGAATTGCGGAACAAACTAATTTGCTGGCATTGAATGCGTCAATTGAAGCGGCGAGAGCGGGTGAGCATGGCCGAGGTTTCGCGGTGGTTGCTGATGAAGTCCGTGCGTTAGCCAACCGAACTCAAATCAGTACTTCTGAAATTGATGAAGCGCTGTCTGGCTTGCAGTCTAAATCAGATGGTTTGGTTAAATCGATTGAGTTGACCAAAAGTAACTGTGAAATGACGCGTGCCCAAGTGGTTCAAGCGGTAAATATGTTGGCCAAGCTAACGGAACAGATGGAAACGGTAAGTCGTTTTAATAACGATATTTCGGGTTCGTCTGTTGAGCAGAACGCCCTTATTCAGAGCATTGCTAAGAACATGCATAAGATTGAAAGCTTTGTTGAGGAGCTTAATAAGCTAAGCCAAGATCAGTTGATTGAATCAGCAGAAATCAAAACACTTAACGGCAGCGTTAGTGACTTGATGAGCAGCTTTAAGGTTTAACTTTTCTAATATTTATATTTAAAAATCAACATACTAAGTTTAGTTGTTGATCTGAGAGCCACTCAATAGCTTGCGAGTTTAGAGTGGCCTTTCTGCGTTTTTCTTGAGTCTAACTCTACGCAATACTCATTCATCCCACTTCATTTGCCGCATCTCACATTCTGATAAATATATAATTGACATAAAATAGTACAAATATACATTGTCACTCTATTCTTATGGATAAGTGAGATAAATGTGAATAAGCCAATCTTCGTCGTAGTACTCGCTTCGCTTACGTATGGCTGCGGTGGAAGCAGCTCCAGTGACAGCAGTGATCCTTCCGATACCAATAACCCAGGAATGCCCGCTGGTGTTGTTGCTCCCTATGATATTACCAAGTATCAAAACATCCTTTCCAGCTCAGATCTTCAGGTCTCTGATCCTAATGGAGAGGAGGGCAATAAAACCTCTGAAGTCAAAGATGGTAACTTCGATGGTTATGTCAGTGATTATTTTTATGCTGATGAAGAGACGGAAAATCTTATCTTCAAAATGACGAACTACAAGATGCGCTCTGAAGTTCGTGAGGGAGAAAACTTCGATATCAACGAAGCGGGCGTAAGGCGCAGTCTGTATGCGGAAATAAGTTTGCCTGATATTGAGCATGCCATGGCGAGTTCTCCCGCTGATCATGATGAAGTGACGTTGCTGCAGATACACAATAAGGGGACTGATGAGAGTGGTACGGGTTATATCCCTCATCCGCTATTGCGTGTGGTTTGGGAGCAAGAACGAGATGGCCTCACAGGTCACTACTGGGCAGTCATGAAAAACAATGCTATTGATTGTAGCAGCGCTGCTGACTCTTCGGATTGTTATGCCACGTCATACAATCGCTACGATTTAGGTGAGGCGGAATTGGACAGTTTTACCAAATTTGATCTTTCTGTTTATGAGAACACACTGTCGCTCAAAGTGAATGATGAAGTAAAAGTGAATCAAGACATCGCTTACTGGCAGCATTTATTGAGCTACTTCAAAGCGGGTATCTATAACCAATTTGAGAATGGTGAAGCGATTGCTTACTATCAGGCGTTGAGATACACCACGACTCAAATCGATGGATCAAACGATTGGGACATTAATGATTGGAAGCTGACTATTCCACCGAGTAAGAATGATTGGTATGGAAGCGGTGGTGACAGTGCTGCTGAGTTAGAACCAGAACGTTGTGAATCGAGTAAAGATCTTCTTTCAAATGACAGCGATGTGTACGACAGTGATATTGATCTTTCTTACTTCAATACTGATGAAGGAAGAATGCACTTTAGAGCGGATATGGGATACGGCACCTCTACCCAAAACTCTAGCTATATTCGCTCTGAGCTCAGGGAGTTGTATCAAAGCAGTGTTCAACCGGATTGTAGCACCAGCGATGAAGATACAAGTTGGTATTTGGACGACACTAGAACGAACGCTACCAGTCACGAGTTAACCGCAAGCTTGCGAATTGAAGATTACCCGAACATCAACAATCAAGATCCAAAAGTGGTACTTGGACAAATCCATGGTTGGAAGATCAATCAAGCATTGGTGAAACTGTTATGGGAAGGCGAGAGTAAGCCAGTAAGAGTGATACTGAACTCTGATTTTGAGCGCAACAACCAAGACTGTAATCATTGTGACCCGTTCAGTGTCGAGTTAGGGACTTATTCGGCAAGTGAAGAGTGGCGATATACGATTCGTGCCAATCAAGACGGTATCTACTTGGCGACTCATGATTTAGATGGAACCAACACCGTTTCTCATTTAATCCCTTGGGGACAAGATTACACAGATAAAGATGGGGACACGGTTTCTTTAACTCAAGATTGGGCCTCTAACGACATCGCTTTCTACTTCAAAGCGGGTATCTACCCACAATTTAAGCCAGACAGCGAGTACGCCGGTGAGATATTTGATGTGAGTTTTAGCTCTGTGAGAGCGGCCCATTATTAAGCTCGCGCTGCTTTAACACTCGCGCTGGTTTAACAAATAAAAACCGTAATTAAAAGACCACATCAGTTGTTAACAATGTGGTCTTTTTTTGTGCTCAAATGTAATGGGTTAGGTGACTTTAATTTAAATAACGAGATCAACTTCCCGGTGAATAGCCACCAAAAATTATCGTCGCTTAGACGAGATGCTGATCCAAAATTTATCTACTCTCTATTTTATCAATAAGAAATGTGATCCAGTTAATATATGGATAAAGCAGAAAGTGTCCCCAGTCTCATTTATTCAATGAAACGTTTTATTTGTATTATAAGATTACGTAAGATTTTTATGTACTCGCAAACATCCAAATATAAATCACTTAATAACAGGAGTTCGCGGACTTTGATTTCACTTACAAGCGCTGCCTTTGTAATATAATAATGGGTTTAATATGAAACAAACGATTCTAAAAAGCTTACTTGCCTCTTCTGTCCTACTAGCGGTGGGTTGTACAAGCACAACACCAACGGTTGAGTTTCCGAACAACAAAGAAACGGGTGAAGCTCTACTGATGCCAGTTGCAGCTACTGCAAGCAGCCACGATGGTAACGGCCCAGATTTTCTTCTTGACCAAGATCTTACAACGCGTTGGTCTTCAGCGGGTGACGGCGAGTGGGCAATGCTAGACTACGGCTCTGTACAAGAGTTTGACGCAGTTCAGGCCGCTTTCAGTAAAGGTAATGAGCGTCAGTCTAAATTTGATATTCAAGTAAGTGTCGATGGTGAAACCTGGACAACCGTACTTGAAAACCAACTGAGCTCAGGTAAAGCGATCGGCCTAGAGCGTTTCCAATTCGAGCCAGCAGTACAAGCGCGCTACGTGAGATACGTGGGTCACGGTAACACTAAAAACGGTTGGAACAGCTTGACTGAGTTGGCGGCGGTTAACTGTAATGTTAACGCTTGTCCAACAAGCCATATCATCACGCCAGCAGTGGTTGCCGCTGAGCAAACAATGATCGCTGAAATGAAAGCAGCAGAAAAAGCCGCTAAAGAAGCGCGCAAAGATTTGCGTACCGGTAACTTTGGTGCACCAGCGGTTTACCCTTGTGATACAACCGTAGAGTGCCAAACACGTACTGCGATGCCAGCACCGACTAACCTACCTGAAACACCGCTTGCAGGTAATGCACCAAGCGAAAACTTTGACTTGACTCACTGGTACCTATCTCAACCATTCGATCATGACAAAAATGGCAAGCCAGATGACGTTTCTGAGTGGAACCTTGCAAACGGTTACCAGCACCCAGAGATCTTCTACACTGCTGATGATGGCGGCATGGTATTCAAATCTTACGTAAAAGGTGTGCGTACGTCTGCAAACACTAAGTATGCTCGTACTGAGCTACGTGAAATGATGCGTCGTGGTGACCAGTCGATCAAAACCCAAGGTGTTAACAAGAACAACTGGGTATTCTCAACGGCACCAGAAGCTGACCTAAAAGCGGCGGCTGGCATTGATGGCGTAATGGAAGCAACATTGAAGATTGACCATGCAACCACAACGGGTAACGCGAATGAAGTAGGTCGCTTTATCATTGGTCAAATTCACGACAAAGACGATGAGCCAATTCGTTTGTACTACCGTAAATTGCCAAACCAAGCGACTGGTGCGGTTTACTTTGCACACGAAGGTCAAAACGGTACTAAAGAGAACTTCTACCCACTTGTTGGTGGCATGACAGCAGAAGTGGGTGAGGATGGTATCGCACTTGGTGAGGTATTCAGCTACCGCATCGAAGTGAAAGGCCACGATCTGATCGTAACGCTAATGCGTGAAGGTCATGACGACGTACAACAAGTGGTTGATATGAGTAACAGCGGTTACGATGTTGGCGGCAAGTACATGTACTTCAAAGCAGGTGTTTACAACCAAAACATCAGCGGCGACCTAGACGATTACTCACAAGCGACTTTCTACCAGCTAGATGTATCGCACGATCAATACCAAAAGTAATCTAACCGAATAACACTTAATATTAAAGCTATCGCAATAGCCTCCAGCCTTAGGGTTTGGAGGCTTTTTTGTGCCTGCTGTTGGTTGGGCTTAAGCGTATGATTTAATTGAGTAGGAGAGGGGTAGTTATCAGTTGCACAGAGTTTAAGACATTATCATTAAGCTCATTCAGTATTAACTTTAGTCATTATCAGTCACTATTACCCCCAAGCGCCGATCACAATTAACCTAGCTCATGATTAATCTCAGTTACCAATAGGCTAGCCTGTCGCGGATTCAAACCCAAATAATGTCGTGATGTTTATCGGAATCACCATAGCTCGAAAACTTTGACCTTGTTCTCAAGGCTTTGCCAATGCACGAACGTATTATGTGCGTGGTTTACTAATAAGCGTTAGCTCGGCTGACTACCCATACTGTTCTTGAAACCGTCACTCTTGGGTTGTTTAGTGAGGCTCCTAGCAACAGCCATAAATAGTGCTCTAACTCTTTCATAATTAGAAGGGTAGGGTTAGCCATTCTATTGGTTCCAATGCTTTATGAAATACTAGGCGGGCTCAAGTCGATGATCAAACGAATCTAGTGCTCAAGGGGATGCGTTTGAGGGTTAGTTGCTTACAGGCCGTAAATACCTTGATTGTATGGTACGGTGATGCTGAATAATAATTTGTGGGTTGAGTGCAGAGCTGAGGGGTTTTGTTTATCTATGATAGATACAGGGCTTTTGAGAGGGCTAGAACAGTAGAAAGGCAGAATGACAATTAGCGCTAGAGTTATTCTGGTTTTTAATTAGAGTAAATAAAATAGATATTTTGCTTGTTAAATTTAATCGTGTAATAAGCTCTGTGTTTTAAAAAATAAAAAAGCCATAGCAGTTGCTATGGCTTTGGATAAGTCAGGTTCTAAGATAAGCAAACAGCAAGTCAACTTGTCTGTTTTGATACTCTTAGGTTTAGTTCAAGGTATTTTCTTTACCAGATGCAGTGTTTACTGCAGATGGTTGTGCGTAGATAGCTGTATTTCTATTATTGCTAGTGTTGTCAGCTGAAAGTAAGGTCGTATAACCATTGAATGTATTGCTTTCGATAGTGACATTACAGTTAAGGTTATCCTCACTAGGCTTTATGATTGCACTGCTAGAATCGCCAACTTTAATTCCGCCAACATCACTACCACCAGAGTTAATAGTGAATGTATTATTTGTGATTTGTGAACCAAATCGCCCGTTGTCACTGCTACAGTTAATACGAATCGCATTATTTTGGAAACTGCCACTCAAACCGACAAATTCGCTACTGTCTAATGTAAAGTAACCTCGAGAGAATAACCAACTTGCTTTTTTAGTACCTAGATCATCTTCGGTAATGCCGTTTGCATCGAACTTTAGATTTTCAAGTGCTACAGGATCTGAATCTTTACCAATTTTACCAATAACGATCGCACCAGTTTCATTATCTGAAGTACCAGCTGATTCCCTGCCAAAACACCCTGCCAAATTGTCATTAGCAAAAGTCATGTCTTTGATACCTGCACCGGGTGCAGTGACATCAATACAAGCATCACCGGTAATTGTTGCTAAACCAGCACCATCAAGTGTGACTGCTTTGTTTAGCTCAATAACGCCGGTATCAAACGTACCTTCAGATGACAAACCAATAGTGTCGCCAACTTCTGCTGATGCAATCGCAGCGTTCACTTCATCGACTGATTTAGCATTTCCATCATCGGCATTATCTAACGCAGTTATAACAGATTCATCTGTAATCTCTGTTCCGTCGAAAGATGTTTCTACGTCATCTTTTTCACAGGTCATTTCGAGTTGTTGGTCAGTTACTGTATAAGTACAGTCATTACCATTAAAGGACACAACACCTTCTTCTTCAGCAGTATATGTTGAACTCTCAAAAGTGTAGCCACTATCTACGTCGCCGCTGTAAATGCTTAGAGCACGTGTGCCTTCCTCATCATTATCAAAGCGATATGGTGAAGTTCCGCTGGTTGACTGTGCTGCAATTTCACCACCTGTCAGCTCCCAATAGATATTTTCTAAAGAGTAAACTTCCGTAGGTTCCTCTACGACAGGAGGTGGAGTAACGGAAGGGTTTTCGTCGTTTTCACTACCTACATCGAAGTCACAACCAAACAAAAAACTTGTAGAAATAGCTACGGCAATAGCTGATTTAGACATTTTCATAATAATTTCCCTTTATTTCCCTGCGGTGGCTAGACGACATAAACGGGTTTGAGTCTAGCCACTTATTATTTATAGATTGTTAACGACTTAGAATGAGTAAGTTACGCCTACACGTGTTCTTAGCTGACGGTCATCGCTGGTTGAACCTGCACCTTTAACATTCCAAATTTCAAAATATGGGCGGATGTCGCCAAGTTGGTAGCCGACAATTGCACCTAAGTCCCAGTTTTCATTAGTGTTGTTAAAAAGACGAACGTCATCGTAGTTGTGGATGTAGTTTGCTTCGTAACTTAGGCGAAGGTTTTTCAGATCTGGGTTAGAGAATCTGTATGAACCCGTTAGTGTCAATTTGCCTTCTTGGAATGTTTTGCCTGCAGAAGCAACACTAGTCGTGCCATCTGCAAGAGTACGGTTACCGTTGCTTTCGCTGTCTGAATATTCTCTGAATTCATGGCGGTAACGAAGGGCAGTTGTTAAGCCAAAGCTTGCTTTGTAGCCCACACGTACTTGTGGTTTATACGTCGTTCTTTCATCACCAAACGTAATTGGCATACCTGGCTGTATGTACCATTGCTTGTTGATATCGTATCGAACGCCCCAATCAAATTCAGTATCACCACGTGTCATTTGATTCCAAAAGTCAGTTGCGTCGCTACTATGGAATTTTTGCTCTACGCTAAAGTTCAGTTTTGTATTATCGGCAACTTTTACAGACTCACCGATTTTTATACGCTGTGCGTAAGTCTTTTCGTCGTGTTTATATTCTGCGCGGTAGTTCAGAGAACCAGCACTAACCGAGCCTGCAAATAAAGTTGCTGCCACTGCGAAGGCAATTTTATCCATTTTTTTCATCATTACTCTCGTATTTTAAATTTAAGATTAAGTAAAGGTAGGGTAATCCATTTGAGCTATCCATTAACTCATACAATAATCTTATATTTTAAGATTATAAAAAACCGTGAGCTGAGACGCAATGCAAATAAATCACATGTTGACATGTTTGTTAATTGAGTTGTCAGTCACGTTTTACTCGTCATGAAAGTATAAAAAAACGCCTAATTAGGCCATTTAAGCAACTTTTTAGTAATTAATTTAACAAATAAGGCGTGTTTATAGCGAAATGTTATGAAGATCCCATTTTTAATGCTGTGTTTGATTCTGACAATGATCGTGCTCTCAGTTTTCTATTCTCACCAAGAAGCGGTCAATGTATGTGATAAAATAATACAAATGTTTTATGGAAAAACACTGTGGTATGAAGCTTATGACTATGAGCGAAGCGCTGATATTTATTAGCTAAGTGGCGATATATTTTAGCTAAGCGAGCATATATTTGAGGCCAGTGGCTTATGTTTTGCTAGCCTGCTTTCTATTTCGTTAACCAGCTTTTTGTATCTCGTTAACCTACTTCTTGTGTTTCTTTAACTTAATTACAGTCGCAATGCTTTGATTGCTTATTACCCAGTGGATATTGACCACTCTCCAGATGCTCATTTCTAATTAAGGATAATTCCAATGTTCAAAAAAAACGTACTTGCTATCGCTTTGCTATCCGCAGTTCCACTCGTCTCGTTCGCTAATAACGGTGTTTCTTATCCGGTCCCTGGCGATAACTTTGATATGAAGCATTGGAAAATCACCATTCCGTCAGATATCAATGAGGATGGTCGTGTCGATGAAATTGAAGGGGTCGCCATGATGAGCTACTCCCATAGTGATTTCTTCCATCTTGATAAAGACGGTCACTTGGTATTTGAAGTGCAGAACCAAGCCATTACCACTAAGAATTCAAAGAATGCGCGCTCTGAACTACGACAAATGCCACGCGGTGCTGATTTTTCAATTGATACCGCCGCTAAAGGAAATCAGTGGGCGTTATCGAGCCACCCAGCAGCAAGTGAGTACAGTGCGGTTGGCGGAACGTTAGCTGCGACACTCAAAGTAAACCACGTTGCCGTTAACGCTAAGTTCCCTGAAAAATACCCTGCGCACTCAGTGGTGGTAGGGCAGATACATGCCAAAAAACACGATGAGTTAATTAAAGCGGCGACGGGTTACGGTCATGGCAATGAGCCACTTAAAATCTTCTACAAAAAGTTTCCGGATCAAGAGATGGGTTCCGTGTTCTGGAACTATGAACGCAATCTAGCTAAGAACGATCCAAACCGCATCGATATTGCTTACCCTGTTTGGGGTAACACTTGGGAAAACCCAGCGGAACCGGGTGAAGCAGGCATTGCTCTTGGTGAAGAGTTTAGCTACAAAGTGGAAGTGAAAGGCACCATAATGTACCTAACGTTTGAAACAGAACGTCACGATACGGTTAAGTATGAAATCGATCTGAGCAAGGGTATTGATGAGCTTGATTCACCAACGGGTTATGCTGAAGATGATTTCTATTACAAAGCGGGCGCATACGGCCAATGTAGCGTGAGCGATTCTCACCCTGTATGGGGACCTGGTTGTGGCGGTACTGGCGATTTCGCTATCGATAAAAAGAATGGCGATTACAACAGTGTGACTTTCTCAGCGCTTAAGTTGAACGGTAAATAGCACATAGCATAACCAATAGGCTAGCTAGACGCAGTCCTTAAGGAATATTTTCGAAGACCACTTAACCGAATGTTGAGTGGTCTTTTTGTTTTATATGAGTTTTAAGATGACCTTGGTATTAATGTGACCTTGGTATCAATGAGGGTGTGCTGAAGCCTACCAATGAATGGTACAGCTAAAACAATACAACCTTGTCAAAAGACAAGGTTGTATTCAGAACGCGTGGGAAGATTTTAGGACGGCAACTCGATACGGATTTTAGTCATACATCAACTCTTTAGCTTTGTCGGCATCAAACTCTTTAAGAGACTTTCGAGCCAAATGACGGAATGGGAAAGCTTTAACGACTTCTTCGAATGGTTGGATAGCGAAAGCCCAAAAGATAGAACCGTCTAATCCAAAGATGATCAATGCACACAATGGAATTGAAATTACCCATTGACCAGTAAAGTTGATTTTGAAGACTGCGGTCGTTTTTCCTAGTGCTCTTAGTACATTCCCATGAACCGTGTTGTAGCCACGGACAATCGGCAAGAAGATGTAGAGTGGGGCGATAACGGCCAATGCTTGATAGGTAGACTCATCCAAGTTCGGGTAAATGTCACCAATGACCAGACTTAATCCTGCGAACAAGATTGCACACACAAAAGAAATGACGACCGCAATATCAATACTGGTATCGACGTTTTTGACTAGGTCATCCATCTTTTTAGAGCCAATCGCTTGGCTGATAGTAATTGCGGAAGAGTGAGCCCAAGCGGTAATAAATTGAGAGACAGCCCTGATCCAAGGCATCACCAAAGTAATCGCTACGTAAGCGTTGATGTTAAGTTGCGAATACAACAATTGATATATCGTTGCGCCAATCAAAAGCATGGTCACGTTCGCTGCTACAGGGAATATTTCGATAAAGTGACGGCGAACGTTGGTAAAGAATTCAGAGCGCTGAGCGTCTAATTTGAGTGAAATCGCTGAGCTTAAATGCACGCACAAAACCAAATACAGCAAGCGGATCGTTATTGCAATAATGCTGCCTAATGCAGCGCCTTGTACTCCAATCCCTTCAAAATTAGAAAAACCATGAATCAGCACATATGAGAGTACAGCATTGATAGGCAGTTCAATTAAGTAACCTTTGAATGGGACTTTAGTTCTGCCTAGCGCATTAAATAAAGCAATGATCACCTGCGTTAACGCGGTAAAAATAACGATGTATTTCGAGATGTCTAGATAGCGGCTGATTTCTAAGTGAAGGGAAGCGTCATCTGTTAAAGCTTGAATCAAGGGTTGTTCGAAAAAAGTAAGTAGAAGCCAAAATAGTGTTGCTACGCCAAGGTTGATAAATAACCCTGCCCAAAATGCTTTAGATAATGATGCGGCGATGCCAGAGCCCACTGCGCGGCTTAATACTAACTGAGTACCGTTTGCCAGCGCCATTTGAATTCCCAGTACAAAGGCAACGATAGTCGTCGCAATCCCCATTGCAGCTAAAGGGATTTCACCAAGAGGAGAGACAAGCAGTGTGTCGATCATCAACATCGACTGCATCAAGATACCGTTTAAGGCGAGGGGCCAGGCGAGAGAGAAATTTTTCCTTACGTACGATTGTGAAGACACAAACAACACCTTATGTGTATAACCGTAAGCTTTCTCTGAGGTGGCGGAGTAGAGCGTTTAAAGAAGAAAACACTACGGTAGTTGATGGTTAAAAAATGGGTGCTAAAACAAGACTGACTTGTGTCTTTGAAAAACAAGTCAGTTTGGTTAATCTCGGTTATGCGATGGCTAATTCAACCCTAGAGAGCTTTTGGTTCTCATCGTCTAGCAGGACTTGAGAAGCAATTCGTGCTTGCTTGGCATCGCCAGACATTATTGCGTCGTAAATCGCTTTGTGTTCTTCTAAACAGAAGCGACCGCCTTCAGCGGAGTGGTCGATAAACTGCTTGAAGATAGTCGACAGAATGTTCGCGAATGGAATGTAAAATTGATTACCTGTCGATAAGAAAATCGTTTGGTGAAACAGGTGATCGTTGGTCGTCCACTCTTCATAATCGAAGCTATTTGCTGCGATGGTCATTTTCTGGAAAAGAATCGAAAGCTCTTTGCGTTGCTCTACAGTTGCATTGGTTGCAGCGAGCGCACACGCTTCCGGGTCAATCGCTTTTCTTAAGCCTAAGAATTGAGACAAGAAGGGTTTAGTATCTTCTAAATCTTGGATCCAGTACAGCAATTGCGGGTCCAAGAAGTGCCACTGTGTTCTCGGTTTGATACGAGTGCCCACTTTTGGCTTCGACTCGATTAAACCTTTTGCCGAAAGTAGCTTAGTTGATTCTCGAAGGGCAGTTCTGCTCACTCCAAAGATTTCGCACAGCTCCATTTCGCTGGGTAACTTTTGATTTTCTTCTAACTCGCCTGACAAGATCTTGCGAGCAATTTGTCTCGCCACTTGAACATGAATTCGGCGGCTTGAATCTTCCACCAATGTAAATATTGACATTTAAACCACCTGAAATTGAAACTTTGAAAACACTAAAAGCCAGACGAATCTGGTGTTTAGTGTCAGTGTATACGTCGAATTTAGTGTGAGGTTTTCCCTCATCTACTCGGGTCTGTTAACCTTATATAGTGTGGCGAACTTAAATCGCTGAGTGAGCTTATATAAACCAGCTAACTAGGGCGTTATTTGTCCGCCATTCACATCTAGGATTTGACCTGTGATGTAACCGCTGCAAGCATGTGAGGCAAAGAAAGCAAAAGTAGGTGCTACTTCTTCAATACTGCCAAAGCGACCCATAGGGATATTGCTAGCAATGGTCGACTTTAGCTCATCGCTTTTGCCGTCATGAAATGCGGTATCGATAGTGCCTGGTGAAACTATGTTGAAACGGATATTGTCTTTAGCAAATTCTTTTACCCAGTTCCGATGGATATCGTGTAACCAAGCTTTCGATGCGGCATATACACCAGCACCCACACCACCACCTTCACGAGCGGCAATCGAACCCGTGCTAATCACACAAGATGTTTGCCCGGACTCAGCAGCAGAGGCGCGTAAGTGCGGGATAGAGAACTTGGTTGTCATCAGCGCAGAGCGAACATTAAGGTTCATTACGCGCTCATAAAACTCATCATCGATATTTTCTAGATTGGCGCGACCACCAAGGCCACCGGCGTTGTTAATCAACACGTCCATGCCACCAAAATGATCAGTGAACTCTTTGACTAACCTTTCGCACTCTAATGTGTCCATTAGGTTTGCAGGAAAAAAGGCAACATCGCCACCCAGTGCGGTAAGTTCAGATAGAACGTCATCAACTTTTGGGCTAGAAGCACGACTATTGATACCAATTTTTGCACCATACTTTGCGAAAATACGTGCTGTAGCTAAGCCCATACCTGCAGTAGAGCCAGTAATTAGAATGCGTTTGCCTTTTAAATCGTTAAACATCACAGTCGCCTATATTGTAGATTATTCGCGTTAATAAATCATACAATAACACTTGCGGTATTCAAGGATAGTCATCTCAAAACTGATCATCAACGACATAAATAGTGAGAGTAAGAGTCGTTTTGTGAGTTTGCGCATACAAAAAACGGTGTAAATAAGAACCATTTGTATGAATAAATGTTTTTAATTAGTTTGATGAACTAAATACTTATAATATTCATAAAATCTTCGCTAGCCTATATCATTCGTGACCTCACGTTATTCTTATACTTAGTTGGTGCAGATATAAATCAGTGCTATAGTCCGGGTTAAATAATACATATCTAATAAGTAAGTAGACACATGGCTGGCTCTTTCAATTCTATTTCAGGCTCTAAGCGAAGCCTTCATGTGCAAGTTGCACGTGAAATCGCTCGTGGTATTTTGTCGGGCAATTTGCCTCAAGGTTCTATTATCCCTGGTGAAATGGCTCTGTGTGAGCAATTTGGAATTAGTAGGACTGCATTAAGAGAAGCGGTTAAGCTTCTTACTTCAAAAGGCCTACTAGAATCTCGACCAAAGATCGGTACTCGCGTTGTTGACCGTGCGTTCTGGAACTTTTTAGACCCGCAATTGATCGAATGGATGGATGGTTTGGCAGATACAGACCAATTCTGTCATCAGTTTTTGGGCTTACGTCGCGCGATTGAACCAGAAGCATGTGCATTGGCTGCTCAGTTCGCGAGCGCTGAACAACGCATTGAACTGTCGGGCATTTTCCAACAGATGGTAGAAATATCAGGTGCTGAAGAGTTTAACCAAGACAGTTGGCTAGATATTGATATGAAATTCCATAGCCTCATCTTCAATGCAACAGGTAATGACTTTTACCTTCCATTTGGCAATATCTTAACGACAATGTTTGTTAACTTTATTTCTCATTCTTCAGAAGAGGGAAGTACGTGTATTAATGAACACCGTCAAATTTATGAAGCAATCATGGCGGGTAACAGTGATAAAGCACGCCAAGCTTCTGCAAGTCATCTATTAGATACTAACCACAGATTGCCAGTAGCAAGCTAGCTTAGTGTTTTGGGTGAGGTTTCAACTCTAAGGTCTTAGCCGTTTCTATCGAGCGTTGCTCTGGATACCTAGTGGAGTCAACCTAAAATTGCTGTTACTACAGACAGTTATCTATTGAAAGCACGTTTAATACGTGCTTTTTTTACATCCAAAATTGATGAAAACTTGACCGATGTCCAATATTTAGTCTTATGTGCGTTGTTTTGCTAAAACCGCTAGTAACCAGCATTGTTAGTTATATAATAATACTAATCAAATTAATGCGAGTGTGATTATATGCCTCAGTCTCTATTGCCAAATATTCTTCAGTTCATCGGTCAGATAGACCCTTTCGATAAGATCCCTAAAGAAGCGCTTCGTGACCTCGCTTTTAATGTTCAGATTACCTATCTAGCCAAAGGGGATGTCGTCGATCTATGCGAGTCAGGAAAAGAAAAGTCGCTCTATATCATTCGAACAGGATCTATGGAGCAAAGAAAATCGGACGGTGTGCTTCGTGCCCGTCTAGGCAGTGAAGATTTGTTTGGCTTTACGTTCTTAGATTCTGAAGTCAACGACGAAAAAGGCTATAGAGCTGTCGCAATCGAAAACACCTTACTTTATGTGATTCCACACTCGGCACTTCAAACGCTTTTCAAAGCCTTTCCAAGTTGCGCAGAACACTTTGCTTCACAGGCGCAGGTTCGCTTGAAGTCGGCACTGGATGTGGTCTGGTCGAATAAAGAGAAAGGCCTGTTCATTCGTAAAGTTGAGGAAGTGGCAAGCGGGCAGGTGGCAATTGTTAAGTCTGAGCAAACCATCCAGTCGGTTGCGGTTGAAATGCTTCATCAACGCTCACCGTGTGCCGTGATCTATGAAGGTGAAACCATTGTTGGTTTGATCACCGACCGAGACATGACTAAGCGAGTGATTGCCCACGGCGTGAGTACTGATAGCCTGATCTCAGAGGTAATGACGCACTCTCCACTTACTGTAAAACCGGATGATCTGGTGCTGCATGCGGCCTCTATCATGATGCAATTTAATATCCGTAACTTGCCCGTTGTGAAAGAGAATAAGGTCGTTGGTCTTCTTACTACGTCTCATTTGGTTCAAAACCACCGTGTTCAAGCGATATTCTTGATCGAGAAAATCAAATACGCGGGCAGCGTGAAAACCATGTCTTCGTTCACCTCAGAGCGACAAGCTATTTTTGAAGCGCTGGTGGAAGGTAAAGTGGCGCCTGAAACCGTCGGCAAGGTAATGACCATGATTATGGACGCCTACACCCGTCGATTGATTCAAATAGCGATTGATAAGTTAGGCCCACCACCGTGTGATTTCTCTTGGATCGTAGCCGGATCGCACGCACGTAATGAAGTGCACATGTTGTCGGACCAAGACAGCGCGATTGTTCTTGCTGACGATGCAACCGACAGTGACCGTATTTACTTCAAACACTTAGCGATGATGGTGACCAACGGCTTAGCAAGCTGTCACTACCCATTATGTCCAGGTAATTTCATGGCTGCGACGCCAAAATGGTGTCAGCCACTCAGTGTATGGAAGCACTACTACAAGAAGTGGGTGGCTAACCCAGAGTACGAACGCTTGCTTAATATCAGTGTGTTCCTAGAAATTCGTACTATCTACGGCAACAGTGAGTTCGAAGGTATTCTGCGCGATGAGCTGCATAGCAATATTCGCGGTAACCGTGAGTTTTTAAGCACGCTAGTGAAAGACGCGGTCAATACCAACCCGCCACTTGGCATCTTCAATAGCTTAGTGCTAGAGAAGTCAGGTGAGAATAAGAAAACGTTGAACGTGAAGAAGTACGCGATCAACTTGATTATCGACTTAGCGCGTATTTATGGCCTTGCTGTGGAGTGCGATTTGTCGGCGACTGACGAACGTTTCGCTGCTGCCAATGAAAAAGGCATGCTGAGCGACGATGCATTCAAGAACATTCTGGGTGCTTACCAGTTCATTCTCTCTTTCCGTTTTGGCCATCAACTTGAAGCGCTGAAGAACGGGGATGTGCCTGACAACAACATCAACCCAGATAGCTTTGGTAGCTTTGAGCGTAAACACTTGAAAGATGCCTTTAGGATCATTGCTGACCTTCAAGAAGCGGCGAAAATTCGTTTCGGAGCACGTTAATGAAGCTATGTTCAACTAATAAATGTTTAAAACGAATGCTAAACTATTTTCACCCGCTTGAACGAATTAAACGCAAGCGTAAGCAATATTTGGGTACGGTTAAGCTGCCAGAAGCGTTACATGATCTGGTAGAACAGCCTTGTCCTGAAATGACGGATTTGGCCAAAGACAGCGACTATATCGTGTTGGATCTCGAAACCACAGGCTTAGACAGCGAACAAGACCTTATCTTATCTATGGGGTGGGTCGATGTGGTTAAAGGGAGAATCGATTTAGCGTCAGCCAAGCATATTTATCTGAATAACGATTCGCAGATCAACGCTGAAACCGCTGTTATCAACCATATTACGCCGCAAATGTTAGAAGAGGGCGCCTCTATTCATGATGCGATGCTGACGTTTTTCGAAGCAGCAAAAGGCAAGATCATTGTCGCACACGCTTGTGTGGTCGAAGAGAAGTTCATTAGCCAATACCTTCTTCGCTGCTACGGTTTAAGAGCGATTCCTCTGCTTTGGCTTGATACCTTGTGTATTGAGAAAAGCATGGAGAAAGCGATCAGCAATCATGAAGAAGTCGATTTAACCTTGGCAGGGACTCGCGAAAGGTACGGGCTTCCTGAGTACAACAGCCACAATGCATTAGCCGATGCCGTTTCGACAGCGGAATTGTTTTTGGCTCAGCAGAAGCGAGTTGTGCCTAACGATAATGTGACCGTTGCCTTTCTCTATCGGATTAGTCACTAGGAAAAAGAGCTGCAAGTGCGCGGCTCTTATTTTACTGATTTTAAAGGAAAAAAAGCCAGCGATTAAGCTGGCTTTTGTTTAGGTCTTAGAAAATTAGGACAGTAATTATCTTAGATTATTCATGTAGCTATCGATTAGAAGCTGTAAGTAATACCTACACGGCTACGTAATTGACGGTCACGGCTGTCTTGAACGTTACCTAACTCAACGTATGGACGCCAGCTCCAGTCAGCCTCTTTGTAGCCCACTTTAAAGTTGTAATCCCACTCGTTGTCAGCACCACCGCCGCCAGTCCACTCATTGTCAATGAAGTCTTCTGCGTAGTTAGCTTCAAAGCCGAACTGCCATGCATTCCAGTTGTAATCGATGTTACCTGTAACTTTACTGCGGTTCTTATTCTCGTTTGAAGAGTCAGATGTGTAGTCACGGAACTCGTGACGGTAGCGAAGTTTCGCCTTTAGGCCTGATTCGAAAGAGTATTGAACACGTACTTGCGGTTTGTAGGTTACGCTATCAGAACCAAACGTTACTGGCATACTTGGTTGAATTAACCAGTGCTCGTTAAGCTTGAATTTGTAACCGTATTCGAACTCGTTGTCTGCCGCTTCCCAACCAGAGAAAGGCTTACCTTTTTGCTTTATTTCAGCGCCGAAGAAGTGGTTATCGACAGAACCGCTCATCTTGATACGACTTGCCCAGTCTTCTGAGCCATGTTTGTACTCTTGGCGCGCGTCGAGTGATGCGGCAGACACGCTGCCTGCGAAAAGAGTCGCTAATACTGCAAGTGTTACTTTATTCGTTTTTATCATTGTTATTGTTTCCACTGTATCTAAATAAAAAGAGGTTACTAAAGGACCAACGTTGAGCCCTTTGTTGTATTTGGGATTATAGTTTTGGGTAAAGTAGTTCTACGTCTCGTTGAGCCCACACTTCAGCTAGCTGCTTCTTGACTGTGAATTCGCTGAAATCGGTCTCTGTTGCTAGTTTTACCCATTCAGGGTTTTCCATAGCTACGCCAGCTTTCAGGTAAAGCGGAGTCATACGTTCAACGCGACGACGTTCGTCTTTCTGTGTGTATGGCCACTCTTTCTTTTGAATTAAAATACTACAAATATGCTAGCGATTAGAATGGTGATGATCTGTGAACTTGATCGTGTTGTTAGGACAAAACCACTATTTACAAAGGGTTACAAAATCGAGTTGTTTCGTTAAGTTGATGTTTTTTAGTGATTTGTTTGGCTATTGATAATGGTTTTGAAGAGTTTTGTTCATCAATAAATGTGCGCTACAGCAAAAAATTGAACCTTTAGATACCATTTTTATTTGTAATACATTATTATTTACTAACTTTCTTTAGCAACACATAACTTTGCTGTGTTGATTGCATGAACAGACGGTGTGAAGCCGAATAAGTAAGAGTGGTCTTGAAGCTAAATGGATTAAATCCACCGCTTTAAGAACATGAGACATTTACTTGAGGTGATTTAAAACTCAATCAGAGAAGGTTTGAAATGTAGTAGGCAAGGTAGTGACATAGCCTGCTATATAAGTATGAACTTGATAGGAATGAACTGGGTTCGAATCGTTACCCGTTGTTCTCATCAGCGACAAAGAAGAAATCGTTGAAGTGCTTGCGAAAGCATTTTGATTATTGCTCCCAACTATTCTAATTATAACTTCTGCTTTCATCTAGAAAGGTAGGAGATGGTAGTCGAAGATCTACCCTTGCGCTCATGTTGATACAGGCAACATGAGCGTTTTTTTATTTCAAATTTGAGTAGAGAGTCGTGTGCGGCTCAATAAGCGTGTAAACCGCGGCTTAAGAATAGGCTTTTAGGTTGATGACAACACGCTTAAGTGAGTCTGTGACAGCATCAAAGCCACGAACATTCACGCTTAATCACATGAATGTTCGTTTCTCTTCTCTTGTCTCTTAGTTGCAGACGTGTAGCTGCAAACTTTAACAGCAGGCGTTTAGTTATATCAAAGAGCTCCGTGAGAGCTGTTCTTGAGGCTTAGCTTTCTGTAGGCATCCACACCTGTTTAGAGGTGACTTTGTGATCTTTAAAGGTCAGTTCTTCAACTTTGTCACCGTTAGTATTCCAGCGAGTAAGTTTTCCGTTCGCGACTTCACCTTCATCAAACTTCGCTTGGCTGGCCTTATTACCGTTCGGGTAGTAGTCCGTTACCAATCCATCTTTTTGTCCGTCGCTGTATTCAGCTGTCAAGCTTTGTTCCCCATTGGGATACCAGCGAGAGGCGGTGCCTGATAGTTCATTGTCTTTATAATTGAGTTCTGCTTTTTTCTGTCCGTTTGGATACCAGGTTTCAGCTTTGCCTTGCAGTTCACCTTTTACGTAATTCACTTTAGAAGCGACTTGGCCATTCGGATACCAGTTAGTTTCTAGCCCAAGTTCTAAGCCATCGGCAAACTGAGCTTGGGTCGCGACTTGGCCGTTATCGAACTTCTCTTCAAATTGACCAGTGAAAGGTTTTGAATGGTTTACTTGGTAAGCCACGCCTTTACGCATCTGTAAGTAGTCAACAGCATCTTCACGCGGTGTTGCTGCATAGCTCATAGAAGATACCGTACTAAGAGCAATTAAGATTGGAACGTATTTCTTCATAATGACACCTTTTTATTGGACGGGGAAAGTGTAACGGGTGTGTTAAAAGCATTTCACTTCCGTGTATCCCTGTCAGTATCTAATAGTGGTTTTCAAGTTTTCATTATTGGCTGCCTAATATAGGGAACTTTTAAAAGCAAATCATCGATTTTATTTGTACTACAAATGCATTGGTTTAATTCATTTTTATAAATTATATCTAACGATATTTTTGCTGCTCTTCTTTAAGCTTTGATCGTCAAGAATAATAGTTTTTAACGATGAATCTTCGATTTTTAGAGACTTTGTTCATGTTTTTCGGGGTTTTGGTCGAAATTTAGTGCGGATAACTGCACTGACTTGAGGAATTGCGCTCCTAGGTGGTGCAACTTTGAACTCGATCACTTGTATGATTAATTGAGTGTCAGACTGTAAGATCACTGTCACGCATTTGGATTATTGTAGTACAAATATACTTGCCATTTATTTATAGTGACCTCAACAAAAAAACATAAATAAAAGGTCTAACGATGGAACTCAATACCCTGATAGTTGGCATCTACTTCCTATTCTTAATTGCGATAGGGTGGATGTTTCGAACGTTTACAAGTACGACAAGTGATTACTTCCGTGGGGGAGGTAATATGCTGTGGTGGATGGTAGGTGCAACCGCATTTATGACCCAGTTCAGTGCTTGGACATTTACTGGTGCAGCAGGTAAAGCCTTTACCGATGGCTTTGCCGTAGCGATTATCTTCATCGCGAACGCATTCGGTTACCTAATGAACTACCTTTACTTCGCTCCGAAGTTCCGTCAACTGCGTGTTGTGACGGTAATTGAAGCGATTCGTATGCGTTTTGGTAAGGTGAATGAGCAAGTATTTACTTGGTCTGGTATGCCAAACAGCGTTATCTCTGCAGGTATTTGGTTGAATGGTCTAGCAATCATCGCATCGGGTATCTTCGGCTTTGATATGACAACGACGATTGTCCTAACGGGTCTGGTTGTACTGGTGATGTCAGTGACGGGCGGCTCTTGGGCGGTAATCGCATCTGACTTTATGCAGATGGTTATCATCATGGCAGTAACGGTGACATGTGCAGTCGTTGCTATTTACCACGGTGGCGGTGTTACGCAGATCATTAGCGACTTCCCAACGGATTCGTTCATCACGGGTGACAACCTTAACTACATGAGCATCTTCAGCATCTGGGCTGTGTTCATCTTCTTAAAGCAGTTCAGCATTACCAACAACATGCTTAACTCTTACCGTTACCTTGCTGCAAAAGATTCAAACAACGCACGTAAAGCAGCACTGCTTGCTTGTGTACTAATGACGCTTGGTCCAATCATCTGGTTCATGCCTTCTTGGTTCATGGCTGGTCAAGGTGTTGATTTAGCAGCTGCTTACCCAGAAGCTGGCAGCAAAGCCGCTGACTTCGCTTACCTTTACTTCGTTCAAGAATACATGCCTGCAGGTATGGTTGGCCTTCTGATTGCCGCTATGTTCGCAGCAACAATGTCTTCAATGGACTCAGGTCTAAACCGTAACTCAGGTATCTTCGTTAAGAACTTCTACGAGCCGATTCTTCGTCCTAAAGCGACAGAGAAAGAGCTAATGGTTGTTTCTAAACTAACGTCTACCTTCTTCGGTATCGCGATCATCTTGGTTGCTCTGTTCATCAACTCTCTTAAAGGTCTGAGCCTTTTCGACACCATGATGTACGTGGGCGCATTGATCGGCTTCCCAATGACAATTCCAGCATTCTGTGGCTTCTTCATCCGTAAAACACCGGATTGGGCAGGTTGGGGCACGCTAGTTGTAGGTGGTGTGGTTTCTTACTTCGTTGGTTTCGTTATCACTGCGGACATGATTCAAAACTGGTTCGGTCTAAATGAACTAACTGGCCGTGAGTGGGCTGACCTGAAAGTGGCTATCGGCCTTATCGGTCACATCATATTTACTGCTGGCTTCTTTGTTCTTTCAACACTGTTCTACAAGCCTCTTGCTGAGCACCGTGAGAAAGACGTAGACAAGTTCTTCAACAACCTAGCGACGCCACTAGTTGCTGAAAGTAATGAACAGAAGAAACTGGATAACAAGCAACGTCGTATGTTGGGTTCACTTATCGCGGTAGCGGGTGTGGGCGTAATGACTATGTTCGTACTGCCAAACCCAATGTGGGGACGCATGGTATTCGTTCTGTGTGGCTTGATTGTGTTCTCTGTTGGTCTGTTACTTGTTAAAGCAGTCGATGACAAAGTCGAGCAACAAGACGAAGTGACTCCAGCCGAAGGCTAATCTAATTCGCATCCTAAATAACATCACGGCCACCTGAACGGGTGGTCGTCATTTTTATAATCCAAACTTTAATGTGAGATGTACGATGAACAAAAAACTATTATCGGTAAGCATTATTAGCGCGTTCACACTCGCTTTTGCAACAGGCTGTACAACACAAGAAAAAACAGCACCCGTAGTCAGTGTCGCTGAACAAGCTACGCCTGCTGTTAGCGAAATTGACCGTAGTTACCTATTGAGCAGTGACCGCTTAACAGAGGTAGATGGCGACACTTTAGCCGTTGCTTCGGAAGAGCAAGTGGCTGCGCTTAAAGCACAATTTGAAAACCTAAAAGATGGCGACGAAGTGGTTATCCCTGCCGGTAAATACGCGAACTTAGGTCAAGTGACGATCACGGCGAATGACATCACTATCAAGGCTGAGCAAGCAGGCTCTGCGTGGATCACTGGTTTGATTCAGTTTGAACTGAAAGGCGATGACATCACGCTTGATGGCTTGGTATTTACTGAGGGCGGTCCTAACGAACGCTTTGGTGCAGTACGTATGATGGGTAATGGCAACACGCTGCAAAACTCAACATTCTACTACTTCAACCATGATTACACGTACGAGCCAGACGAGCGTCGTTCTGAGTATCCAAAGTACCTATGGGTTTCTCTATGGGGTAAAGATGGCAAAGTCATCAACAACCGTTTCGAAGGTAAGCAAAAACGCGGCACTTTGATCGGTGTACAAAAAGATGACACAGCCGACAACCACCTGATCGCAAATAATATCTTCATGGATCAAAAGCCTAACCAATTCAATGAATTCGATATCAAAGAAGCGATTCGTTACAACGGCAACAGCTGGGAAGCGATCCGTATTGGTGATTCTAAAGCTTCACAGTGGGATTCAAGTTCTAAGTTCGTGAACAACCTGATGATCGATATGGATGGTGAGCGTGAGCTTATCTCGATTAAGTCGGGCGAC
The DNA here is from genome assembly GCF_041470505.1 of Vibrio sp. 10N.261.55.C5. Classification (NCBI taxonomy): domain Bacteria; kingdom Pseudomonadati; phylum Pseudomonadota; class Gammaproteobacteria; order Vibrionales; family Vibrionaceae; genus Vibrio; species Vibrio sp. 10N.261.55.C5. The sequence continues at coordinate 24,725 of NZ_JBFRMS010000019.1, forward strand.
AACACGATCTCAGGTAATACTATTTTCCAAAGCACCGCGCTTATTTCACTGCGTCACGGAAAAGGCAACACGGTTGAGAACAACATGATTCTTGGCAATGGAAAGCGCCTAACCGGCGGCGTCCGTATCTACGATGAAGATCATGTGATTCGCAATAACTACATTGCAAACACTCGAGGCCGCGATGGTTTGATCGAAGGCAACGCTGACCTACGTGGCGGCATTGTTATTAACACAGGTATTATCGACGTAGCGAATGGTGAGCAGCTAGATCAATCGGTGAAAGGCAAAGAGCTGAACAAGCAGTGGACACCGAAAAACATCACCATCGAGAATAACTCTCTAGTCGACACTGAGTGGGGCATTGTTTACGGCAACCAAAGCCACCGTGTAAGTTTGTTTGACAACGCAGAAGTGGAAGGCATTTATGCGGGCGTTGATGTGGCGTTCAAACACAACGTGGTTGATAACTCGCAATCTCCTGAGTTTGTAAGTGTGCGTGCAACGCAAGATTACCCATTAGTCGGCGCAACCTACACAGACGAAACTTACGTAGGTCAAGTAACGGATTCTGGGTTGATTGAAAGCTATTCGGTTGAACTGCCAAAAATGACGGTTGAGAACGGTATCAACGCTTATCAAGGCGAAGGTGCAGACGTGTCTAAACTTGCGGTCGTGACGGCTGAAACAGCGGGTCCGGACTACGTGCTTGAGAATACGACTAAGTAAGTTATTGGCTATGGGTCATTACTTAATGGCTAATGCTTAATGGTTTGAGCTATCAAATCAATTCACGATAGCTGTCTTGACCATTAACACTTAAAAAGCCTCAACAGATAATGTCTGTTGAGGCTTTATCGATCTTAGGTTGTGACTATCTCGATCTTACGTCGTGACTACTGTGATTTATACTTATGCAGCAGATCCCAAGGGATATGGCATAAGTGATGATCTTCAGGAAATAGGCATCAAATGATGCTGGTGGATGTCGTCGCTGGCAACATAATTGGTCAATGGCAATATCTCGAGTGCGATACGGTCGGCGTCGTCACGAGAGGCAACATAGTGCTTAGCTTCGGTTAAGTGTTCTGCATTAGTGCTGTATACACCTGTGCGGTATTTCTCTCCGACATCGACACCTTGTTTATTCAAGCTGTAAGGGTCGATAATCTCAAACAAGTGTTCCATCAAAATCGTGACTGACGTGATGTTTGGATCAAATTCAATTTGTACGCACTCCGCGTAGCCATTGTAATCGCTTTGTCTGCCGTCGCTTTGTGTCGTTTTGTTCTCTGTTGGCTGGGCGCTTCCATTAGCACGGCCTGCTTCTGTGCTGATAACACCAGGAACGTACTTAATAAATTCTTGTACACCCCACAAGCAGCCGCCAGCTAAATAAATTTGTTCCATACTTCTCTTTGAGCTCTCTGTGTTTGTTGATGTTCGTTAGGTACCCGAATCAATACGATGATACCCGTACGTATAAAAATGAGCGCGCAAATAAAAACAAGCGTTTAGGCATTGTAAACCTGTGCGACTGAACAAACATAAGTTTAATATGATTTGTGATTATATAAGTCAGTATTGCTTTGTCATCAACTCGAATCTCAACATCAAGTGAGCGTTACTCTAAACATGTTTGATCAAATAAAAGACTTCATTAATCCGAGCAAGAACCCAGACTTGACTCAGGCTCATGAATATCAGCGCAAGCATCTTCCTACATTGTGGCTGTTGGGCAAAACGGGGGCGGGCAAGTCATCGTTTATTCAAGCGGTCACGGGCGACTCTTCTGTAGAAGTGGGCAATGGTTTTGCGCCTTGTACCATGACGGCGATGTCGTATGAGTTTCCGCAAGACATACCCGTGATGAGGTTTCTTGATACCAGAGGACTCAGCGAAGCGAATTACGATGCGAAAGAGGATTTGGAAGAGATTGGTCAGGCAGGTAATGCGTTAGTCGTTGTAATGAAAGCCGACGAACCTGAACAATCCGCTGTGCTTACGGCTCTAAAACAGATTAAGAAACAGAAGAAGATTAAACACTTGTTGCTGCTTCATACGGCGGTGTTGTCTTCCAGTGAACCAGATCGAGCAAGGCAAATTCAGTTCAACAGCAACCAAGTAGAGAAGGCTTGGGGTAAAGAGTTTGAATCGGTAGCGGTCGATTTCGAAACGGATGACAACGCTATGTCTAACAGCGAAGCGGTTTACAACTATGACATCTTGTTAGAAAAGCTGAGCAGTATTCTTCCGGTGATAGGAATGATGGTGCAAGACAAAGAACATTCCACGCAAGAAGAAGCCAACTTTGATCAAGTAGAAAACGAAGTGCTTTGGTTTGCAGGAAGTGCCGCAGCGAGTGACCTGATTCCGGGTGTTGGTTTGGTGTCGGTACCTGCGATTCAAGCCAAAATGCTTCACAGCTTGGCCAATCAATATGGGGTCGAATGGAATAAGAGAGTCTTTAGTGAGTTGATAGGCACTCTGGGAAGCAGCTTTGCTTTGCAATACGGAATGAAGCTGGGCACTCGACAGTTGATAAAGCTGATTCCAGTTTATGGTCAAACGGTAGGTGCGGTGGCTGCAGCGGCAATGAGTTTCGGCACCTCTTATGGTTTAGGTCGCGCGGCTTGTTTTTACTTCTATCATAAGAACAAAGGTGAAGAAGTGTCTGAACAAGAGATGCAGAAGATCTACAAAGAATCTCTGAAAAAAGGAAAGGCGGCGTCGGGTTATGAAGAAAATTAGAAACCTATTTCGATTACTGGCGGTGCTATCGAGCGGACGCTGGGGCATTGCCCTGATTTCGGCGATCTTCCCAAGCATTATCATGATGGGTTTTGGTGTCTTCTTGGCGATCAAATACGGTTATCTACTCGAAATGTCGATTGCCATTGCCGTGAGTACCTTGGTGTTCACCATTCCTCTGTTCATTTCAAGCCGCTCTTCACGCCGATCTTCAAATAAAGAGCCCTTCTCAAACAAAGAGAGTGACGACCTTGGTGAGGATGTTTCTGATTCTGAATCACAACATAACAAAACTGATATCAACGATGCATTGGTTAAGGCTTCGGCTGATTGGTCTCAAAAAGAACTGTCGATTTGGAATGATTCAAAACACCATGTACGCCAACAATTAATGGTCGACATAGAGTGGGGCAACCTAGACCAAACCGGTTTAGAGGTACTTGAATTTGTTGCGAGAAAGTTTGATAAGAAATCACTCGATTTTTCGATTCCTGAAGGGCTAAAGCTGTTCGAAGAGGTCAGCCGACGCTACAAATTGGTAGTGCGAGAGCATATCCCCGGCATTGAGTATCTCAAGGTTTCTTACATCAAAGCGGGCTACGAAGCCTACGATAAATACGGTGAGCTAGGACAGAAGATCTTCAAAGCGGCTATTTGGGGTAACCACCTTAAAAACTTGTATTTGAATCCACTCAAGGTGATTTCTGATTTAGGACGAGAACAAGCGACAGCAACGATGACAAGGGGTGTGGTTGATGACATGCAATACGCCGCCAAACAAGCCTTGTTAGATGAAGTTGCGGCGGTGGCGATTGACCTCTACAGCGGACGTTTCAGCATTGAAGATGAGGCACTTAAAGTGTCTGATGTTTCTGAACTCGACGAACAACGCTTTGCTCCAGAGCTAGAGCCTGTGCGAATCGTGCTGGTGGGACAAACCAGTTCGGGTAAATCTTCACTTATCAATGCACTCAAGCAAGAGTTGGTTGCAGAAGTGGATGTGCTGCCATCAACCGACACTTCAACGGTGTATAACGCGTTTGTCGACGACAATGATGTTCGCGTTGTTGATCTTCAGGGGCTTGATGGCAATCCTAAAACCGAAGCCTTAATGCTGAAAGAGATGACCCAAGCGGATGTGGTGCTATGGGTGCTTAAAGCCAATCAGTCTGCACGTGATTTGGATAAGCAATTGAAAGATAGATTTGATGCTTTCTATGACGATCCTAAGAACATCTCACGCAAGAAACCGATTGTGGTGTCGGTTGTGAATCAGGTAGACAGATTAAAGCCTGTAGACGATTGGCAGCCACCGTATGACTTAGAGAATCCAACATCGACCAAAGCGAAGATCATTGCTCAAGCGCTCGAATACAATCATATATTGCTGCAAACCGATATCGTGTTACCGCTGGCGATTGCGCCAGAAAAGGTACAGTTTGGTTTAGATACTTTAAGGCAGACGTTGATCGAGCGTATCGCTGACGCAAATAATGTTCAGAGAAATCGCCAACGTTTAGAAGCCATGAAAAGAGGGACGTCGGTTAAAGGCCAACTGAATAAAGCGGTCAAGGCGGGTAAGAAGGTTGCCCCCAGAGCTTTGAAATCAGCGACGCCAAAACTGGCTGAAATGGCCATCAAGCAAGTCGTGAAGAAGAAGTAAGTCATTCATTGCGAATACAGTTCTGGTGAGGTTTGAGCCTCATCAGAATTTATCTTTTCTAGATCGGCGAGTTTTGGATCTTGGCTTTATTAGATGATGGCTTTTTTAGAAAACAGCTATCTTCGCCCCTTATTAGGCTTTGTTTCCTAAATCAG
>NZ_JBFRMS010000020.1:0-59132 GCF_041470505.1 Vibrio sp. 10N.261.55.C5
AACTTTATTGTCTTCCGACAGTGGGCATTGATTGTTCCAGTTATTATCTTGGGTGGTATTTACGGTGGTATCTTCACACCAACTGAAGCAGCTGGTGTAGCTGTAGTCTATGCTTTGATTATAAGTCTATATATTTATCGTGATTTGAAACTTAGTGATTTGAGCAGCGTTTTCCTGAAATCAGGGCTAACTTCGGCAACTGTACTCGTGATGGTGGTGATGGCTGCTTCGTTCGGTCGACTACTGACCCTTGAACGTGTACCTGTTGAAGTAGCCAACATGATTACCTCGGTGTCCGAAAACCCATTAATCATACTATTGCTAATAAATATTATGCTTCTTATTGTTGGTATGTTCATGGAAACTATTGCTTCCATTATCATTCTGACACCTATCTTACTTCCTATAGTCCAGGGGATGGGAATTGACCCGGTCCATTTTGGTGTCATTATGACGGTTAACTTAGCGATTGGTTTTTGTACACCACCTTTGGGTGCCAACTTGTTTGTCGCCACAGGCGTAGCGGATGTATCTCTTGAAGAGCTTGTAAAATCAATAACACCGTTCTTATGTGCCATGTTAGTAATGTTAATGCTGGTGACCTTCATTCCACAATTGTCATTATTTCTACCTTCTATCTTGTTATAATGTAGTGATAGAGAGAGAGGTGGCCGGACTTTACACTTCCCGCCCTCCTCTCTTGACATTTCAGATTCAAATAGTAAATTATATAATAATACAAATATAATCTTCCTGAGTATCTAACAAATGAAGCAAGACCTACTTAAAGATGTCATATACCGTCGTATCCGCGAGATGATAATTGTTGGTACATTGCCTATGGGGATGAAAATCTCAGAAACAGTTTTAGCCAACAAATTAAATGCAACAAAAGCACCCATACGCGATGCTCTAAAAAGGTTACAGAGTGAAGGTCTTGTGCAGATAAAGCCCAAAAGTGGCACCTTTGTTTTTCATGTTACTGCAGAGGAATTTACTGACCTTCTGGAGTTCAGGTACTTTATTGAGTCCGAAGGGCTAAAACTAGCGTGGAAAAATAATCCTAAGCAGCTAATTCAAGAACTCTGCTTTATTTTGGACAAAATGCAAGTATGCCTAAGTAATGCTAGTACTCTTGAGTATCTGACGTTAGACAACCAGTTCCACCAAACTTTTATCTCACTGTGTGACAATCGCTATTTTGTTGAATCTTACGCTTTAATTTCAGCAAGAATGGCGACAGCTAGAAATCATTTAGGTGGCAACGAAAAGCATCTATATCGTTCCTATGAGCAGCATCACTCTATCGTCCGTGCACTCCAAGATGACAACATCAACGATGCGACTTATCAGCTGATTTGCCACATTTTACCTAAGCACGGTGCTTACTGGGGTAACATACATCTATCATGAGGCATCAGTAAATTATCTTCGGTGTATTAACCAGCTTTTTGGAGAGCATCATGCCAAGAATTAAACTATACGCTTATCAATGTAACAAACAAAAAGCACTATTTTATTAGTTTAAATCTTAATTACTGATTATAAAGCAAACAACTAGTTTCATTTGTCTGAAAATAACTATGTAATTATGATGTTCTGCAAAATAGCTGAGGTAAAGCGGCCAGACATTTCACGCTTAATCTTGCAATAAAAGATTTGGGCTTTTGTCATTGTCTAAACCTCTTAAGTATCTCAGGACCATACTGTCACTTTTCCAATCCCCCTGTATTAATCGGGTTAAGCTTAATCCGGCGGCATAACCATATTGTAGTGCACCAACACGATTAGAGTGACCATTCCAAACATCTCTATGATGACACTCCTTGTGACAACGTCACCTGGCTGTTCTAAAAACTGATGAGCATGTTGGTAAATTTTATTAATGGTCATGCCTGACATCGGTGTTTCTCTGTGCGCGGCGGGTCTCAAGCCTATGGGTGTGGACCAACTGAAGATAAATTCATTACCTTAAAGATGTTCGCAATATTCTTTTAAGTAAGTACGAAGAATGAATGCAAATCGGTCCGTTAATCGTTTTAGCTCAGGGTTAATACTGGTTCTCTATAATACACGTTCAATATTGATACCCCAATCATCCAAAATAGTGATTTGTTTTTTGCGTATGGCACCAATTTCTGACTCTCGGAGTAAGATAGCGTAAATGATAGTGAGAACAGTTAAATCTCTAAACCTCAGAGGATTTTGGATGTTGCCCACGCGTCCATGTGCTTATTTAAATGGATTTGGCTTGTAAAACAATTAGTTGCTCCCCAGTCATTTTTATTTCATCGCTTGAGAAGCAAGGTGGAGATGGTTTTCACTGATAGGTTCTTGGTGGGGTCGTTAATTTCCATTATTTTATGAAACAAACTAAATTGAGATCGATACTGTCGAGAGAGTTGATTTTCTTAGTAACATGATGCTTTTTATCCATGTGAATACTCCCCCTAACACATAATGTGATATCACCAAACGTACACATGATTGAGACACTTCAACCTGAAAATGGGTGCATGCGCACTGTAGTACCTCATGGCGTACATCGGCAAAAGGTGAAATCCGCAAAACAACTACAACTGATTGAAGAGAACCTGCTAGATACCGTGATTGGTTTACCTGAAAATCTATGCCACTGTATGGGTGCAACAAATACTGAAAGTCGAAATATGGCTACCACAAACGTTCGCTGTCAGAGACAGTAATACATCGATAAAAAAATGTTGGGTAACACTTTGAGCTTAAGAAGTTACAACGCCCGAACAGGAAAAACATACGTAATGGTTAAGCGTGAACAAGACAACCGAGCTTGATAGACCTGAAACAATTTTAAGAAAATAACGCTATCACTCTTAGAAAGCTGGGTAATTGTTCAGAAGACTCAGGAGACAAAGCCTCACAAACCATGAGGCATTTATCTTCATTGTGCTGCGAGGCATATCGTCTTGTGGTTTCCGGTTAAAGCATCATTATCCCCATCATGTGGAATAAATACATCAATGTTGACGACGAACGTTTGACTTTGATCTTCTTACCTTGTTGTGTGTGAGGGTGAATTAACTCTAGCCTGATTGCCCCTCGACTTTTTTTACTGCGCCCTGAAGGTTTCCGCTCCGAGTAGCTTGATATTCCTTTTGTAGCTAAACGCCACTCTTCACGCTGAATACTTTTCTCAACAAACTGAGTGGCGGCTCTCCAGTGCGCTTTTGGTATAAACGAGTGACATGCCTCAACAAACAGCTCTAACCGGTCGGGTGAGTTAAAGTAGACCCCAGATCGTGAAGAGCTGGTATGTTGAAGCGCATATTTTATAGCATCCAGAATTGCATGGCGTTTGGAGTCGTCTTTCAAGGCCTCGTTTAACTTAGAAGCATATTGATTTAAGCGCACTTGCTCTGCTTCTGTTTTGAGTTGAGCCGGTAACAGCTTGTCGATACGAGCACTTGTAAAGTGTCGTCGGTACTCTGTGCCTTTCGATTCAGTAGCATAGCTTTTAATTTCCACAGCATTCTTAATCCACTTATCAACAGTCCTCTGTTTCAGTCTGTATTTAGCGCATATATCGCCCACTTGGAACCCTTTGTTATAAGTAGTCAATGCTTGATAGCAAATTGGGATCGAGATGACTTCATTGTCGGGCATCATTAGTGAGAGTGCCGGAACTTTCCCTTTCTCTATTTGGGTTTCTAGATATTTAACGCGAAGTTTGCGAATTAGGTAGGCGCTAGATTCTTTCAAGATCTGATTATTATTTGTATCGCTTGCTGTATTTTTGGGTAGTAAACCTAAATAATGCGCTTCTTTTTTGGTTATTGGTGAATAGTCAGCCAGGCTCAATTTGTGTGCCACGATCCAGTCTGAGAAGTGAAAATAGTGCATAAAGGTCATAGCTGGAGATTCATGTCCTGCAAATGCAGCAATAGCATCGTAGCCAGTCATCAGCGAACGGCCAAATACCGTAGCCTTAATTTTCTGCCTCTGTTGTTCATCATATGGAATGAGTTGATTTGGTATAGGGTGATTGTCAGGTAGCTCCAAAAGGAGTTGAAGTTTGCTGAGACACGCGTGTCTGAGGTGATGGAACACTAAATGATTATTTAACGATAACGCTTTTAGAAGGCAACCGATGAGATGTGATACATCGAATGTACTAAATGGTAAATTGGCATGACCTAAAGAGAAAAAGGGCTTTGTTTTCGACGTTTGTTGTTCAAATTTCAGATGGAAGTATTTGTTAATTATGTCTTCTTCGTGATCTAACAGCAAAGGGTGCAATGGCACCTTCCTTAAACTGCTGGCAGTTTTATTTTCACCTAAATAACTTGAACGAATGGATAACCAACCGATATTGGAATGCTCAATATCTTTCATCCGAAGCTTTCTTATTTCAGAAATACGTAAGCCGCAGCGATAGGCAATGATACAAATTGATTGTAAGCATAACTTATCCGCGTCATCGAAATCATTGCTGGCTTCTATTGTATTAAGTAAAGCAAGGAATAGGGCTTCATCAATAAAACCCGCTCGAGTATGAGTCTGTGTGGGGTCGCAATGGAGATACTGCTCAGAGATCTGTGCAAAGTTATAGTGCTCTACTGCAAAACCATGCAGGTCCTTGAGCCTCGCTGTAAAATACTTCTGCGACTTAATCGTTGGTTGAGTCTCTATTGCGTATTGATAAATGGATTCAAGCTCATCAGATTCAAGTTTATCTAGCTGATTTTGGTTGCAGAGGTATATCCACTTCCGAGTCAAATTAGCGTGATATCTTTTAATCGTTGGAATGCCACAAGTCGTACTCAATTTATGGCAGTACCAGTCAACAATAAGCCGCTCATTCACTTGCTTAGGGGATAATTTTATCCGTTCAACCAGAGCATTTAAGTCCACCAATAGTTTTTTTTTACTAAGCTCTTTCGCTCCATTTTTAGGGTACAGACTGACTTTTAGTTCCTGATAAGTATCTATACTTGTGTCGAAGTTTCGTTCAATTTTATGTGATGTCGACTTATTGGAAGCGTGTTTCGTGGATTGTGGTGCAAAATCTTTAGCGATGGCAACCTCAGGATGGAGGATACGAGCAAGATCGCAAGTCGGTAAACTATAAGATTTGGTTGAACCAACTTGATACTCAACCAACGCCTGATTAATAGAAACGCCTTGATGCTGCTCACATACATATACCCCAGAGCAGCAAAGCTGGTTGAAGGTCAATGATAGATTGTTGCCAGTGAGCATTTTCATCAAATAGGATTCATCATTAGGAGCACACCAGTTTTCATCTTTCCAACGATGCCATGTTCTGAGTAAACCGAGCGTAACAGGATGTAAGTAGCACTGAAACTGGGTGAGTGGCTGCTCGTCAACTTTTATGTTGGTATTGAATGACCCCCCTTTTGTTAGCAATGAAACAAAGGGGGTTTCATCCCATTGTTTGAGAGCAAGTGATTTACCACTAATATATTCAATGAACGCCTTCACCACGCAAGGTGTACAATGGCCGCTATGAAAGATAAACGAAAGTACAACATTGTTAAACGACTGCGCCTGGTCATCGACAGGTTTTGATAAAAGCTGTTGGTACCAAAGTTGATAGAAGTTATGGACGCGCCATGCGTGCTGCATCCATTCTAGCGTTCTAAGCTGCTTTGGCGGTTTATTAGTGACAATATATGAGGGTGGAGTGACTTTCCAACTATATTGCTCTTGATATGATAACACCAGCTTAACTGCCCAGTTAAACGCACGTCGATAGTCTTTATGAGCTCCAAATGTCTCAGTAATGTCACTCAGATAAAGCATCCATTTGTCATGAAAGTTATCTTGAGTTGGTATGTGAGACGGGTTCGGAAACTGCTTTTCAAACAACTGCCTAGCTTTGTTTTTAACACGCTCTATCTGCTTCAATCGATTTTTCGAGCGAGCTTCTAAGCCAATTTGGTCCATTGTATAGTCTCGACTCCTATTTGTAATAAATGCTCTTCAATAGTATCTGTTACTTTTTCTAATTGTGTCCTCGATAAGGTGCTATAGGAGTGGTAACAGCGCTTTCCATTTGTAGCATGACCCATCCATGCATTGATTAAGGTTGAATCGACCCCAGTTTGACTCAGTGTTGATCGTATATGATGTCGTGCCCAGTTAGGTTGTAGAGGCCAAATATCATCTATCATCGTGGTATAATTCGACGGCGTACAAGGCAACAACTCTCCCTCTTTTTGATAAAAAAACAGATACTCATCACCATCGACAATCTGCTTGTAGCAACGGCTAAGACTTACATTGCTATTCCCATGCTCTACAATCATTTGTTCACAATATTCGAGGTAATAGCGCACAACTTGAATTGCCGCTGGGCTCAAGATCACTACTCGACTGTTGTCACCAATGCCGGACTCTTTATCTGAAATCCAGTAATCTCCCGTAGCGAGATGCATGTGACTGAGTTTGCCAAACCAGCCTGTCACTGGTCGATAGCCTGAGGATAAAGCAAGGACTAACTGAGTATAGAGTGTGACGTCATTGTGGCACTGCTCAGTGCTTAGATTGTTCCGTTGATCCTTTATTTTGGTAATGAGCTTCTCAAATAGCCATTGAAGGAGCCGATGTTCAATATGTAAAGGCGAACCTAACTTAATATTTTCAGGCTCAGAGGCAAAAATAATTAACGCATCATCACAGTGAAATTTAGAAAGAAACGTAAGATATCGTCGATACGTCTCATAGAGTTTATGACTATATAAGCCTAGATAATAAGTCGAAGGAACAGTTCGAGCGACTGCGCCGGTCAGTAAAGCGATAATTGTTGGGTCAATATTCTCGTGAGTCAGTTTCTGGTTTAAATAGGCTGAAACTCTAGTTAGCGTAATGTGAGTACCATAATTTTTATTTAGGCTCTTGAGTAAGTCGTTAAGATCGTCATCGGTTACATCAGTAAAGGTTAAACTCTGTAGTCTCTGTGTGACGATCTTGGGCAGAGGAGACCAGTACTTCTTATCCGTAACATTTAGCAAGGTACGGAGCTCTGGACGTTGATTTTGGGAAGGTAGGGTATGTGTGCGCTGAAAACCAATTAAACCTGAGAGCTTTAGTCTCTTTGTCTTCAGTTTTTTTACTTGTGCTGAAGTATTGCCCGTAATTAGCATAATGAGCAGCAACTGTGCAGATTTGGTACTTGTATTTTCTTCTTCTATTTGGGTAAGGCAAAAATTTACTACCGCTCCAATTTCATAATTAGTGCTAACAGAGGTATCGCAAGCCATAGCCATCTCTTTCTTTGCTATTTTATTTTTGACGGCTTGTGCGAGCATTGCCTCGGCAGCGTAAGATTTTGGGTTCGATGATTTGGAGGTGACGATGTTGAGAGTGCGCGTTGCATCGCCAGATTCATCTTCTCTTTGCCATTGATGATGAAACTTTATTGATGGTTGGATCTGCTGAATTTCCAACAATGAACTCGCTTCATCGTCATCCAAAGTTTTCACGTCACTGGTTTGTAGTTGACCGCTCTTTTTGAACTCTGTGGATGTGGTTTTCCGAGTGAAACCTTCACTGTGATCCAAGCTGGCTTCATAGGGACGGCGATAGTGGTTTAGCTGATTAACCACGGTTGATGGTGGAGAGTTGGTATTTTCTTCATCGACAAGTAACTGAAATTCAGCAACAAGCGATGGAAAGTCGAGGTCATGAATATCCGGTAAATAAGCCGCCATATTTTCTCTTTTACCTTGAGAAAACAGACGTACATCATCACAAATTGCTTTGATCTTAGATTGATGCGAACCAATGAAAGCTAGACGAGTAACGCACAACAGTGTTAATGCTTTATATTGCTCAAACCTAGTGGGGTCATAGGAGGTCAAAAGAAGGTTCGAGGCAAGAAATATTGGAAGATGGTGTACTCCAACGGCCTGGTTTCGATTAATGCTTTTGAAGACGTCGTGGAGGGTCCTATTCAACTTTTGATTTGCCAGCGTATTGGTACGCTGAACCAAGAGTTCAACCTCTTCAAACTCTTGTTTATATTTTGGAGCAACGAGGTTGCATAACCGTTGGACTTCTTTAGCTATTGCAATATTGTCAGCATTGCCAAAAGGGAGTAATTGTTTAAAAAATCGCTCGATATTCTTCTCTTTATACCGTTCGAAAAAGTCATCAATCATTTACACCGCCGTTTTGGTTATGAATCGGTAACAGAGTGATCGCTTTAAAAGTACTAAAGCGGGCATCAAAGTCATGCACCTGCTGGTTAGATATCATAGGGGAGACCAATCAGCAATGTTCAGTTTTTAATGCCAGAGAGATCACTTTTAGCCTTCTGTTGTAGTAGTGAGAAAATTGTAGGAACTTCTTCTTGAACTAATAGCTTATCACCTTCGGCTTTTGAGTACTGTTGGGCAAGTGTGCTGCGTGACAGATGCATAATTTCTGCAAAACAAGATTGAGATAGCTTGTTTTTACCAAAAAAAGAATTGAGGACTGATTTTGGAGCAGACTCATTCAGTGCTCTGCGAGTAAGTTCTAACTGGTGTGGATCTAGTGACGTTAGTAGTGAGCGAATGACGGCGGACCATGCTTTTTGAGCAATGTCTTTATCTGCCAAGTTACTATGAATAATTACTTCACATACAGATAGATTGAGTTCTGCAAGAGAAAAACTAATGAACTCGAACCCAGAAACGATTTGAAGATGATTAGGCTCAAATACCCCCTGCAGTGGTAACCCCACGTTTAAATCAATTAGAGCCTGACGTTCCATTTTCGCCTTATTGACCAAAAGCGTACTCTGATTAAAAAATTCAAATGCTGGAAGTGCATACGGATGGATAGAAAATTCTAAGTACTTTTTCTGCTTAGATCCCAGTATTTTTGCCATTTTGTTCACCTCATTCGAACTATTAATGTACAAATACTGTACATTAATAGAAACCTAAAATGAAAAAAACATGATATTAAATGGTAGTAAATGTGAGAATATCTACAAAATAACACCAATTAAATAATTGATATTGAATAATTTTATGTAAAAACCAATATAAAAAAGTGTGAGGGTATAATCCTTATAATCTGATGATTTGTACTAAGCGATTGGATATCCAGCTTCTTATTGCGTTGCTCGCTGAAATCTTGATGTGCTGTAATGGCCTCATTGCAATACAAGCCAAGTGGCATTTCGGCTTCCAAGCCAACAGCATTTGTAGTGATACGGTGAATTTGGTCACTTAATTAGAGGTGATATCATCACCTCATAAGGTAACAGGTGACATTATGACAAAACGTACAAGACGACTGTTTAGCGCAGAGTTTAAGTTAGAAGCGGCGCAGTTAGTCCTAGACCAAAACTATTCCGTGACTGAAGCAGCCCAAGCCATGAGTGTAGGTAAATCCACGATGGATAAATGAGTTCGCCAATTAAAAGAAGAGCGCCAGGGAAAGCACCGAAAGCTTCACCTATGACCCCTGAGCAAATAGAAATTCGGGAATTAAAAAAAAAGCTGGCTCGTCTTGAAGAGCATAATGAAATACTAAAAAAAGCAACGGCTCTGTTGATGTCGGACTCACTGAACAATTCTTGATAATCAAGAAACTCAAGCAGATCTACAACATAAAAACATTATGCGAAGTCTTCAATGTTTATGCCAATAGTTATAACTATTGGCATAAACGCCTAACAGTAATCAATGCTGAAGCTGTAAAACTTCGCAACTTGATGAGCTAGGCTTACGCCGCAAGCAATGGCTAAGCGGGAGCGAGAACCATTGCAGATATAGTCACAAATCAAGGCGAAAAGCTGAGCCGATACCGAGTAACAAAGCTGATGAGAACACTTGGTTTAGTGAGTTGCCAAGAACCAAAGCATCGTTACAGAAAGGCTTCACAAGAACACATTGAAATTCCAAATCACTTAAGTCGCCAGTTTTCGGTTACCGTCCCAAATGAATTTTTGGCTGGTGATGTTACGTATATTTGGACAGGTAATCGGTAGATGTATTTAGCGGTTGTTATCGATCTTTTTGTCCATAAAGTGATTGGTTGGTCGATGTCGTTATCACCTGACTCTCGACTAACAGGCAAAGTGCTTTCGATGACTTATGAGTCTCGTGGAAAGCCTAAAGGTGTCATGTTCCACAGCGATCAAGGTAGTCACTATACCTGTCGTAAATACCATCAATTATTGTGGCGCTTTCAAATAAAGCAGAGTTTATCTCGTCGAGGAAACTGTTGGGATAATGCGCTGATGGAGCGATTCTTTTGAAGTCTGAAAACGGATGGGTGCCAACGGTGGGTTATCGTAGCTTTGCTGAGGCTCAACAAGAAATCACTCGCTACATCATTGGGTATTACTGCCAACTCAGACCACATCAGTATAACGGCGGTCTAACTCCCATTAAACACCGCCGAGTTCTATCCATACCTTGTCTATGAAGAGATGTACGAAATCATCGGCGATATAAAATTGACTAATCCCAATATCAATGGGAAATGATGAGGGGCCCCTTCAACGCCGAGCCTTATTGTAAACCGCCCAGTTAGATCTCTTCTTTTACGCTTTACCCATGTTATCACCGGTCTATACATCACAAAGGACCTGTTCAAAGAGTTTGGAAAAACTTCAATTCATTTAAACAACAATGCCTGAACCGTTGGTTATTTTTCTTCCACCTCTTTGTTTTATAGGGAGTTATAGACATAAACCAAGAAAGAAAGTGAATATGATGGATCAGAACATCGGCTTTGGATGTAGTTCCACTAAATTACTCAGTAAAACCAATCTGGATTACAAAAATATCGTTGGTTAAAGGTAAGTTAGGCCGAAAATTTGCCACGTATATTTTGTAATCCCCCCTATCAACTCGATACTCGTATGAAAAGTTATTGCACCTAATATCTAAAACATCATTGATAGACTACGCCTATATTACATATATTTATCAAATTCATAATTAATGATAATTTCTAGTCAAGAAAACTAAAGGTAATAATGATTTTTAAATTATTAAGGACATGTAAAAAATGATTAAAAATATACTTATCTCATTACTGTTGTTCAGCTCAACAGCTATTGCTCAACCAAAGGTATTAATGATTGGAACAAGTCATAATTCTTTAGGAGAAACCGAGCACCAAACTGGCGTTTGGCTTTCTGAGCTTAGTCATGCTTACGATGAATTTATTAAGAGTAATATAAAAGTCAGTTTTGCTAGTATCGATGGCAATGGTTACCCTCTCGATCCTGGCAGTCTAGACCAAATGGATGCTAGCGCGAAGAACTTTTTGTTGTCTTCTCAAACACGAGCTCTATTGGGTAACGAGAATGTGATGTCTTTGAGTCAAGCAGCACAAAACGACTATGACGCCGTGTACCTGATTGGCGGACATGGAGTGATGTGGGATTTCAAGGGAAATCCTGAGCTGGATGCAATCATTTATAATATTTATGATAATAATGGTGTGTTAGGGGCAGTATGTCACGGCTCAGCTGGCCTACTAACGGCTACTGATGAGGTTGGTAATTTGCTCATTGAAGGAAAAAATATAACCGGTTTTTCAGATGAAGAAGAAGAAAATATTAAGCTAACTAAGATAGTGCCATTTTCATTAGAACAAAGTCTAGTACAAGCTAATGTCAAATATCAGAAAACAGATAATAATTTCGAATCTTTTTCCATTATTGATGGACGTATCGTTACCGGTCAAAATCCAGCCTCTGCAACTGCAGTTGCAATAAACATGATTGCTCTCTTAACGGCTAAATAGAACACAATATGTCGGATTCATTCGAATCCGGCAATTTGCCGAAAAACAGTTTTCATCAGCTTAAAAAGAGCATTAACCTGACCTATTGGACGCAACAATGCATATCAACAACCAGAATTTAACACCTTACCTTTTTTCATCCAGCGAGCAAAAATAAGATGAAACAATATAAAGCTTGGAAATATCAAGCAGATACACAAAGTCTTGTTTTAGACAAGACAGAAACGCAAGATTTAAATGCAGATGAAATCTTAGTACAAAATAAAGCGATTGGAATAAACCCTGTCGACTGGAAGTTTATCAAAACTAACCCTTTGAACTGGCCTAGCGGACATGTTCCGGGTGTAGATGGTGCTGGTGTCATTGTACATGTAGGTTCTAAGGTAGATACGAACTTAATTGGCCGTAAAGTAGCGTACCATTGTTCATTACAACGACATGGTAGTTTTAGCGAATATACGGCCCTGAATATTGAACGAGTGATGATGGTGCCTGATAACCTCTCATTTGAACTTTTGGCAACACTGCCCTGCCCTATGCTTACTGCATGGCAAGCATTTGAAAAAATCCCCCTAACACGCCAACGGGAAGTACTCGTTGTTGGTCTTGGCGCGGTAAACAAATTTTTATCTCAGATTCTAATAAATGCTGGTTATACCGTAGATGTCATTTCTGGAAGCCTAAGTGAAGAACAAGCATTAAGTCTTGGTATAAGCCAACTTTATCGACAGTCCACGCAAATCGATAAAAAATACTTCGCTATTTTCGATGCCGTGAGTAGAGAAAGTGCAGCTAATTTAGTGCCAAAACTAAGAGCTAATGGACATATTGTATGTATTCAAGATCGCATACCAACACCAATTGATCCAGCATTTACTCGTACTATTTCATACCATGAAATAGCGCTTGGTGCATTACATGACTTTGGAGACCAAGACGATTGGCGCGTGTTGATGGAAAGCGGCGAAGAATTACTTGCGGCAATAGAAAAAGGTTGCATCGAAACTAGTACACCAACTACTTTTAAATTTCATCAAGCACTTGACGCATTAGCTTACAGTGAATCCAAAAAATCAAAAACTGTAGTTACAATGAGTTAAACCATACTCCAAATAACTCTCCAGCACCTTGGGGTACAGAGCTTTAACACTAGGCACTATTTAGCTTAGGTGTGCCTCTAAACTATTTTTAAAGACTATTAGCTCTTCGATATGATGAACGCATTATTATAGAACGAAGCGAGCATAAAAAATTCATCATACAGCTCACCGCGTGAGCACAAAAACCGTTGCTAGTTGGGTAACCCCAAGTTCAACGGTAGATTTAACTACAGCGGTACTTTTAGCACCTACAATAACAATACAACCGTCAAACACTACCGGCTTTGTAATTCTAAGCAGATAATGACCATATATTGCTCTGTCTCGCCTTAGTTAAGACGTATAGTAATTGGTGTTTGTTAATCTATAACAACTTCTTCCTCTAAATGTGCGTAATTCCCACATTAAGAAAATAAAGTAGTGAGGTTAAAACAAGAGAATGATGAAAATTGTAGCGGTAACCGCATGTCCTACAGGTATTGCACACACATATATGGCAGCTGATGCTTTAAATAAAACAGCTCATAAATTCAATATTTCAATCAAGGTTGAAACGCAAGGTGCTATGGGTATTGAAAACTTACTCTCTGCGCAAGACATTATCCTGGCGGACAAAATAATGATTGTCTCAGATATTGACATAGAACAGCCGAACCGATTCGATCCAGCAAAAACGGTATTGATTCCTATGGAGGATGTTTTACTAAATGTCGAGAGAGTATTTATTAAGCACGGTCGTGTTGTAAAACACACCCGTGATGCACAACGTAGTCGTAGCTAATTTTCTGAATGAACAAATACCTTTCTTTGTTGGCGGCTATCGGTTGCAAACTCAAACGTAATTCCCCTATTCAATTAACAAACAAATTCAAAATCACTAACCGTATTATCGACTTCTGAGAAGCCAAACTTCCTCAAGCCGAAATTTTTTACGCCACTTCTTTTTGCTGAAAACCACTTGATGAGGTAACTAAATCTATACTAGTTGCAACTTGCCTCACCGTATTTTACCTTTTATTTACTTAGTTGCGAATTCAATCCAAGGACCCGAAATGACATACTCACAGAAACTCAAAGCAGGTGACACCTTCCCTACATTAGAAGCAACAAAATTGGATGGGACCAAAGTCAAACTAGGCCAACCTAGAGGGGAAGCAACGTGGCAAGCGGTATTTGTCTATCGTGGTCAGCATTGTCCGCTCTGCACCAAATACCTTAACGAGATTGAAAGTTACAAGCAGGCTTTTAGAGATGCTGGCGTCGATATTTTAGCTGTCTCTGGTGATTCAAAACAACAATTGGAACAACATCTAGATAAACTCGACATCAGCTTCCCGATTGCCCATAGTTTAAGCGAACAACAAATGCAAACGCTTGGCCTTTATATTTCTCTACCACGCTCTAAAGAAGAAACCGACCATAACTTTTCAGAGCCCGGGCTATTTGTCGTCAACGAATATGGGGATTTGCATGTAGTCGATATATCAAACAACCCATTTTTAAGACCTGAGTTAGGTGCATTGACTCGTGGTTTAAAATGGATTCGTAATCCAGATAACCATTATCCTATCCGAGGAACACTTGATTACTAGAAGCACAATGTAAAAAGGCAACTTAATTATAAGTTGCCTGATTCATACGTGGAGCAGCTGATCCCCGTGATAAGCAAAATTAGTCAGTGGTACCGGTGCATTTAAGTATTATGAACCGGACGATAAAGGCACTTGCAGCGCCTGTTTACACGGCGGTGCACAACTAAAACGCACCGCAGTAGCGTACAGACAACAGGTTCGCTAGGTATGTAAACCACCAATAACTAGATCTTAGCAGAGCCGATACTTTAACAATTGGTCATTTATACAAATGTGGCAATGAATCTGACATTATAATATCAGCGTTCACAGACATTTTTATAAAATCATCATCATTGCCTTGTCCAGGGTAAGAGGCAAAGAAATGCCCTTGTTTACCATTGCCAGAAAAGTTATTACGCCATACTAAGGCATATGATAATCGACGAGTCTTTTCACTATGTAGTAAACCGGCAACAAAGCGTTCACTCCAAAAGTTTGGTTCTTTTACTCCCTCTTGCCCACCTTCTGTAAGTGCTGATACTTTTCTTTTCTTAGAAGCAAGATCCGTCAACTTTTCTAAACTCTCAATAAATTGCGCTTGTTGGAGCACCGATGACAATTTATTTGAGCCGTGTCCCAGATCCCAATAATTATCCATACCAAGTAGATCAACGTACTGATCACCCGCATATCCATATAGATAAGAAGTTTTAAAATCAGCTAAGTCTAAACGGCTACGATCTGGTGAGAAGGCGAAAATGAGGTTATTCTGTTTCTTATCTATTAAGTACTCAACAGTAAACTTCCAAAGTGCTTTATATTCCTGTTCAGTTGTATGCCCTTTCCCCCACCAAAACCAGTCACCATTGTGTTCGTGCCATGGTCTAAAAACAATAGGGATCCAAATCTGTTTATTATCTTTGTCTACCTTTAAGGTTTCATTGAACGCTATAAAACTATCTAAATATCCCTTTAGCTTCTGATGATCTTTTCCACCAGGGATTACCGAACTAACATATGAATTTTTAGACCAAGAATTATGCCCATCGACTGGACTATACATATGCCATGAGATGGTATTTACTCCTCCCATCTGAAAAGTTGATTGAATATAATGACGGTAATCATTAAAACTTACGCCATCTAGATTTTTATCATTTCCTAAACCAATACCACCAATATCAGCACCAAACACGGCAGGATAGCTTCCCGTTAACCCTTTTATATCTGAGTATAGCGGAGCTTGTTTTGTCCCCCACCAATCATTTCCATAGGCGAGTGAGTCTTCATGGCCAAATAGTACTTTACCCTCCAACCCTTGCAGGTTCTGGTATAGTTGTTTTGTTTGAATTGTTGCGTTAGGATTTATTAATTCAGCATGTGCGCTACAAAAAAAATTCGCAATAGAAAAGCTAAAATAACATTAACTAGTTTTACACTCATAACTTAACTCCATTAAAAATCGTAACGTTACGATTGATCGGCAGTATGATTTTTTCAAGTTCAGTTAGAAAAAGCTAGAAGTAGATCATCAAATAGTTTTGATGCGTACAAGCCAACTAGATATAAATCACTAATTAATGTTAATGAAATAATATTAATTTATCGTTTTCATTTACCTTCATGTGTCTAAAATCAGTTATTTTCGTGTTCGCTAACTTATTCAAGACCTTAAGTTCCCATGATGCTAAAAACACTACAATGTAGTGCTTTATACAACCTCTGATCGCACGAACAAAAGCTTCTAAACGATTTCTTAAGTCAACAATGCATATGAACCTAACTAAACTCCATCAATCTTAATAGACTCTTACGCACACTGTGTAAGTTTAAATGAAGACTCCCTAGCAATAAGTTAGAAAAACACCAGTCTCAAATTCTCTAAACACAAAATCCATCATTTTTAACTACCAACATCAAAAGTTGAGGTATATACTATTTATTATTCCTATATGGAGACAGAAATGGATAACCAACATACTACTACTACTTTTCAAGCGCTTAAAGTAGGTGCTGATGCCTATATTCAGCGCCGAAACCAGCGTTTACTCGCCAATCACCGTAAAGAACTACGAAACTTTACCCGGGCTGAAGCATCAACTTATCTAGGAATTGATGCGAAAACACTAGACCGCTACGTCACTGCTGCAGAAATAGACCCACGTCGCCATGAAGACTCACAATGGTCCATCGATATTGCAGAAATGTATAAGGTCCGTGATTTACTGCCTGAAAGCCTGCGTAAAGACCCTAAATTCCTGCGTAATGAAAATCAAAAGACGCAAGTTATGGTAATCCAGAACCAAAAAGGTGGTGTTGGAAAAACTGTTTCTGCCGCAACTATCGCATCAGGTTTAGCGACCGAATTTCACCAAGAGTACCGTGTAGGCTTAATTGATAT
Organism: Vibrio sp. 10N.261.55.C5; assembly: GCF_041470505.1. Taxonomy (NCBI): domain Bacteria; kingdom Pseudomonadati; phylum Pseudomonadota; class Gammaproteobacteria; order Vibrionales; family Vibrionaceae; genus Vibrio; species Vibrio sp. 10N.261.55.C5. The sequence goes on from NZ_JBFRMS010000020.1 coordinate 16,833, forward strand.
GGACGGTCAAGCGACATTATCAATGTACTACGCTCCTGAAGCCGAACAAGAAGGCTACTTGTCTGTCGGTGATCTAATGATGAAAACATTTGATCTCGATGAAGGTGAAACTGTTAAACAAGTTATTTCTGAAGCCTTTCTTGAGACTACTATCCCTAATTTACGAATTTTACCTGCTGCACAAAGTGACCGAGCAATGGAAGGATGGTTCCATGAACAAGTGTTTAGTCAAACTTTAGCTTCTCCTTATTCATTACTTGACGACATCATTGATAGCGTAAAAGGCGAGTTCGATATAATCATCATCGACACCCCCCCCTCTTTAGGCTATGCGACTTTCAACGCATATTTTGCGGCAACAAATGTCGTGTTCCCGTTATCGATTACCGAAAACGACATTGATGCTACATGCTCTTACTTTAGCTATATCCCACAAGTGTGGGCATTGTTAGAAAACGCTAACCATGAGGGCTATGACTTCATGAAAATATTACTAACTAATCATCGTGACAGCTCAACGACTACCGAGTTGATGAACAGCTTATACGATCACTTCTCTCCTTATTTATACTCAAAAGAATTTAAGCACAGTGAAGCTGTTCGTCAGTCTTCTTCCCTACTCTCGACGGTATTTGACATGTCAAAAAGTGAATACCCGAAAAGCAAAGCAACCTTCCAAAGTGCGCAACAAAATAGCTATGAAGTCACGAGCCAGATCTTGCGCGATATTTTAAACGTTTGGCGTGAACAGGAGAACAAATAATGGCAAAGAAACGTGGTGGTAGTCCTCTAGGCAATGCACCTGGTTCAGCGCAAGCACAGCAATCCGCAGCCAAAGCAAACTTAGAGACTTTAACAGCGCAACTCAACACAGAATTAGAAAAAAGCGGCCAAAATACTGCCGAGTACCTGCAACAGAAATTCGGTTTAAAATCAGTAGGTCAAAAGATGGTATGGCAACTTGCTTCTGGTACTACTGCGACTTTTAATGAAGTGACACTGTCATACGAGCAGGTAAAACAAAACACTCTAGTTACTTTTGATGTAAATGGACGTGATCAGTCTTTATTGAACAAAGAATCATTGGAAGATTTGAATTCGTTGGAATTTCAGCAGTTCTATCCCGCCGTTGGCCGTGAAGTAGATGGTCATATTGATGTACTTGATGGATCTCGCCGTCGTGCTTGGTTTCTACTTCAAGAAGGTCGAGTAAAAACATTTCGAATTCTCGTCACCCAAGATGAACTGTCGACTGCAGATGCCAAAGCTCTAGCTAAGCAGTTGCAAACCGCCAAAGAGCACAATCAACGTGAAATTGGATTGCAGTGTCAAACCTTAATGAATAACGGTGACCTCACTCAAGAAGATGTAGCAAAAATTTTAAACATTAGCCGTCAAGCTGTGGGTCGAGCTCTGAAAGCCGCCAGTATTGATAGCAACCTCATTACCCTGTTTCCTATCGTTAACGATTTGTCCCATACAGATTATTCTCTCTTAGCTAAAGTAATGAAAACCTTTAGCTACGACAAGAAAGCTTTGAGCAGTTTCATCAAAAAAATAGCGAATATCTCTGTCAATGCTCAGCCTGAGCAAAGCCAAGAAGATATTAAAGAAAATTTGATTTCTAACATCAAAAATCAGTTAAAAATCGTAGAAACAAAGCAAGAATCAGACAAAGCGCTGGTAACTCCTTTAGCTGAATTTGATAGTAAAGGCATGTTTGCTCGCAAAAAAGTGAAAGGTCGTAATTTTTCGTATGAGTTTGGGCGATTGTCAAAAGAAGTTCAGTCCCAATTGGATTCCGCTATTCAAGATGTATTGAAAAACAATAGCAAGAACTAGCGCCCCACTCTTCAGAAACTAGTGACGAAACTTATTAACTTATACTGTAGGTGTCAGACAGATTACAGAGGTCTAGCTTTCCGCTAGACCTCTTATCGAATAAGAGTATCGAAATATAGATACTTCAAAAACCTTCTCCCCATCAATACGAATTGAAAATGCTCCCATAGAACAGAGTGTTCAGAAAGTTGATAGCGTTATAAACTTTGAGTTCAACAGATACGAAGCAGATTACGTCTTCTACAAAAATAACGTGCCCCGTGCCCCCTACTCCCCCCCTCTGATTCGTTATGTTTTTGGTGTAAAAATCGAGAGCTAACTAGCGGATGAAGTTCTAGTTAATATCGCATACCGCTGGTTCATTAGAATGTATCTAGCTTAGAAAATTTCCCATACCTCAATACTCAGTCAAGACCGCATTCGCCACATCAAAAGTGTTGATATTTTCGAATACATTTTAACTATCATCGATATCCAAGTAATAGAGAAACCCTTATCTAAATATGCTGATATAAATATTGGTGTAGAGCGAGATGAAAGAGGAAAACAGCCACTAAAGTGAAGAACCTCAAAGTCAATATGACAGCTCCAGAGAGCGACTTCATGACACAAGGATTCATCGTTCTCTACAATAATGCCGTTATGGTCAGTATGCTCTCACCACACACATATGTAACAGAAGGTGTTTTCAACGTCTCCCTCCTTTATACCGAACGCGTGATACATATAATCAACTATCAATTTTAGTCCACAAACATTTATTTAGAGAAACCCGAAAACAAAATTAAATGCCAAAAATTAGTTCTCATTTATTTGACATAACTCCCCTACAATTAGTCAATGCTCAGGCTGAGCATTGACAAAAAATAAAAATCGCGAGTTATCTTTATTTCAATGTTCAGCTGAAATAAACACTGTCGCGGGTATAACGATAGTACCTCTGTTGTTAACTCACAGGCCGTGAATAGCAAAAGTAGCAACTTAAAATTAAGACGATGATGATAACTCAGCCAAACATTTACGGTACCATCTAAAAAGTCATAAAGCTCATAAGTCCTTATGTGACTGGTGACATTTATTATCTAGATAGTGCGCACTTTGTCTGATTATGTTTAATGGTGCATATATCATCAATTCAGTGCAACCTCTTGTATTTAGAGGTTTTATCATTGAAGTATCGCGAAATGAGTAAGAATTACATTTTTCGAGAGTTAGAGTGCCAAATGACAAGGGAAGAGGTCGCCGAACTGTGTTTTAAATCTGTGAGAACTGTCACAGGTTGGGATGAGGGAAATCCTATCCCGCCCGAGTGTAAAAGACTTATGAGAATGGCAAAAGGTCGGGAACTAAGCATTAGTGAAGATTGGGTACAGTTCAAAATGTTATACGACAGAATGGAGTTGCCGACAGGCCAAGTGGTGAGGCCACAACAAATCTTAGCTGGGATTGCGCTTTTGGGGATTCAGTCTGAATTAGAAATAAAGACATCAACATACTTACTTGGACTTGCTAGAGCGATAGCTAATATCAAGAAATTGGATTAGAAAAGTATGGTTTTCTGGGGTGGGATGTAAGAAATACGCCGACTATTCGATACGTGTAAAGGATTTGTTGATAGGGTTACTTCGACTGCAAACGATCCTTAATCGAGTTAGTCGTCCTCCTTAATCTTAGGGGGTTAAGCCGGGCTCATTTGAGTTCGGCTTTTTTTGTAAAAAGTATAATGGCAGATAACTCGTTGCGATATATTCCTATTAAAAATTATCAAGTTGCGTGTAAGATTACTAAAATACTTAGTAGAATTGAGAGTTTATGAAAATTGTGACTCATGCAAGTCGTTATGCTGAATGGAAAGACAAATACAACTGGTCAACGTGCATAACAAACAGAGAGGAATATGGGAAATTTTTATTGTCTGTATTGACTTCTGAAAAGGATGGATTTGTTCTTAACTTAAACGGTTCATGGGGTACTGGTAAGACAGAGTTCTTGAGGCGGTTATACGTTGAACTTGCAGAACAATCCCATCCAGTTGTATATATCGATGCTTGGGAAAGTGACTTTTTGAAAGATCCTCTGACGGTTGTCTGTACAGAACTATTAAACCAACTAGGATTCATGTTTAGAAACTGTAAAGCAGACAAAAGATTTACAATTTATAACAGCTGTGTCGAGCATTTGAATCGGCTGATGCTTAGTTTTGATAAATTGATTGCTGTTACACAAGCAACTGGGGAAAGTTATAGTTTATTAACAGGAGAGCACACAGATTTCACCCACCTGAAATTGCTAGAGCAAGTCATTGGAACAACTAGTCCAAAATTATCAAACTTGAAAGGAGTAGATAGTGTCAATGAATCAATATTAGCAAAGTTGGTCTCACAGCAAAATGATTTATTAGACTCCATGACTAGTATTCGACAACAAATAAAAACGATCAGTGTGATTATGTCTGAGTTATATGATCTAGAAGCTCCAATAGTAGTACTACTGGATGAGCTAGATAGATGTAGGCCAGATTACGCGATAAAAATGTTGGAAATCATTAAGCACTTTTTTAATGTTGAAGGTTGTGCATTTTTAATAGCTACAGACACAGAATCACTAGAGTCTTCGATAAAAGCGATTTATGGTTCCGGGTTTAAATCGGAACGTTACTTAAGACGTTTTTTCAATCAACGTATATCTTTGAAAAAACCTTCAATTTTCGATTATATTAAAGCTAAAAAATTTGACTTCTCAGTGTATGAACTAGCCGGAATTAATATCTTTCCATTTGGTAGCAATAATGAAAATAACAACCTATTGATATCAAAGCTCTTAGATAAAAGCGACCTTGAACTAAGGGATGTAGAGCAAATAATTAGAAAGTTTAATAGTAGTTTGGATTACATAGTTAAATACAAACCAAAGAATTTGGATTGTATTAATATTGCTGTCTTATTATTCGGAATCGTAGAGCATCATACTGACTCTATAAATTTTGAGAGAAGAACTAATACCTACTCTACTTTCGCCCCCGAGTGGGGGAGCCTAGCATTATTATCACAGATAACTATCGCTTCTTTTATGAAATTTCAATTCAGTACTGTTAGTGAATGTAACTCCAAAACCGAATATAAGCCTCATGGAGGTAGTAAGACTTTAGGGTATGAAGAAGTTATGTTGACGTTTTTTGCGACTCAACCTAACACGTATAAGCAAAATGAATGGCTCACATTAAAAATCTATGATTCGGCACTTAACCAAGTCAACTCCTATAACGAAGATAAAAATTCTTATTGGTTATGGGATGACTATAAAAATATTATTGGGTTAGCAGCCAATATCGAATAAAGCTGAACAGTGAACGTTGACTGTTTGGTCGAATTTACCCCCGTGATACATGACGGGTTAATAGAAAAACCGAACTTGAAGTTGTCAATGCTCAGGCTGAGCATTGACAACTTTTTACTACCGAAGACCATATTGCTCAGTTCCACAGCAATACAAGATAGCGATACTGAAGTACAGGAGATCCAAACAATTAGTGTCTAATGAGCCCACTTCATTGGTTAAATATATAAAGTAGGGTGGGGCAGGGGATTGTTTCTTTTAGTAATAAATAGACCGATTTGAAAGACGATTCATATACTTACACTTTATATAGCTTTACCTAAAATTGTCCTTTCCTGATCGTCTAAGGCTAAAAGCTCATAAGAACTTTAACTACACATCCAAGCGTTCGTTAAGTAACAGCATAGGTAAACGAATGCTGAAGAGAGTAAGTTGTTCCCTCTTTAAGTACACATATGTATCTGTTTAATAAGCCATTGAATGCTGTCTTGGTTATCATACAATTGATGGGTAAACATACTTAACGACAAGTTAGGAGCATCTTTCGGTAACTCGACAATACGTAAAGGAAGCATTTCTTTTAATTCTTGCGCCACTCTCAAAGGTACACACATTAAATTATTGGTTTGCGCTGTCACCATGCCACCGACCGCATAACTTTGTACAATCATTGATATATGACGCGAGTGGTGATTTTGGTGTAGCCATCGGTCAATGGGATCGGCCCCTGAATTAATCAGTGGGAGGTGTATTTGTGGCGCTTGAACAAATTCGTTTAAAGTGAGCTTGCTTTTAACACTTGAAGCCTTTGCAACAATACCAACGTAAGAGTCCGTCAACCAATGGTATCGATTGTAATATCGAGGTATGGCCTGTAAGTCGTCAACCCCCAGAATCAAATCTAATCTCCCCTGCTCAATACGTTCCATTTGCATGTTCTCAGACAAAATATCAATCGCAACGCGCACGTTCGGCGCACTTCTTTCAAAGGTCTTACCGAGTTTTGGTAGCGCATAAAACTCAAAATAGTCAATAGCTCCAATGTAGAACGTTTTCGCATCAAGCATCGGTTCAAAAGGCTTCATGCGATCAAACGCCATATCAATCGAGCTAAGGCCTTTTTGTATATCAGGCAACAAGCTTTCTAGTAAAGGTGTAGGTTCCATCCCTATGCGTGTTTTTATAAATAAAGGGTTATCGAAACGACTTCGCAGCTTCGCTAACACATGACTCGCCGCCGATTGACTCATAAACAGTTTTTGAGCGGCTTTTGACAAATTCCTTTCACGTTCTAGCACGACTAAAAGACGCAACTGATTGATATCTACATCCATAAGTTATCGAAATCCTTCATATCCAAATAAAAATTATGCACTTCCATAATAACCTAAATGGTATTAAAAATATTCGTAACAGTAAGAAATACATAAGGATTATGATGAGAAACGTCACTGTAGCAGCCACTCAGATGGCTTGTAGTTGGGATACCCAAGCAAATATTGAACATGCTGAAAGGTTAGTTCGTGAGGCCGCAGCCAAAGGTGCTCAGATCATCTTGCTGCAAGAGTTATTCGAAACACCTTACTTCTGCATAGAGATTCATGAGTCATACCATGCGCTCGCCACACAACTTGAAGAGAATGAAGCTTTTCAACGTCTTTCTAAACTTGCTAAAGAGCTTGAAGTGGTGCTGCCTTTCAGTTGGTTCGAAAAATCAGGCAACGTTAAGTTTAACTCTTTAGCCATGATTGATGCCGATGGATCATTACTCGGAACTTACCGTAAAACGCATATTCCTGATAGTGATGGGTATTTAGAAAAATACTACTTCAGTCCTGGCGATACAGGTTTCAAAGTTTGGAATACCCGCTATGCGAAAATTGGCGTCGGTATTTGTTGGGATCAGTGGTTTCCTGAAACTGCGCGCAGCATGGCTCTGCATGGTGCAGAACTTCTTTTCTTTCCCACGGCAATTGGCAGCGAGCCGAGTCAACCTGATATGGACTCTCAACCTCATTGGCAATGTGTGATGCAAGGTCATGCAGCCGCAAACCAAATTCCTGTGATTGCATCAAATAGAATAGGGACTGAGCAAGCGCAATATCGTGACCTTGAGCTCACGTTCTTTGGCTCGTCATTTATCACTGACTACACCGGGAAAATTGTCGCGAAAGCTGACCGCGAGACTTCAGGCGTGATTATTCATGAATTTGACCTCGATAATATCCAGTACCAACGCGAAGCTTGGGGGCTATTTAGAGACCGTCGACCAGAGCACTACAAACCATTACTCACACTCGATGGACAAGTGAAGGGATAAATCATGGAAGATAAAAAAATGGGGATCACTCCTCTCGCATTATTTAGCCTTTGTGCTGTATTAGTCGTGGATACTTTAACTGCATCTGCGTCTATTGGTGTTAGTTCTATTGGTTGGTGGCTATTAATTCTCGTTGTTTTTGTACTGCCATACGGTCTGATCACATCAGAGTTGAGCTCTGCTTACCCAGGTGAGGGCGGTATCTACGATTGGGTCAAAAAAGCATTTGGTTCAAACTGGGCAATCCGAACGACATGGTTCTATTGGATCAACGTAGGGCTATGGATGCCTGCTGTTTATATTCTCTTTGCCGGAATGTTTGCCGAACTGTTCGCTCCTGACCTTCCTTTATCCGCTCAAATCTTGATTTGTATTGCTCTTACTTGGGGTACTGTCTGGATATGTAATATATCTACCGACATTGGTGTGATGATCACCAACTTCTGCGCGATTTTGAAAGTCATCATCATCTCTGTACTTGGGGTAGGTGGTTTTATTTATGCTGCTAATAATGGCGTAGCGAATGAATTCAGCTTTCAAGCGATACTGCCATCTTTCGATACAGGCGTCACTTTTCTACCTGCTTTAGTTTTCAACCTGATGGGGTTTGAGCTAGTCGCCACAATGACTAAGCAGATGAAAGACGTAAAGCAAATGCCAAAAGTCGTGTTCCTTGCCATCGCTATTACTTCTTTTCTCTACATCGCGGGCACTATAGGCATCTTAATGGCTCTTCCTGTCGATGAGATTGGATTAGTAGCAGGTATTGTCGATACACTTAAAGTTCTGTTTGGTGAAGGTCCTCTGGGACAATTCATTATTTACGCATTGGGTGTTGTCACGCTTATCACTTTTATCGGTAATATGGTTAGCTGGACGATGGGTTCTAGCCGAGCTGCCGCAGAAGCGGGTAAAGAAGGAGAACTACCTCAAATAGCCGCAAAAACGTCTGATAAACACGGTACACCCGTCGGAGCCAATCTAATAACAGGTCTCGTTTCTACCTCCGTTATCATTATCTACGCCTTCTTTGCTAACACAAATGATGAACTATTTTGGTCAATGTTTGCTTTCTCTAGTTGTGTTTTCTTGATGCCATACCTGTTTATGTTTCCAGCTTACCTTAAGCTTCGAACTACCGATGCAGATCGAACACGTCCATTTAGAGTGCCGGGTAACTTGGTGGTACAAAAAGTCATTACAACAGTCTGTTTTTTGATTGTTTTTCAGGCTGTTGTACTATTTATCTTCCCTGACATTATTTTTAGCAATATTGAATGGACCTATTCTCTACCAATTCTTACTGGTGTTCTCATTACTATTGTTGTCGGAGAAATCCTGCTCATGCATGCCAACAAACGCAATAATATCAAGACCGCAGAGGAAATCGCATGAATACGATGATTTCAGCACTACCAAAAGACCATAAGTTTCGTATGCCAGGGGAACACGAGCCACAAAGTGAAGTATGGATGGCTTGGCCAATTCGTAGTGATAATTGGCGCTACAGTGGCAAACTTGCGCAGAAGGCTTTCATTGATGTCGCAACGACTATTGCGCAAAATACTCCAGTCGTCATGTTGGTGAATCATGAGCAATTTGATAATGCTCGCACTCAACTTCCCGCGCATATTCGCGTTATTGAAATGTCGTATAACGACTGTTGGATGCGTGATATTGGCGCAACCTATATCATCAATGATGAAGGCCAGCGACGTGGCATAAGTTGGCAATTTAACGCTTGGGGAGGATTAGTTGATGGCTTGTATTTCCCATGGGATCTCGATAACGCGGTCGCAGGGAAAATGCTGAACATAACCCAAGATAACGGCTATCAGGCACCGTTTGTGCTTGAAGGAGGTTCCATACATACCGATGGTGAAGGGACCTTATACACGACTGAAGAGTGCTTACTTCACCCTAGTCGAAACCCCGACTTATCCAAAGAACAACTAGAGCAATACCTGATTGATTATCTAGGTATTGAGAAAGTGGTATGGCTTCCTCTCGGTTTATACAACGATGAAACTAACGGACATGTTGATAATATCATGCACGTCGTAAAACCTGGAGAAGTTGTTCTAACTTGGTGTGAAGATCCAAGTGACCCGCAGTATCAGATCAGTCGTGAAGCCATTGATATTTTATGTAGTCAATGCGATGCAAAAGGGCGATCTATCAAGGTACACAAGCTGCCTATGCCAGGACCTTTATTTATGAACAAAGAAGAAGCAGCCGGTATAAATCCAAGTAACGGGATGGAACGTAAAGCTGGAGAACGATTGGCAGCATCCTATGCCAATTTTCTCATCAGTAATGGACAAATTATCTTCCCATTGCTTGATAAACAAAAAGACCATAAAGCAAAAACTATACTGGAACACGCTTTCCCTGATTATAACGTTATCGGAGTTGAAGCTCGTGAAATTCTACTTGGGGGAGGGAACATCCACTGTATCACCCAACAAATACCAACAATCTAGTTTAAACTAAACCATTCAATACAAAGACCATCATAATACATACAATCGATAGTTGATAACCAGAAGGGTTATCAACTATCGATTGTCCATCATACCTAGATAACAACTAACACAGATTTATGCCTTCAATCAGATTTATATACATCTAATAATATTGCATCTTAAAAAAACAGATAGATCAGTGATAAAGTATTGATATGTTTTATATCTACTTAAGGAGCAACACCAAAGCTCTCTAGAGATTTGGTGTTGCTCCTTAAGTCACCGGCTGAACCTCAGTGAAGTTGGTATTTTTTAAAACTAGATCCTTAAGGTTCTAGTTTCTTAGAGATGCATCTTAAATATCGACATTTACCGAATATGTATTGATATTGGCCGATGTCATATAGATATTTACCGATCTAATACTAATATCTAACGATCCACCATATCAACATTTACCGACATTAGCCTTGTATATATAAACATTCACCGATCTAAATGGTAAAAAGATCAAAATTGACCAAGTTCACAGATCAACCATTAATAACAATCGTTTATCTGATCTAAAATGAAGTTCATACTAACATTTGAAATGAAGAAAAGATCTATATCACAGAACTAAACATTTACTGAAGCTAGTGAACATTTACCGATGAATATGGCCTTTCCAACTAACTATTTATAGACATTTACCGATCTGATATAGATATTTACCGAAGTTAGTGAGTTAATGATAGCTCTCTGTTAGGATAACACTATCGACATATTAGGTAATGATCATGGCTTTGACATCCAATTCTAGTTTGACAGTTATTAATGAAGAAGATCGTAAGAATCGGTTCATCTCATCCATTTTGTTTTCGAGAGCCACCATCTTTCATCCAGCTTCACGTTTAACTTCAACGATGCAATCCAAACTCATTGAGATTGCACAAAGCGGTGGTACAGATCCTAACTATCCACTAGAAAGTGTGAACATTAATAGCTACGGAAAGAACTTCAGAGTCGATTTACATGTTGATTATCTACTTCAACCACATCGAGATATTCTAGAAACAATGCTCGCGTATGCTCAAACTATTCAATTAGACGATACATCTTATGATGCTGGTGCCCGTTTAACTTGGTCTCAGGTATATAAAACGATAAGTGATGGTGATATATCAGACACTCAACAAGATGGTTTTGATTCATTTATTGATCGAGATGCAACAGTTCTATCAATGAGTATGTACGAACTGGCAACCCGTATGGGTATGGCGACGACTCGTGCAAATTATGACCAAATAGAACGTCGTATTACTCAGTTAGCTACAGCACACTTGGTGATAAATGAGCTCGATGAAGATAAAAATGTTGTGGGAAAAAAACCGTTGGAGTTTGTTCAAGACTACCGTTTTTATTGTGATCGGAGTAAATTCAAAACAACTCGTAGAAACAGTAAGAATTTAACTAACCATGTATTTTTAGTTCCAGATATGCGTTTACTGCAAGCAATACGGGATCATGGGTACTACTATCGACTAGAGCAACATAAGATGACGAACTACAGTAAACCATCAGTTCGTTCATTCTTGAAATACATCACTACGCATAAAGCTGAATTTTTACACAACAAGAAATTTGAGTGGGCACTCGATAGCTATATTCAATCAATTGCTTCGAAAGTAAGTCATAGTTTCCGCAGTGATCTCAGAAAAGATTTGTTGGCCAATGCTGTCCAAATCGAAAAAGACTTCAGTCTTCAATTTCGAGATGTAGGCAACGGTATACAGATTTTCTACATTGGGGAGGGAGAATCATGATAACTCAATCTCTTGATAGTCTGATGTCTTCGACAGCGAGTCAAAACCTGAGTTTTAGTTTAAAAGGTTTGCTCAAAGGGCATGTAGGCATGTTGATTGCTGCGCCTAACGTAGGTAAGTCTCACCTAGCGTTGTGTATTGCAATGGAGCACGCTTCTTCAATGTCATTATTAGGGATGAGTGCAATAGAAAAACCAGCAAAAACCTTGGTAATAAGTTCAGAAGATAGCGCGGGTGTCATTCAATCTAGGATGAAAGAAAAGTTAGCTAACTGTACAACAAGCATTAAGTCAGAGTTAAAAAATAATTTACACTTTCTGACAGACATTGAACCGATAGTGATACCACCCGGTAGCTCGTTACAAGAACAGGCAGAACAAAAACAGTATTTAGAACAGCTCAAACAAACTTTCTCTGAGTTTAATTTAGTGATAGTTGATACGGTGACGGAATCAATAGGCCGTTGTGAAGAGGTGAAACATGATCGCTTAATTAAGAATGTTTTTCAGAGCCTTGCCAGTGAATCGGGTGCCAGTTTGTTGCTTGTTCATCATGTGAATAAAGATGAGATCCGTGGTAACCAAGAAATTACTATGGCATCAGGTGCTGGCTTAACGTCGATAATGCGCTTAACAAAGTGTTTGTTTACGCTAAAGAAAAGCAGAGAGTCTTTGTCTATTAAGTATCTTAAGAGTAACTATTTACCCGAAAATGAGAATCAAGAGTTCAGCGTTGAAGTGAGACAAGGCCTCACGATTAACCCACACGTATTCAGTTTGAAATCCAAAACGTCTAAGTCAGCTAGATCAACACCATGCATTAAGAAAACCCCTAAAAAAATCACGTTGCCCGGCACAATTCCAGAGCAGGAAGAAATTGAAGAACGTAAAAATCTCAGGGACGTTTTGTAAATGGCCTTTTATACTTTCAATCAGCACCGAGATTATTTTAAGAGTTAAGATAATTATGAAAAGTGCTTGGCCGGAGACATGTGCTTACCAAGCACAGCAGCAATAACAATGTGATCTCGCTTTTGGATGTAATAAATCACATGATGCTTTAAAGGAAACCGGAAATAGTTTTGGCCTAGCTCAAAAAAAGCTATGCCGAGTAGCTGGTTGTTAGCCAGTAATTCCATAGATTGCTTTAGCTCTGAGAAGTAAGTTGTCCATTGTGTTTGCCCCCATCGCTCTAAAGTATAGCGACGAATCTCAATGAGATCCGATTGCGCTGCAGAAGACAGCTTATATTGCTTCATTTATCAAATTTACCTTGGTCAAGTGCGTTCATGAAATCATTACCGCCGACTAGGTTATCTGATAGAGCATCAGCTTCAGCTTGTTCGAAGCGTGATTTTATCACCATCAATTTCAATGCCTCAAGTTGTTCGTATTCCTCACAAGACATCATCACCGCAACGGGTGAACCATTTTTATTTATTTGTATAGGTTCACGTTGAACCTTCATTAATAAGTCACCAAATTTGGTTTTAGCTGTATTAGCAGTAAGTGATTGCATAATAATCTCCTTTTTTGTTCATTATAAACGAATCGAACGATTTAACCAATTTGTGTCATATGACTAAGGAACAAACGAAAGGGGCGTTTCATCTTTGACTTTTACTGGGAAAGCAAGAGTTCCAATGTCGACAGTGCATTGTTTTCTTACTAGATATACTTACTGCTTTATTTGATATCGTAACGTTATTATTAAATTTGATTGAGCGTAGTTTTTATTTTAATTTAGATGATATTTTGATTCATATCACGTTATGCCTAGAGCTATATTTTTCGATGTTGATCGGCTTCACAATAACCTCTCCAAACATCGGATATTGATTGTCACACTAAAATCGTAACGTTAAGATTCCTGTCAGATAACGAGAATAGCTTGCGTGCTCTGAATTCAATTTCGTCACAATGGCACTTACGGAGTACTTATGTTTGACCTTACGTTAAGACAACAGCAAAGATTGATTATTTTTGCATTTCTAGCGATACCACTAACTTTATTGTTCACTTTTTCCTATTATCCTGCGAGCCAATTATTCTATATGAGTGTTACTGATTGGGATGGTTATGCACCTGTCAAAAACTTTATTGGCTTAGAAAACTACACTTATCTTTGGGAAGAGCCTGACCAGTTACACCCTCTACTTGTGACTTTGTATTATTTTGCTGGTGCAGTTATCCAGCTCACACTTTCTCTTTGGTTTGCCGTTTTAGTTAACTCAAAATTAGCTGGTCGTAACGTATTTAAAACACTTCTATTTATTCCATTTGTATTGAATGCTGTCGCTGCTTCAATGGTATTTCAAATTTTTTATCAAGTTGATGGTGCTCTAGACAGTTTCTTAATTGCTATTGGTTTAGAAGATTGGATCAAACCATGGTTAATGGATCGTGAGGTCGTGAATTGGTCTCTTGTTGCAGCATCTATTTGGCGCTATCTAGGATTCAACCTAATTCTTTTCTTTGGTGTACTCCAATCTATTCCACAAGACCAGTATGAAGCTGCACGTATTGAAGGTGCATCTGAATGGCAGCAGTTTAGGTTTATTACGCTACCTTCAATCAAGCTAGTGATTGGTCTACAGGTTCTGCTTGCTTTCGTCGGGTCGTTGTCAGTATTTGAAATCCCAATGATCATAACTAAAGGTGCGAATGGCACTAAGACATTCGTTATGGCTACGTTAGAAACAGCATTCAACTTCAATGACTTCGGTCTTGCATCTGCAATGGCAGTACTGCTGCTCATGATAGTGGTTCTATTCATGATTCTACAAAAAGTGCTGTTTAAAGAGGAAAACTAAAATGAGTAATCAAGAGGTGGCATTAAGCCATGAAGATCAGCGGGTACTTGAAAGAGTAGAACGTTCTGAAAAACAGATGAAAAAAGCTCGATTAAAGAAAAATTTATCTAATCCGTCATGGGTGTTTTGGTCAACATTTAAATACTTGACCTTATTCCTGGCATCTTTGGCGGTACTCGTTCCACCTTACTCGGTATTGATGACGTCATTTAAGAGTCTCGATGAGTATTATGCGACAAGTAAGGTTGGTCTTCCTGAAAGCTTTACTAACTTTAGTAACTACATCAAGGTTTTTTCTGATGGTGATTTAGGGTTAGCTTTCTTCAATACAGGTTCAATTCTACTAATTTCACTTTTCTTTACCATTATCTTTGGTACTCAGGTCGCCTACGTTCTTTCTCGGTTTGAGTTTCGTGGCAAAAAGCTAGTGCTCTTAGCTTATGTGGTTGCGATGGTGATCCCTGCGGTAACGACTCAGGTTGCAACCTTTGAGGTGATTAAATCATTAGGCCTGATTAACAACAAGGCATCTGTAGTATTGCTATACATTGGTGCAGATGTGGTCATGATTTATGTCTTCCTTCAGTTTATGAAAGGTATTCCTGTAGAGCTTGATGAAGCAGCGAAAATGGAAGGTGCGTCGTACTTCTTAATCTATAGAAAAATCATTTTACCTTTGTTGAAGCCTGCGGTCGCAACCATCGTTATTTTGCGTACTATTTTCATCTACAATGATTTCTACTTTCCATTGTTGTACTTACCAGAGTCGTCCCAAGTAACTGTATCAACAGCACTTTACAAGTTTACTTCAGTGTTTGGTACTGAATGGACTACGATTTCGGCAGGCATTGTGATCATTTTGATTCCATCGATTGTTATCTTCCTGTCACTCCAAAAGCAAATATACGCTGGTGTAACAAACGGCGCAGTTAAAGGTTAAAAGTATTATGACTAGTACCTCTCCACTCATCATAGCTTGCCAATGGATAAGCAGACTTGCTTGGTTAAATTTAATCTGGGTTATGTTGGTGATATGTGGTGCGGGATTGTTCGGAATTGTTCCGGCTTCTGTTGTGGTATGCACATTGTTGAGACGTCTCCTAAATGGCAACAATGTACAAACTTCTGAGGTATGGGAAGAATATAAATCGGTATTTTTTAGAGCAAATCAGCTATTAATAATTGTGTGCTTACCTTTGTTTTCTATAGGTTGGTATCTTCATTGGACGATTGTTAATGGCTCAAACATTGTGAGTGTCGTTTCTTTGGCTTTTGCTCCAGCGTTAGTGATTGCGAGCGTATGGTTATTTTGCTGCATCATTCAGATGAGTATTTACCACTCAGAGTCGATAAAAGATGACCTAAAAAATGGACTGTCATTACTCTTCACCGAAAAAAAACTAGTCATGATTTGTATGGTCTTACTGCTATGCCTGTTAGGAGTAGCGCTGACGATGCCTGTATTGGCATTAATTTTTGGATTAACACCAATATTTACGTGTGCCGTTGCTTGGTTATGGCACAACAAAGAAGAATTAAACACATTACAAATGTGATACACAGTTAGAGAGAACCAGATATGTCTGAACTCCATAAATTCAAAGCTGAACTAAAAGCTGAAGCAGAGTCCATTTTAGATTATTGGATGCGATTGCAAGATTATACCGTGGGTGGTTTTTACTGTTATGCCGACTTTTACGGAAAAGTTGATACAGAACACTCTAAAGCAGTTTTATTGCATTCACGTATTCTTTGGACGTTTTCTAATGCTTACCGTGTGTTAGGCAAGCCGGAATACCTAGCAGCTGCGAACCATTGTTATCAATTCATGACAGAATATGCGCTCGATAAAGAATGCGGCGGCGTGTATTGGATGTTGGATAAAAATGGTAACGTTACGGATCCTCAAAAGCACGTTTACAATCAAGGTTTTGCAATCTATGCGTTTAGTGAATTTTACTTAGCAAGTGGTGACGAAGGTGCGCTGGCGCACGCTAATTGCCTATTCGAGTTAATTGAGAGTCATGCCTTTGATGAAGAGTTTGGTGGTTATAATGAAGCCTTTGATCGTGAATGGAATCAGATTGAAAATCACCTGGTGTGCGACACTGCTGAGGGTGTTCTTGCTGAGAAATCGATGAATACACATCTGCATATTTTGGAAGCATACACCACGTTACATGAAGCATGTGGAAGTACTTCAGTTCAAGCACAATTGCATCATTTAGCTGAACTAATGAAAGATAAGGTGGTAGATAAGTCATTGCACTATGGGTTGTTTTTCACAAGAGATTGGAAGTGCGTTTCAAAGGATGTGTCTTACGGACATGATATTGAAGGTACTTGGTTAATGGATGCTGCAGCAGGTCAATTACAAGACCGCGACCTTGCTCATCAAATTTTCGAACAGACATCTCAAATGGCCAATATTACTTTGGTTGAAGGTCTAGATCGCGATGGTGCGGTATTTAATGAATTGCGCGATGGGTTTTTGCTTGATTCAGACAGAATTTGGTGGGTACAAGCAGAAGCTATGGTCGGCTTTTTTAATGCATATCAGAAGCATTCACATGTGCCATTAATGCAAGCTGCAAAAGACTGTTGGGATATTATTCAACAGCAGCTTACCGATAACGAAAATGGTGAATGGTACTGGAAAGTAAATCGCCTCGGAAAACCATATCATGATGAACCAAAAGTTGAGCCTTGGAAATGCCCTTATCACAACGGTCGAGCGTGCTTAGAAGTCTATAGGCGTATTGCTCCACTTGAACAAACTGATCAAATACTTGAACAATCGCAAAATAATGCGCTAGTAGTTACTCATTAATTAAGGATGCCATCATGCATGCAGTAGAAGTAAAAAAACTAAATAAATCTTTTGGTAAGACGGTTATCCTAAACGACATTGACCTAGAAATGGAAGCCGGTGGTTTCACTGTTTTATTGGGCCCCTCTGGTTGCGGTAAATCAACGTTGTTACGTCTTATCGCTGGTTTAGAAGATGTGACATCTGGTGAGGTTGTGATCGGCGGTAAAGATGTAACACTTGCTGATCCAAAAGATCGCGATATCGCAATGGTATTTCAATCTTATGCTCTCTTTCCACATATGACAGTGGAAGAGAATATAGGGTTTGGTATGAAGATCAATAAGAAACCAAAAGCCGAAATTGAAAAGCGTGTACATGACGTTGCGGACCTACTTCAGATCGGCCATCTACTCGATCGTACTCCTGCTCAGTTATCTGGCGGTCAACGTCAGCGTGTTGCTATTGGGCGAGCATTAATGCGAGAACCGAAGGTATTCTTGTTTGATGAACCATTATCGAATCTAGATGCAAAATTGCGTGGCGAAATGCGCTTAGAGTTAAAGAAACTACATGACAAATTAGATTCAACGATTGTATACGTGACGCATGATCAGATTGAGGCTATGACACTGGCCACTAAGATTATTTTACTTAACAAGGGTATACCCCAGCAAATTGGTACGCCATACGAGATTTACAACCAACCTTCAAACGTATTTGTTGCCAAGTTTGTAGGTTCACCGCAAATCAACCTACTAAAAGGTTATTTGATGGAACAAGAAGGTAAGTGGGGGGTATTAATTGACAACCTTTGGTTACCAGTAGCAGATTACCAATTTACAGATCAACCTACAGAAGGAAGAAAAGTGTTGTTTGGTATTCGCCCAGAGCATGTTTCTCAATCCCCACTAAACAGTCACTATGAGATCGAACTTGGCGTTAACGCATTTGAGATGACAGGTTCAGAGACGTTAGCGGAGTTTGATCTTTGCGCTCAACCATTAAGAGCAAAACTTGATGCGAATTCAGATATTAAAAATGGTGACAAATTGGGACTTCATTTGAATTTACAGAACATCTCAATCTTTTGTGCTGCAACGGAAGAACGAGTTTAAGAGTAGCTTTTATAATGTAAAACAGGCCTTAGTGCCTGTTTTTTGTTTACAGAGATCGTAATTATGGGATTTTAGCTTGAGCAATATGTCATAAGATGCGACACTTTTTGCAACGTTACGGAAATTACAAATAGTAGGCTCATGGCTAAAGCAACACTTAAAACTATCGCAGAATATACGGGTTTATCTGTCACTACAGTCTCACGAGCTTTGAAAGATGGTGATGATGTAAAACAGCCGACGAAAGATAAGGTTAAGGCTGCTGCAGATAAGTTGGGTTACCGGCCAAACTTATCTGGTGTAGGGCTAAGAACCGGTATCAACTACAATATTTGCGCAATTTTACCCGTAACTAAGCCTGGAGATATTGTTGGTGATGTTGGCACACTTGCACTAATTAGTGGGCTGACTGCTGGTTTAGAGGGGACACCTTTTCATCTTACAATGCTGCCGCTAGAACCCGGGCAAGATCCATTAGAACCAGTAAAATACGCAGTTGAAAATAGCCTAGCAGGTGGCATTATTTTCAATTTGACGGAAACCAAAGATGAAAGAGTGACATATCTGAACGATCAGAATGTACCTTTCGTAACATTTGGTCAAACAGAGATGTCTATAGATCATGCATTTGTCGATATTGACAATTATGATATAGGCTACCGCGCTGCCTCTTATTTATATGAGAAAGGGCGAAAAAACATTAACTTGGTGAGTTCATCTCAGATCTATACATACGCGTGGCATAAGTATTATGGTGTAAAACGCGCTTCGATGGAGTTTGGCGCTGACTTTGATAAAGAGCGAGACATTGTTTACGATACTGATGTTGAGAATTATCGAGAATATGCTAAGTCACTGATGGAGTCTGATAACGCGCCTGATGGTATCGTTTGTGGTTCTGAGATCAGTGCATGTGGGATGATTGCTGGCATACAAGACGCTGGTAAGCAGATTGGGAAGGATGTCGATATCATAGCTGTAGAAACCTGTGATTTGCCAAGTTTCTTTTTACCTCCAATTACTGGCTTGCGACAGGACATGCATAGCATAGGTAAAAAGTTATCTGAATATATCGTTAAGTCAGTAGAAGGTACGGATGTGTCTAAGCTGCAATATATTGAGAAAACTAAATTGTATGATCGTTGCTAATTGATACGCTTTCCGTAACCTTACCATTTTAAAAAAGCCAAACATTTTTTGTTTGGCTTTTTTTATCTCAATTCCAAATTAAAACCTAATACCCATCACACTTATTAGACTTTGCCTAAACAATCTCTTGAAAAGCCACTTCAAAAAAAAGAAAATGAAAACGTTACGATTTTAGGGGGAAATATGAAAATTAACGTGGATGCTTTTAAAGCCTATGACATCCGAGGACGACTTCCTGATGAGCTTAATGAAGACATTGCTTATCGAATTGGTCGTGCCTTTGCAGAACATATTAAACCTGAGCGTGTTGCTGTTGGTTATGATATTCGTTTAAGTAGTGAAGAATTAGCACGAAGTGTTCGTTGCGGTTTAATTGACGGTGGTGCAGAAGTTTTAGATCTTGGTCTTATTGGAACTGAAGAAGTTTATTTTGCTACCAGTCACTTAGAGTTAGATGGTGGAATCATGGTAACGGCAAGCCATAATCCTAAAGAATACAACGGAATGAAGCTTGTTCGAGAGCAAGCTAAACCCATAAGTGGCGATTCTGGCTTAAATGAGATTAAAGAATTAGTTGCAAAACAAGATTACGTTCCGTCTGATGATGTTGTTTTTTATGAGCAAAAATCGCAACGTTACGATATTTATAAAGAGTATACAGAGCACCTATTAGGTTATCTAAACCGTGAACATTTACGTCCATTACGTATTGTTGTAAATGCAGGTAATGGTGCTGCTGGGCATATGGTTGACGGTTTAGAGCCGTTCTTACCATTTGAATTCATTAAAGTTCACCATAATCCAGATGGTGAATTTCCTAACGGAATCCCTAACCCTTTACTTCCTGAAAACCGCCAATCTACTGCGGATGCAGTGAAAGCACATGATGCTGACTTTGGTGTGGCTTGGGATGGTGATGTAGACAGATGTTTCTTTTTCGATGAAGAAGGAAATTTTATTGAGGGTTACTACATTGTTGGATTGCTTGCTCAAGCATTCCTAAATAAAGATCCAGGCGCAAAAATTATCCATGACCCTCGTTTGACATGGAACACGGTTGATATTGTGAATCAAGCGGGTGGGGAAGCTATCCAATCTAAAACAGGTCACGCTTTTATCAAGGAACGCATGCGACAAGAAGATGCCGTATATGGTGGCGAAATGAGTGCGCATCACTACTTCCGTGATTTTGCTTATTGTGATTCGGGAATGCTTCCTTGGTTACTTATTGCTGAACTTATTTCCTCAAGTGGTTTGAGCCTATCTCAGTTTGTGCTTCGTGCTCAGCAAAATTTCCCTATATCAGGCGAGGTCAACCGACATGTAGATGACGCACAAGTCGCCGTTAAGCGTGTGTGGGATGCATTTGTCGATACTGCATTGGTAACCGATCTGACAGATGGAATAAGCATGGAGTTTGATATGTGGCGCTTTAATCTGCGTTCATCAAATACCGAACCAGTCGTTCGACTTAACGTTGAGTCGAAAGGAAATACAGCGCTTGTAGAACAGAAGACTTCTCAAATTTTAGCACTTTTAGAAGCCTAACAAATAATTTTGAACATCATTTCTAATGATGATCAAACCTGAATAATATTTTGGTTATTAAAGTATAACCAAAGAAAAGATAAAATATCGGAGTACAAAATGTCTGTAAAAATTATTGGTGAATCTATCCCTAATATGCCTTGGCAAAACCGTCCTGAAGGTGAAGAAGGCGTAATGTGGCGTCATAGCGAAAACCCAATTATTGGTTGGAATCCTTTCCCTGCGGCTGCGCGCGTGTATAACTCTGCAGTAGTGCCTTTCGAAGGTGCTTTCATTGGTGTATTCCGTTGCGATTATAAAAATGGTCGTCCACATCTTCACGTAGGTCGTTCAGGTGATGCTCTTAACTGGGAATTTGATCACGCTCCAATCGTTTGGAAAGATAAGGACGGCAATGATGCACAACCAACTTACGCTTACGATCCACGCGTTGTAAAAATTGAAGATACATACTATGTAACGTGGTGTACCGATGACCATGGTGCCACATTAGGCACTGGCATGACCAAAGACTTCAAAACATTTACACGTCTAGAAAACGCGTGTGTACCATTCAACCGTAATGGTGTTCTATTCCCACGAAAAATCAACGATCAGTTCGTAATGCTGAACCGTCCTTCAGATTCAGGTCACACGCCATTTGGCGATATTTTCTTAAGTCATTCTAACGATATGGAGTACTGGGGTAAGCATCGTCATGTAATGGGTAAAGGCGGTAACGGTTGGTGGCAAGGTACCAAGATTGGTGCTGGTCCTATCCCAATTGAAACATCTGAAGGGTGGTTAATGATTTACCATGGAGTTTCAGGTACTTGTAATGGTTATGTATACAGCTTTGGTGCGACTCTGCTTGACATTGATGAGCCATGGAAAGTGCTATACCGCACCCGAGACTACATCTTAACGCCGGAGAAAGACTATGAAACAACAGGTTTTGTTCCTAATGTTGCATTCCCATGTGCGGCACTAGCTGATGCTGATACTGGTCGTATTGCAGTGTACTACGGGGCTGCTGATACTTACTCAGCAGTTGCTTATACAACAATCGATGAGATTATGGCAGAGCTAAAAACTAAGTCTGAAGTGTTTTAATTCGAACAAAACACGTTTCTTTTACGAGTCATCTCTTAAATTTAATGAGCAGGCGAGTTTAGCGCTTGCTCTTTATTAGGTAGTTAATATGTCTAATTTTGAATCTCGCCTTGCCGCTCTGAACGAAGAGTTCAGAGGTAATACTGAATATAAAAATGCACCAGTCCTGCCTGGTAATGGTATTTTTCTGCGTTATGAAAAGCCTGTACTAACTGCAGACCACGCCCCACTATTTTGGCGCTACGATCTGAATCCAGAAGCAAATCCGTTCCTAATGGAGCGTCTAGGCATTAATGCTGTCCTTAATCCTGGGGCAATTGAGCTTGATGGTAAGTTCTACTTGGTTGCACGTGTTGAAGGTGATGATCGCAAATCATTTTTTGCTGTTGCAGAATCTGATAATGGCGTTGATGGTTTCCAATTTTGGGATGAACCTTGTGTCATTCCTGAAACAGAGAATCCGGATACAAACGTCTACGATATGCGTTTGGTTAAGCATGAAGATGGTTATATTTACGGATTATTTTGTACCGAGCGTAAAGACCCAGATGCACCAAATGGCGACGAGTCTGCGGCAGTTGCACAATGTGGTATCGTTCGCACTACTGATCTAAAAACATGGGAGCGCCTTGCAGATCTTAAAACGAATTCAGCTCAGCAGCGTAACGTTGTACTTCACCCTGAGTTTATTAATGGTAAGTACGCGCTTTATACTCGCCCTCAAGATAGCTTTATTGAAGCTGGCTCTGGTGGTGGTATTGGTATGGGTTTTGCGGACAGCATGGATCATGCAGTTGTCGACTTAGAGCACGTTATTGATCCTAAAACTTATCACACCATTAAAGAGTCTAAAAATGGCCAAGGTCCGGCCCCAATCAAAACAGATAAAGGTTGGTTACACATAGCTCACGGTGTACGAAATACGGCTGCTGGTTTGCGCTATGTACTTTACTCGTTCATGACTGGTCTGAATGATCCTCTGAAAGTGACGCATCGACCAAGTGGTTACTTCCTAGCTCCTGAGGGTGAAGAACGTGTTGGTGAT
The DNA here is from genome assembly GCF_041470505.1 of Vibrio sp. 10N.261.55.C5. NCBI lineage: Bacteria > Pseudomonadati > Pseudomonadota > Gammaproteobacteria > Vibrionales > Vibrionaceae > Vibrio > Vibrio sp. 10N.261.55.C5. The sequence goes on from NZ_JBFRMS010000020.1 coordinate 40,174, forward strand.
GTGTCAAATGTCGTTTTCTCGAATGGCTTGATTGCTCGCGAAAATGGTGATGTCTTTATCTATTACGCTTCGTCTGATACTCGTTGTCACGTGCTAACAACGACGGTCGATCAGCTTGTCGATTATGTTATAAATACACCTGAAGATCCTCTTACTTCCGCAGCTTGTGTAGCACAGCGAATTGATTTGATTAAATCAAACAGAGCCTTCCTTTAGTATTTTTAGTGTTAATCCCTTCAAGCACCCTAATTAGGGTGCTTTTTTATTTGGCGAATATCGAAACGTTATTTTTATTTCAAAGAATAAGTTTTTTGTGAACCTTGTCTGTTTAGCGTTCATTTCTTGTTAGTTTTGCGTCATTACTCCCAATAAATCACTGAAATAACGTAATCAAGATCTCAAATTAAGATCAAATAGAGACTGATAATATAAAATGGTGATCTAAATCGTAACGTTATCATTTTTAATTTTGATATATTGGCTCCGAGACAAAAAATCCTTAATCCATAAGGGATTTATGGGTTGAGAAGGCAATACATACCTTACTGTAACGATAAGAAGAAAATATTATGAAATTAAATACTCTTACTAAAAGCATCGCGTTAGGACTTGCAGTGTGTTCCGTTCCTGCTTTAGCTCTTGAAACCACTGCTGAAATGCATGGTTATATTAAAGCAGGTCTATTGGCAAACGCTGATGGTACTCGCGCCAACTCTGTAGGATTGTTAACAGACTATGGTAAATGGCGCTTAGGTAATGAGCAGAATACTAAAATCGAACTTTTGCCAACTTTGAAAATGACTACCGATGATGGTACTTGGGCAAAAGCGCGAGTTAACCTTACGCATGAGACGAACTGTACTTCTGATTGGAATTGTGTGGATGGCGATGGGCATGATATCCAGTTCCGTGAAGGCTTTGTGGAAATGGGCGGCTTTGATTTTGCGCCAGAATCCGTTTTCTGGGCAGGTAAGCGTTACAGTTCTTCAAACACATCATCTCATCAGTTTGACTGGGAATACATACAATACAATGGTACTGGTGGTGGTATCGATAAGATTGATCTTGGTTTCGCTAAGATGGACATTGGCGTATATGCATTTCTGCCAAGCGATCGAAATGGTGAAGAGCCAGTAGATGGTACTGTTCAAGGTTACTCAGATGATTTCTCTCTTAATGTTTGGTTTAAGCAAATCGCAGGGTCGCAACTTGATGTTCAGTTGGTTGCTCATACGATGGAAGAGCACTCTTGGCATAAAGGCGCTGCTACTAATGGTGTAGGTGTTACAGCGTTATATAACTTTGATGGCTTTTACAATTTAGCAAATGGTTTCTCTCGTATGACACTTCAGTATGGTGAAGGGTTAGCTGCAGGGGATTCTTTAGGGAAAAACGGTTGGGGTTTTGCTAACTCGGAAGATACCAAATCATCACGCGTAGTTTTTGATGGTGTGGTGAACCTGAGTGAATCTTGGGAACTGTCAACATTCGCATTCTATCAAACGGATAGTGACTATGCTCCATGGAGTGACTGGTCAAACGCTGCAACAAAAGGCTACGATCGTGACGTATTTGCAATAGGTGTGCGTCCACATAATCAAATTACCAAAAATTTTGCGATGCAGTACGAAATCGGTTACGAGAACGTCAGTGAAGATAAAGTAGATGGTGCTGACGGCGGTTTATATAAAGTAACAGTAGCTCCAACATTAATGCTAGAAAGTGGTTTCTGGGCTCGTCCTCAAATTCGTGCGTTTGTTACTTATGCTCAATGGGATGATGAAGCTTCTAGTAAAGTAGATTCTGGTTATACGCGAGATGGTCAAACTGACACTCTAAACTTTGGTGTTCAAGCGGAAGTTTGGTTCTAACTACAACTCGCCATCAACTTGAAAAGTGAGAGTTGTATAGCTCTCACTTTTTTTGTCACTTTCTTTACTTTAGCGACATTTATTTCGCTATCTCAAGCTAACGCCAAGGTGTTCGAGGTGTTCATGAAAGTTGTTACCCAAATAGTATTAGCGTTTGTTGCTGTCCTTATAGGTTTTGGGCTTGCGAACGTGATTGTCCACCAAAAAGCTACATTTTCTAAACAAGAAATAACTAAGGCTATTGAGGAGTCACAGCATATCGCTGATATTGCTTCTGACCTAAGACAAAGATTTACTCAGTTCGATACGTTAGTCGCTCAACTAGGGAGTAGTGAGCTAATAGAGCAATTTAACGATCTTTCTGTAAAAGCTGACAGAGAATATAAAGAGTTTCGTAACGTAGTAAGTGGGTCGAGTAACCAATTACAACTACTCGATGTAAAAGGTTTGGATCAGGAAGTTCTGCATGAATTAGGTGATTTACTATTGGAAATGGAGTCAATCTATCGCCAGTTGATTATAAAACAAGATCACATCTATGCCCAAAGGAATGAGCTTGAGAGCCTGACATCAGCTTCAGACTTTCTTCTGAAGAAGGCTGTTAGGTATGTACAAAACGACGACTACTTAATTCAAGATATTGAAAGTGTTATTGAAAAACGCTCAACACTAATCGCACTGAGTAATCGAATTTTATTTGAGAATGGTTATAAAAAAGCAGAGGGTATAGCTAAACAAATTGAGATGCTGGGAGAAGAGGTCAATGATGACTTATCGTACTTAGCTAGTGAAATTCCCTTGTTAGCGACTGAGAGGGATTTTGCCCCATTTAATGAAAAAATTGTAAAAATACTGTATTCCAAACAGAGCTTATCTTCTACACAGCTTGAAATTATAAGATTAGTTGAGAGTTTGGATATCAAGAAACAGTCTTACGAACTCTTATCCAAACGAGTTTTAGGCGTTCTCAACGCACTCAATAACTCTGTTAAAGAAACCAGCGAACTAACACGTGACCGCATCGTTTCAACATTAGATACTATTGTTATTACACAAAATATAGCCGTATTTATGTGCTGTTTAGGTGTATGTTTCGTCGCTTATTTTTTAGTTAAACGTATCACTAGTCCTATTCAATATGTTCTTGGCATTTTAGAAGAAATGGTTCATGGCAACTACAGCCAATCAGTAAAAACTACAGGGTGGTCATCTGAGTTTCAAATCTTAACAGAAAGACTTGAGGATGTTATTCGAGCGAATGAATCGTTAATAAACAACGTCAAGACCGCGAGTTTAGACATTAAATCTCAAAGCCAAGAGAACTCACAAGCTGTCCATATCGTGGCAACGAGTGGTATCGAGCAAAAGTCAATGATGGCTCAAATTTCGACAGCAGTAGAGGAGTTGGACAATATTACGCGTAAGACAACTTTGTCTGTAGAGCAGTCTTCGGCCCATACCGAAGAGGTGAGAAGAATTGTCGGTGAAACTTTCAACGTCGTTGGTAATAATGTTGAAGGAAATAACACGCTTAGAACGTTGATCACCGATAGTACCGAAAACATCACACGTGTTGCTGAAAGATCAGAAGAAATAAACAAAATTATCAGTGTTATAGATGAAATTGCGAATCAAACCAATTTGCTCGCTTTAAATGCTGCCATCGAATCTGCTAGGGCTGGTGAATACGGTCGAGGCTTTGCTGTTGTATCTGATGAAGTACGAAACTTAGCCCATCGAACCACTGACTCTACTCAACAGATTCAAACAATGATAGAAAATTTGCAATGTGCGACAAAAGAGGCGGTAGATAGCATGTCAATGTGTGAGAAACAAATGACAACAAACCTAGTTTTCATCGATGAAACTAAGATTGCAATGAATCAAATTGAACTTAATATGAGTGGTTTGGCGGATGAAAGTTGCGTTGTTTTCACTTCGGCTCAAGAGCAATCTGTGTCTTGCAGCCAAATATCTACGGCAGTTAGTACGATATTGAGTGAGATAGAAGAAAGCGTTAGTAATCTCGAGAAAGTAAGCCAAAACAGCCAACACTTAGTTTCGCTGACTGCGAAGCAACAAGAGGAAGTTGCTTGGTTTCGAACGAACTGTGAACCATCAAGAATAGATAACAATGCTAGAAATTAAAGGAGTGGTGAAGCATGCAAGCTGGGGAGGTCTTCATCATATACCTCTAATGACTTCCCAAAATCATTCCAATATTAAGTGCTCAGAGTACCTGTTCACTGGTACTCCCTCTGATACTGTTAGATTGATTGACAGTTCTAATTTTTGTGATTGGCTTAAAGCGGCCCCCGAGATTCGTCTAGGTGTTCCTGGGGTAGAGGCATTTGGGTGTAATCTACCATTCTCAATAAAGCTTGTTGATGTAAATATACCTCGGCCTGTATGTTTATATCCCGGGCCTCTCGATATAGAGGTTGACCGCAATAGCCAAACACGAACATTACGTAGCGGGAAAGAAAAAAATAACTTGGATGCTGCAGGTCAAAAAAACGTTATTATAGCCGTCTCAGAAGTGGTGTTGCTATCCGGTTTTTTATCTAAAAAAGCGATTCTCGAAAAGTTAAGCTGCTCTGATATGTTTTCAGAAATTCGAGATGTTTTTAAAAAATTTGGATTAAAGGGTGGGCTGTCATTTATCTTAAAAATTGACGAGTCTTTTGCCACCTATCTGATTAAAAGGGTTTACGAGGCTTACAGGTCTCGGTTTGAAAATAGCGAAATTTCAACTCAAGACAATCTGTATTGGTTTTTAGAAAGCGTTAAATATCGTTTGGCTATTGGAGAGAAATTAAGATCTGATATTTTTTTAATGCTGTTTATGAAAGTACAGAGAGTAAAGCCGAGAGATGTTGTTTATATTGAATCTGGTTGTGCTTTTACTGTTCTTAATGGGTTCTATTTTGAGTTTTCTTCACCATTAAGCAACACTATAACCCCTACCTCTCAAAGTTCACATTGGCCGGTGGAGTTTTTGAAGCAGGTCGACGTAAGTAAAGGTATATCATTTCCCCTTGTTCCTGAAATGACGGACGAAAGGACAGCTGATTATCGAGTAAAAGGTTGTTTTTTAAAAGTCACCAGTTTTAAACTCATAGCTGAGGAATTGCTAACTATTCCGAATCAGGAGTTTCCGAGCCTTTGGATCGTCGCTAAAGGAGAGGTTATGTTTAATACCCAACAGCACTATTCATACACAGGTTCAGCACTATATCAGCGGCCCCAAGAATTCAATACTCTAGTTTCAACTCATGAAAGCTTCGTGTATCGTTTTAGTGTACAAGTAGATTGATAGATCAACAACTACAGATCGCAATCACTGAAATACGCACAATGTAGTAGTTGCCTGGTCCGCACTGTTGTATCGTTGGTAGCGAGTAAACCCACTTTAAGCTTAACCAGTTCCATTTTCTCTAGCTCGGAATAATGGGTACCACCAATACTAGCTGCGGATAGCATTTTTGATTTGGTGGTTGCTTATAAAGCATTCAGGGTGATGTATTTTGAAAAAACTAATCGGATTCACTCTTATTGAGTTAGTTATAGTCAACGTTGTGATCGGCATTCTTGCTGTAACGGTTGCTCCTCGGTTTCTAAATATTCAGAATGATTCCCGCTTTTCTGCGATGAAAGGGTTAGAGTCGAATTTAGAAACTGCGAATAATATTACTTATTGAGCAGCAACTGGAAAATGAAGAAGAAGCTGAGCTTGCTTCTGGCGTAGAAGTTCATTGGGGATATCCAAAAGATACTCAAAGAAATTTAAAGCGAGTTATTAATATTGATGAAAGTTCCGACTGGATGCTGTCTGGCTCAAACCCTGTTATTTTTACTTTTTTCAATCAAACCAATGATATGAACGTTGAAGAGATAAAATCGAATACGACTATATGTAAACTCACTTACAAGGAAGCAAATAAAGGGGAAAGACCTACGATTACTATCTCAGGTATAAGCTGTAAGGAATAACACAGACCATGAATAAATATGCGAATTTTCTATGATTTTAAGAAAAACACAGTCCCAGTACCGTTAAGGCACTTCCTCTAAATTAAACTACGTATCATTGTTTAACTTACTCCGACATGTCGCTACAGGTTAGGGAGACGTTTTTATATCTAAGCCTGGGCGTACTGAGTGCTGTTATGGTAAATTGACCGATTTTTACTTACAGGTTTACTGGATAATAAGCACTATTTTACGATACCTAAAAAATCAACCTTGTAACGTACAAAGTACCACCTCACGCAAACTTTTAAATAAATAAAAAATACTGCATTTCATAAAAGACAAGTCGGGCTATAGTTAATGAGCTAGCTAGGCATTAATTAGCTTAAATCTACGCAAAAGGACCTTGCCGAGAAATGAGTGGTCCAAGTTGTATCTCATTTTTTAATTCCCACTTAAAACCTTAAAATTTTGGTGTCAGAGATAGGCCTCAGAAGCTTTCAAATGCTTTTGGCGAATATTTTGGACACTTGAGTATGTTTCTATCAGTCCCCTTCATTTCATAGACTTACGAGGGACATTCATATCTTCAGAGAATCCATTCACTTTCCCGTTGATCATCTTTTTTACTTAGTAGCCCACTCTGTAGTGGGGTTATATAAGTAAATTAGTAGCGAGAGCTTGGAAACGTTTCCCCAGGAAGTAGTGAGTACCAATAGGCCCACATAGAAAATCTTAAAAAACTTCACTTCTGTATTGAGGGGGAGTTTTAATGAAGGTGTATCAATGCTTATCGATATTGAATGTTTCAGGAGCAATAACTGAAGCCACTCTAACAATGCTTGCATTTTTATGAGACGCGACAAGGCCGGCAATTTCTCGACCAATTCTTTTAAACTTTTTAGTCTAAAAAGAAAGAACATTCACTTTTCTGGTCGAGATTATACTCAAATCCTAACTTCGACCAAAAGGATAAATTAATAGAGTGCTGTGTTCGACCAGGATAATTAAACCTTTTAGTCGAGTGACTATTTGAATTGACCTCTTTGGTCAGAGGCGTGATAGCTATGAACTGCGTTAGCTTGTTTCTTTGAGGAAGTAAGCTTGCTGCATTCGGTTCTTAGCTTTACGCTAATAGCGAGAGCCTCGGTTATCCCTGCTTTATTCTTTGAGTAGCTATTTACTGTCTGGACAGAAGTAATGGTATCAATTTGAATCTAACGTAATTGGAAAGCAGCCCACCGAGGACATACGATAAGCCTAAGGTACTCTCCCTCTCATATTTGGTTTAAAATGGAAAGTGATCTTCTTCATACCCTTCAGCCCAAGTTACTAGCTTTTCAAGCTCATCACCTTCGGGTGTGTCTGGTTCAGCCACATCAAACAAGGACTCAATTCTTTTCAAAACGGCTTTATAGTCGATTTCTGAGGGTTCTAGTCCCACTTCATTTAATGAAACTGTAGCAAGCCCATCAGCGTGGGCAGTATTAGGTGTAATACCCTCAAGCAGTTCTTTTTCTGATAGCTTTTTCTTCCTCATAAGTCGTTTCTCGATTCAAAAATGACATTAGATAGTTTATAGCATGATGGACTACTAACCGTAATGTAGAACATTATTCAAATAAATATCATGTTAGTTTTGTGCGTTCTAAACACGTCTTGGAGCAAAATTAGCTCGTTTCGCAGGTTGCGAATCGCACCCTGCGAACCGAATTTATAGTACAAAAAGCCTGTTGCAGATCCTGTTTGTCAACAGTCTGCTTTCTCAGACGCTCTAAGAGCGTCTTCTAGCTCGAATTCAAGGTATCGAATTGTGTTATCTAGTTTCGAGTGCCCAAGCAAGATCTGTACGGCTCTGATATTTTTCGTTCGGGCATACATTAGAGTAGCTTTGGTACGGCGCATGAAATGAGAGCCATAATAGTCAGCATTCAATCTCAGTTTTGCAGCCCAATCTCGAATAATTGAGCGATAGAATGAGTAGCTGATAGGTTGCCCAGGCCGTAGGCTACTCGGGAATAGATAGAAGGCTGCTTGCCTCTAGTGATGCTGCAAAAATCCATCGGTTAATGCTTTGTTGTGTTCTCGGAGTAATCTCATAGTGGACATCGGTACCAGTTTTTTGCTGGATGCACTAAAACCCTTTCATAGATAGCTCCCTGCGATGAAACATCGTAAACGTGTAGCTTTAGCAAATCACTCGCTCTTAACTTACTATTTATAGCTAGGTTCAGTAATGCGATTTGCATAAGATTTTTCAATCTCCAGCCTAGTTCTGATCCGCCAGATCTCTTCAAGTTTAAATGGTCTTTTGATGCCTCTGCATTTTACAGAAGATAACTTTCTCATGATGACCTCATCTCAGTGCTTTTGGTCAATATGAAGTTTGGCAGTCACCTTTAGTAAAGTTCAGGACTATCTCAAACGTTGGTTTCCAGAAGTGTGTTAGCGGGGCGTGTATGGTACACGAAATGCCCTATTCTTTGTTAGCCAAAGCTTGATTAAACCTCTTTGAGTTTCAATGCAATGATTAAGGCTGCGCAGCTACTTACTGAAAATAAGATGATTACCGCCGTTAGATTCCACTGTGCAATGATCGCGCTGATTGCTCCGTATACCAGTAAAAGAAGACCAATGACCGTATTACTCACTGACACATAGTCGGTTCTTTGGTTGCCGTCTGCCATATCGATAAGATAAGTCTTCCGCCCTAAACGGACTCCTTGGTGTGTAATTGCGAGCAAAAAATAAATAAGAAGGTAAACAATTAAGACAGTCATCGAAGACAAAGCCGATTCGATTGTCACCTGGAATATAGCCGTGCACAGAAAAATACAAATGGAGAGTGCCGCCGTTAACAAGATCACATAGCGACTGCTGCGATCCGCCAACAATCCCCAAAACCAACCACTAATCAAGTTGGCCATTCCAGCTAAGATCACAAACAGCAGAACGCCACCAAGGTCAGTGTGGGGGGGTGCCAGTAAAACAATAAATGGAGCCGCTAGACTAGAACTCATTAGCAGTGCTCGTACCATCACAAAGCGTTGAAATTGGTTATCGCTACGTAAAAGGTTAAGGTTCTTTAATGCGACTTTAAATCCGTTGCCTGCCCCTTCTGTTGCGCCTTCATACTCAACAATCAACCCAAAACTGACGGCGGCAAACACCCAGAATAGGCTGGCAATCACCAACATTGTGGCCACAAAATTAATTGAATCATACTGAAAAGCTAGCATGCTGCCAGTGACCAGTAGGGTAATGATGCCCGATAGGCTAGCGCTTAGACCGCCCAATCGACCTCGTCGAGCTTTAGGAATCGTTTTTCCTTGTACATCTTTGTTGGCAATAGAGCAGAGTCCGCGGCTAAGCGAGAAAGTAATCAGTAATACTATAACCGTCCAGCCAAGCCTAGCGCCGTTGAGCTGGAGCGCAGAGATAGCCATTAAAGCAACAGCAGCTCCCTGTAACAATGATCCGATGACATAAAATTGTTTTCGGAGCTGGAATTGACGAACGATTCCGCCCAATAATAGTTGCGGAATCAGAGATCCAGACTCGCGAATGGGAACTAACAGTGCGGTGAAAAAAGCGGGTGCTCCGGCGGAGGCCAGGAGCCAAGGTAGCACGGCTTTACTGCTGGTGAATGAATCTGCCAGCTTGGTGCTTAGCTGAGCAATTAATATTTTAAAAAAATTACCGGGAACCTCACTGCAAGCTGAGTCAGGTATCCCAGCGCATGCCCGAGCATCTTCTTCGTTTGAGACCCGTTGATAGAGGGTTGTACTATTAAGTTTCATTTATGATCTCCCTAGGCTACTTATTACGGGTAGTAAGGGGCATAAGTTCATTTACAAGCTCAAGTACAACGTTAAAATTGATCACGCCTTAAATACTGTGCAAGGCAATGTCAGTTTCTTGAAAGGCAATATCTATATAGATGTGTTCTGCTCCAGTGATTCTGTACACTCGCATGGGCGAGTTTGCCATATTTTAGTCAATTTATCTTTTTCTAAATTAGCAAGATCGCAACTCGGAAATGCCCCAAAATGATTTTGAGCTGAGACCATCAGCAAAGTCTTATCGACAGACTGACCTATTTTTCCTAATGACTAACATTAACATGTTCTAAGCAAAGTATATGGGGTATGCGGAATGCCAAGGAAGGGATCAGAAAGACATATATTCTCATTCGATGGTGGCGAGAAGCTCACAACACTGGCCGCTCTTAATGTCGGCAAATGTTTTGTTAGGAGTGCTGTCGACCTCTATCATGGAAGCTATCTTTAACGTTCAAGGTTCGGGGACAACTTTCAATCAGGCATCTAAACCGTGGCGAAGTAAGGCGATGAGTAGAGAGCTGTTGTTTTTCGAACAAAAAGCATTGCAACGATTTCTTTTGAATCAATGCACTTATGCCTCAAAATTAAATGGCAACAACCCTCTCCAAATGCGACTCTCATCATAACCACTAGAATGCATATGGTGCTATATTTTCACTTTACATAATTATTTTGCACTCCTTTAGCGACAAACTCAACGTGCCTTTTGTGGGAGCAAATCCAATAAAAAGGTGTGTGCATGTTAATTCATCAATTAGAAAAAAGTACTTTCTCAGAGTCAGTTGTCCGGCATGCTTTGTATTGGATGTCTCCTTTAACTACCTGGAAGCTGGCAGATGAAGACACTCGGTGGGCCGTCCATTTTTCTTCCCAAGATGAGGATATCATTCTGGAATTCGAACGCCTGTTGAATGACTATCTGCTTCGAGAAAAATTATCAGAGAAAACCAGTAGTTATTTGGAAGGGATTTCCGCAGCTGTTCTTAGCTCCGTTGAGAAGAAGCTATTGAAATGAACGTACTGCCTTTTAACTTCGAGTTTCTTGACTCTGATATTGCGTTATTAACGAATCAGGCCGGGTTTCATGCGTACTTGAGCAGAATGGAACTCAATTCGCTGATAGATAAAAACTCCACCGATGATGCTGTCATCGATGAGTTGCTTGAAAGAAAGCTCTTTATTTGTGATGACGAATACCAATCTGCTTCGGTTAGCTCTCTCGCTTCGGGTATGTCAAAACGCTTAATGTCGGCGCTCCACTTCAATCCCATATTTATGATTGTGCCAACGCTAAGATGTGATCACACATGCCATTATTGCCAGGTGAGCCGAGCCTCTGTCAAAGCAAGTAACTACGACCTAGATCCAGACTTGATTCCCCTTTTGCTCGAACGAATCCGTTCCCTCGGAAATGCGCCATACAAGCTGGAAATCCAAGGTGGAGAGCCTCTTTTAAGGTTTGATCTCGTTCAAAAGATCTATCAGGAGGCGGTTTCTAACCTGGGAGTCGACCAGTTTGAGATCGTAATTGCAACGAGCCTTTCTCTACTGAGCGATGACGTTTTGACATGGAGTGAAGACAAACCTATTAATTTCTCAACTTCACTCGATGGGGGGGCGCTCACACATAATTCCAATCGAGTGTTGAAGGGTGGAAATTCCTTTGAACTGGTGAAACAAGGCGTTGAAAAAATTAGACGTAGGTTAGGTCCGGATAGGGTTGCTACCGTTACCACGGTAACCGAGGCGTTGTTGAAAAAACCTGAAGATATCGTCGATGCGCATAGTGATCTAGGATTTTCTGACATGTTTGTTCGCCCGATAAGCCCTTACGGTTTTGCCAATAAAGGGAATGCTAAGACGTACGATATTAAGGCGTTCATTGCTTTTTATGAACAACTCTTGAAGGTCTTAAATCGAAAGCGACTCGCAGGGGAGAGGATCATCGAACATTCTGCATTGATTCACCTTAGAAGAATATTTAATGCGGATTACAGTGGATACGCAGACCTAAAATCCCCGAGCGGCCTAATCCTAAACTGTATCATGTTCAATTATGATGGCCGTATATATGGAAGCGATGAGGCTCGGATGCTTCAAAAAACCAACCCCGATATCGATTTTTCACTTGGAACCATTCAAGAGCCAGCCATCGAGTCAAACAGTCTGTACAAATCAATATTGTCTCAGTCTTTTATTTCTGTTCATCCGGGGTGTGCCTCCTGTGCGTACCAACCGTTTTGTGGCTCAGACCCTTGTCAAAACATTAGTGTTTTTGGAGAGCCAATCGGCGATAAGAGCCTTTCTCGATTTTGTCAGTATCACAAAGCAATGTTCACATTAATTCTTAAGCACCTATACCTAGAAGATGGCATTGGTGAGATGCTTAAGGAATGGTTATATGAGTAACGTCATTCGACCCGATACATTCTCGTTGGAAGAAGACGGATTTTCGACCCCAGGTTTTTATCAAATCCGCAAAGATAAAGGAACGAGCGACAGTCGTTACTTAGAACAGATCTTCCTTGCAAAAGAGCAACAAGCACCCCTGAACTCTGCTCGTGACGACTTTGTTGGTGTTATCACTCATGCGACCTTACATGATTCTGTAGATGATGGCGATGTGGTCAACATAAACCAGTTTAGGCAGTTGCGCGTTATTTTGTCGCGAAGAGCCAATCACAACACACTGCTTGTAACCGAGCGCTGCAATAACCTTTGCTTATTTTGTTCGCAACCTCCACGAGAGGAAAAGGATGACTGGTTGTTGTCATACGGAGCGCTCGCTCTAGCCGCATTTGGATTTGATGGTGATGTTGGTATTAGTGGTGGGGAGCCACTATTGTACGGTGATGCTTTTATCAAATTTTTGGCATTTGTTTCAGACCATGCTCCCAATACTCGCCTACATGTCCTGACCAATGGGCGTGCATTTTCAGATTTAGAATTTACTGGAAAGTTGGCTTCGATGGCTAGTCGCCTCGATATTACCTTCGGTATTCCTCTCTATTCGGTGAGAGGCCGAATTCATGATCATCTAGTTGGAAGAGATGGTGCGTTTTCACAAACGGTCGTTGGGATGATCAACGCTGGAAACTCAGGCATTAAGATGGAAGTGCGCTTCATTCCGACTCAACACAACGCTAGTGAGCTACCACAAGTTGCCGAATACATTGCTCGTGTTTTTTCTGGTGTTGTGCAGTTGTCGATAATGAACCTGGAAGCGACTGGTTGGGCTAAAAGAAACTGGTTAGCGCTAGAGTGCGCTCCAGAAAATTATGAAGACGCCCTGATAAAGGGCCTGTTGACTGCTGAAATTGCCGGGTTAAATCCGACGCTGTTTAATTTTCCACTTTGTCATTTACCTTCTTCAATCAGATCGTACGCTGTCAAATCTATATCAGACTGGAAGAACTACTATCCTAGTGAGTGTTCGGATTGTCAGTTAAAAGACAGTTGTGGAGGTTATTTCTCATCGTCTCGTGGAAAGTATCATGCATCACCAAGGAGAATAATATGAAAAGGAATTTCAATCTAGCTGCCTTACTACCAGGTTTCTTCGCTTTAAACTCAGGTGCCGACGCAGGTACTGCAGCGCCGGAGGAGCACGATGTTAAAGATGAATTGTTACTCGACAAGGTTGTGCTAGCGCCACTAAATGAGGCTATTCCCCTATACATCGCAGCGCATCGGAGCCACAGTAGCCACAGAAGTCATAGTTCTCATCGGTCGTCCGCGGGGTCGACCTATAGTGCTCCAGTTAAAAAGCAAAAATCCCAACCTCTTACTCAACCTTCTACCCCGAGTTATACAGCGCCTGCAACCAAACCATCAGTATCTACTGTAGAGGAATTAGAAAAACGTAAGGAGCTTATCATCCGAGTTCAGTTCGCACTCTATACAAGTGGTTACTACAAAGGAATCATCGATGGGATTATGGGCAAGCAAACTCGTAAAGCATTAAATGCCTATCGAGTGGACAACAATATACCTGTCTCTCAAAACCTTGATACGGTGACATTGAATTCACTAGGGATTCTTGCGCGATGAAGCGTGTTTTTTACTTCGTTATTTCACTGTGCTGTATCGCCTGGATAGGAATCTATGTGGTTTCACCCGTGTTTGCATACTTCTATTATAAAAATCAGTTTATGGAGCAAACCGCTGAGTGTTCTCTGGCGATGGATGAGACTTGGTATATTGAGCAATTGGAATCAAAGACATTGAACCAAACAGCAAAAGTACATTTATTGGCGTGCCACGAATATGATAAAACTCGGAAGATCATGCTTGCAATGCGAGTACCAGAGTCTGTACTTGGTTACCTTGGGCTGGAGGCAATAGAGCTGCACCAACGTTCAATTGAACCATTGATAGAGCAACATAGGTTTAGGGAGAGGTAAATGAGAGCCTGGCTTCTTGTTGTGTTTGCGTCATTCCAGGTTAGCGCCATGTCTCTGGATGAGACATTAAGGGTAGCTATTCAAGCGTTTGAGCTTGAAGGGAATGTTTGTTCAAAGCTGTTGGTGAAAGAACCTTCGTATTTGGCAGATGTGGGCAAAGTTGTTTTTGAACGCCCAGTATTGAGTGGGGATAAGGACACTACGTGTGCTAATTGTCATCTTGATAACAAGGCACTCACTGATGGGCTACCTTTAGCGATTGGTGTTGGAGGGATAGGTGAAGGTGAGGAGAGGTTAGCTAGTGGTGGCGCAGTTGTGCCGCGTAACGCTTTTACTCTTTTTGCTCGGGGTGATAGCCGATTCAATACGTTCTTTTGGGATGGTAAGGTTCAAGCTATTGACGGACAGATTTTTTCACCCGTTGGCGAGGGGAGCTCGTTGGGCTTTGATTCTGCGCTCGCTGTCGCGGCAGTTTTACCGCTATTGGCTCGTGACGAGTTTCTAGGGACCAGTAAACGATTCAATACCAATCGCCATGTCGACTTAGTTGAGTCACAATACTATGCTGACAAGGTACCCGCCCAAAATACTTTCATTCAAGAAAGGTTACTCGAAAAAAATGATCCTGATGTTCGAATGCTGCTGGCCGCAATGGAGTCTGCCAGCATACCTCAGGTAGACCTGACATTACCTATGGTCGGTAATGCATTGGCAAGCTTCATAAGGCAGAAGATCAGTGAGGATTGTACGCCTTCAGCTTGGGAACAATACATAAATGGTGATACGTCTTCATTGTCAAAAGAGCAAAAACGCGGTGCCATACTTTTTTATGGTAAAGCGCGTTGTGCTTCTTGTCATTCTGGGGACTTAATGAGTGATATGTCATTTCATTCAATTGGTGTTCCTCAGGGAAATCAAGGTCCCCACATGTTTGGACAAGATTTTGGTCGAGCATTGGTGACTCTGGACAACAGGGATAGATATGCGTTTAGAACGCCTTCATTGGTAGCGGTATCTAAAACGGCCCCATATGGACATAATGGTATTTTTCCTACATTGGAAGGGGTGGTTAAGCATCATATCAGTCCCATATTCTACTATCGGGACCCGACAGTCTCCGATCAAATGATTCTCGATAATAATGAATCGTTGGACAGACGCAGTGAAATGCTACGCTGGATTAGAGTGGATGAAAGTGAGCTTAGTCAGTTGCTGACATTTCTGGATGCGCTGTAGAGCTAGGTTGTTATAGGGGTTACTTGCTTGGTGTAAATGATAGGAACTGCTAACGCTTAACTCCACAATATAAAGGTGATTGCTTGTATTCTTGTTAGTGGGTGTTCCTAATGGTATTCATCTCGGTAATAACATTACTAGTGTGTTTTGACTGATTCCAACAATACGATATTGTTTAGTACACTATTTCCTTTATCTTTAGGCTCATCCGAGTGGGATAGTGAGCCAAATTTCTATATACATCTCGTAGTTTTACCAAGTATCTACATTACGTTAGTCATGTAGTATGGAGCTTTTTCAAGATGGTCACTTACTAAGGACCTACTAGGGGAAGGTCTTTCGTTTTGCTTAGCGAAGTTTTCTAAATTTGAAGTAATCTATTGATTACTAATTTAGCTAGATCACTGACTCACTTTTGTCCAAAAGTGTCCCAGCTCCTCAATCAGCAAGGTTCTGGACAAAAGTTTATCAACGACTTTGCTATCAAAAACAGTCATCAGACCGCCTAAAATGCTTTAAGCGGACATCTTGGACGTAATATATACTATACGCTTTGAAAGTTTGTGACGCTTTCAAAGCGATTTACAGGGCAAAAATCATCGAATTCGTTTGAGCTAAGAACAACACTATGACGGTCGTCATTTACCGGACTTTGTGAGTTTTGGGTGTAAGATTAGTTATATGTGGTCAAAATGCACCTGACCGAGAACGTGGGCTTATTGATAATAACGTATTCTTAAATATCCTGAATGAGATCTGGAACAATCGGGTTCCACAGGGGTAAACTTCAGCCAAAGGCTACTGTTTGGCACCTATGACAAGCGTTGATCGCCAACACAGCGGTGATGCGATGTTCTTATCACTTAACTAAGTAACAATATGACGAAAAAGTACACAACCTCCAGTCACTGGGGAGCAGGGATTGCAGAGGTCAAGGACGGTAAATTAGTTCGCGTCAGTGCACACCCAATCGATACGGATCCTTCTCCTATCAATGACAACATGCACAGCTCTCTTTATGGGTCAGCCAGAATAAAGAAACCAGCTGTTCGTAAAAGCTATCTAGAGAACGGACCACAACATAAAAATAACACAAGGGGTCAAGAACCTTTTGTTGAGGTTTCTTGGGAAACAGCATTTGACCTTATCAGCAATGCTGTTAAGTCAACCTGTAACGAACACGGCAACAAAGCTATATTCGGCGGTTCTTATGGTTGGGGCAGTGCTGGTCGTTTTCATCATGCTCAAAGTCAGCTTAAGCGATTCTTAACCTGTGCTGGTGGATTTGTAAGCAGTGAAGGTAACTACAGCTACAATACTGCACTTATCCTGTTACCACATATTGTTGGTGACTTTAATAAATTGACATCTACTGCTACTCGTTGGTCAACGATTGCCAAAGAGGGCGAGTTGGTTGTTATGTTTGGTGGTGTACCACTTAAGAGCGCTCAAGTTTCTCCTGGTGGTTGCGCTCGTCACCGGTTGAAAGACGAACTACTGGCATGTCGCAAAGCGGGGGTAGAGTTTATTGACATCAATCCGTGTCGCTCAGACTCTCCGGCAGAAATTGAAGCTGAATGGTTGGCTGCAGTTCCTGGCTCTGACTCAGCGATAATGCTGGGACTTGCGCACACCTTGCTTGTTGAAGATCTTCATGACAATGAATTCCTCGACAAATATAGCGTTGGGTTTGATGAAGTTAAGGCGTACCTGCTTGGTGAGAAAGACGGCGTAACTAAAACAGCAGAGTGGGCCAGTGCTTTATCGGAAATCCCGGCTGAACGTATTAAACAACTTGCTCGCCAAATGGCTAAGTCTCGTACCTTTATCTGTACAGCCGCAGGGGTTCAAAGAACTGAGCATGGCGAACAAACGCTTTGGGGAACGATCACTTTAGCTTCTATGCTTGGCCAAATTGGCTTACCTGGTGGTGGCTACGCTATTGCGTATGGGTCTGACGGTGGGATTGGACTAATGCATCGCCCTATTCGTTGGCCTACATTCCCACAGCGCAAAAACAACGTCGATACATTCATTCCGGTGGCGTGTATTTCCGACATGTTGCTCAATCCGGGGGAGGAGTACCAATACAACGGTATGAATTTGACTTACCCGGATGTCCGTATGGTTTGGTGGGCCGGTGGTAATCCATTTCACCATCATCAAGATATTAACCGCTTAGTTGAGGCATTTCAGCAACCTGAAACTATCATAGTCAATGAAATCAACTGGACATCAACAGCAAGGTTTGCAGACATCGTATTGCCAGTAACGACAACATTAGAGCGAGAAGATATCGGTGCTGGATCCCGTGACAACAGCTTAATCCCTATGCCTAGAGTAGTTGAGCCTGTAGGTGAAGCTCGTGATGAGTTTGATATTTTCACAGAAATCGCAAAGCGTTTAGATATCGAAGAGGACTTCACTCAAAACAAGACCTCACGTCAATGGCTTGAGAGCATGTGGCAAAAGCTGATTCCTGAGTCGAAAAATTTAGGTGTTGAACTTCCAGATTTTGATGCGTTTTTGAATGGGGATATTATCGAGTTCGCAGATCCGAGCCCGGAAACCGTGCTGCTTGCGGAATTTAGACAAGACCCTGCCTTGCATCCATTGACTACACCAAGCGGTAAGATCGAGCTCTACAGCGAACGTATTGCCTCGTTTGGATACGAAGATTGCCCAGGACAGTTTACCTGGCTACCTCCGACAGAGTGGTTGAATTCAAAACAAGCGGAAATATTCCCGCTTCATATGATTTCAGGGCAGCCGAAAACAAAACTACATAGCCAACTAGACTCAGGCCGTTACAGCCGAAATGCTAAGATTAAAGGGCGTGAACCAGTGATGATCAACCCGATAGATGCGAAGAATCGAGGAGTTGAAGATGGAGATATCGTAAAAGTTTTTAACGACCGAGGGGCTTGTCTAGCAGGCGTTGTTGTTACTGAAGACATTCGAGAAAGAACCATCTATTTGTGTACGGGTTCATGGTATGACCCGATGAATCCAAGTGAAAAAGGTAGCCTTGATAAGCATAGTAATCCGAATGTTCTCACTCATGATAAACGTACATCGAAATTATCACAAAGTACTGCGGCTCATAGTGCATTAGTCAATATAGAGAAATTCGAAGGCGACTTGCCGGAGATAACTGTATTTGATTCGCCTGAGATGTCTACCGAGTAGCTAAATTCCGCGTTGACTCGTATTATAAAGAGGCTTTTGAGGACTCAAAACAAAAGAGTAGTGAAATACTTGTCTCTTGAGTACAAGCCTGGTTGATCAAGAGACTTAGAGAGTGCATACCTTTAAGGATGGTTTGTAACCTGAACCATCCTTGACGTAACGTTTTTATATCAGCACGACCGGTTCGTTTGGTATTTCTCTAACTCCTTAATCAGGCAATACCGTTGTAAACCTATTATATGACGTGCTTTCTTCGTCTGTTTTTTGCTCTCCAACTTTAACCACATTAGTTTCAATTCTTTACTTTTTAACACCTACTTATAACTGCTCTTAGAGATCTTATTTGACTAATTCATAAATCTCAACTCTCCTTACTCTATGTGCCCCACATAGTCGAGATGTTATCGAACTTTTTTATAGATATTGACGATCTCAGAATATTTACT
>NZ_JBFRMS010000020.1:59888-71364 GCF_041470505.1 Vibrio sp. 10N.261.55.C5
AGTAAATATTCTGAGATCGTTAACATGCATATTCTACCGCTTTCCCCATCCAGTATTTCTTGTTCACTCACCTCATGGGAATCACCAGCGGCTGAGTATGTTGAGCTTGGTGTTTCCCTGGATTCAGTCTTAGTCAATAACCCTAATGCCACATACCTTGCTTATGCTAATGGAGATTCCATGGAAAGAATTGGCATCTTCAACGGCGACTTATTAGTCATCGATAGAAAGCCACAAGCTCAACATTTTGATACCGTTATTGTCAGCTTAAATGGTGCATTTATGTGCAAGATCCTTGATGTGCATAACAGGCTTTTGCTGTCAGCAAATCCTCATCATTTGCCTATTGAGATCCATCCAGAAGATGCCTTTGCGATTGAAGGGGTTGTGATACGTTCTATCCGTCTACATAAACCACTGCCTGAGTTCATGTAATGTTTGCTCTTATAGATTGCAACGCTATGTATGTCGCTTGCGAACAAGTATTTCGTCCTGATTTACGACACCTACCCTGTATTGTCTTATCAAACAATGATGGTGCCGTTGTAGCTGCGAATAGGTTGGCAAAAGAAGTTGGAGTGAAAAAGTTTGAGCCCTATTACAAGCAAAAGGCACTCATTGAAAAGCGTGGTGTGAGCGTTTTTTCATCAAACTATGCTTTATATGCTGACCTGTCTGCAAAAATGATGGCAACAATTACGGCGTTCTCACCAAGGAGTCATATTTACTCAATAGATGAATGCTTTTTAGATATCAGTCGTTTTTCACATATTGAGTCAGATTTAATCTCGTTCGGTCAACGGATTCGTCAAACTGTTTGGAAAGAGTGTCGGTTGCCCGTTTGCTTTGGTGTGGGTGATACTTTAACACTATCTAAAATGGCCAACAGAGTTGCAAAAGTTGATAAAGAGTTGAATGGTGTCTGCATCATTGATTCTGAAGACAAACGCCAACAATATTTAGCATCACAATCTGTATCTGAAGTTTGGGGAGTTGGAAGAAGATTGACACAACGTATGAAGTTAATGGGGATTGAAACGGCTCTCGATTTAGCGAATTTAAGTCCTGAACAAGCAAGATGCTCTTTCAATGTAGAAATTGAACGAACCGTTCGTGAGTTAAATGGCCATCCTTGCAAAGCTTGGGACGAATGCAGAGCGGACAAACAACAGATATTTAGCACTCGTAGCGTCGGTAACCGAATAACGTCACTTGAAGAACTAAAGCAAGCCCTCGCCTTTCACGCTGCCACAGTGGCAAAAAAAGCACGCAACCAAAAGAGCTCATGTGCTATTCTCATGGCTTTTGCCAACACATCACCTTTTGATGACATACCGCAAAACTTCAAAGACACCTACATATTTGAATTTCCAACCAACGATACAAGTAAGTTGGCGAAAGCAGTGACGTTGATGGCAACAAGGTTGTTTAAGCCTGGTGTCAGCTATTACAAGATTGGCGTAGGAGCTATGAACCTAGTATCCGATCGGCAGCGTCAGCAAGACTTATTTTCGGAGCCAGATAACCCTGCGTTAATGAAAGCCATAGATAAACTGAATAACAAGTTGGGTCGTGATTCGATTTTCCTAGCTGCTCAAGGAACTACGCATGATTGGGCTATGAAACGTAATTTTTTATCCCCTCAATACACGACAAAGTTAAAAGACCTACCAAGAGTGCTTTGCTAGTAAACTGTCTGAAGAGTTGAAACTAGTTTTCCTTAAGCTTTTGGATAAAAATGAACTAGTGACTTTCCTAAATTAGCACATCATGAATAACTATAAGTATGGAAAGCCCAAGACACTTAACAAAGTGTTCAATCTATCTAATGCAGATCATTTAGATTACCAATCTCATTCGGCCCCACGCTAATCAACGTCGTAAGACCACATAAATGCCCTTTATGAAGATAGTCATAAAACACACTTACGAATAATTTAGAGGCCTTTGACGCGCGCGCCAAAGGCCTCTAAATAGTCTTGTTTTAGTCTGAAAGCTATGGACGGAGAATTACTTCACTTATTCTAGAACTATCCATTTTGGGGAGGATCAAATGCCGTAAGTTCTAATACTGGCCCTGTGTATTTTTCAATCTTCACAAGCGCAGAGTTTGCAGCACAGCCATTCGCCAAACGAGAAGTCGGAATATCCAACGTAAGCACGTTACAGCCACCGTTTTTACATAAGCCTGTATCTTTATCTAAATCTGGCCAACCGCCTTCATGGATACATACAGAGCCTTGTTTTATGCCATCAGTCACTAATGCACCCACCAATACCTGTCCACGACCATTATGTGCACGAACCAAATCACCGGTTTTAATGCCTCGAGCTTTCGCATCTTCAGGGTGAATTGAAATCGGCTCACGGTCTGCAATCGCGTATTCTTCGCGGATCTTCGCGTAGTTGAACTGGCTATGCAGACGATGCGCTGCGTGTGCTGTCATCAGTTGCAGTTCGCCATTTTTAGCGTTACCTGTGTACTCTGTTGGTTCTAACCAAGTTGGGTGCGCTGGGCAATCTTCTAATTGGTAACTTTCAATGGTTCTTGAGAATATTTCGAACTTGCCACTTGGCGTACCTAATGGGTTCATGATTGGGTTCTCACGAAAATCAGCGTAACGAACGAACTGTGCATTCTTCTCGTTCCACTTCATTTCGATTAACTGGTTGTCTTCCCAAAACTTACTAAAGTTTGGCATTGCAATGCGTTGACCACGACCACCTTGTTGTGCGGTTTTGTAGAAACCGTATAACCATTCCATTTCGGTTTTGCCTTCGGTGTATACATCACGACCACCTGGAGCAAGGAGTTCTGCCATATCAGCAAACACATCAAAGTCGCTACGCGCTTCGCCTTGAGGCTCAACCACTTTCTTCATTGGCACTAGATGCTGGTTACTGTAATCACCCGTCATTGTCATATCATTACGTTCAAACGATGTAGTAATTGGCAACACAATATCCGCATGTTTAGCTGCCGCTGTCCAGTATGGTTCAGAGATAACGATCAGCTCAGGTTTTTGCCAAGCTTTGATCAAACGGTTGGTATCTTGGTGATGAGTAAAGTTAGCACCGCCCGCCCACCAAATCATTTTTATGTCAGGGAAAGTTAGGTTATGACCATTATGATGATAGCTTACTCCTGGATTTTCTAGCGCTTCAACAATGCGTGCTACAGGGAAGGCATTTAAAGAACCCGACACTGCCCAGTCGTTACCCGCAGATGAACCACCACCAATAGCCGCTGAAATAGCAGGAAGTACGCCTGCATCACGTGCAGGATTGCCACCGTTTGAGTAGTGGTAAGAGAGACCAAAACCACCACCAGGTAAACCAACTTGACCTAGCATCGTTGCTAACGTGACCAGCATCCAGTGACGCTGTTCACCATATTGCTGACGCTGTATACCCCAGCCAGACATCAGCATAGTGCGGTTCTTGCTGAAGATATCAGCCAGTAGTTCCAGCTGTTTCACTGGCACACCACAGATCTCAGACGCCCACTCAGCGGATTTTTCAACGCCGTCTTCTTTACCCATTAGGTACGCTTCGAAAACGTCATAACCTGTTGTGTATTTGCCTAAGAATTCTTTGTCGTGTTTGCCTTGTTTCACCAATGTGTGTGCGATGCCCATCATCATGGCAACGTCCGTCATTGGGTGCGGAGCGATCCACTGAGCATTATCTCCGAAAAACTCGATGGTCTCAGAACGCATTGGATCTATCGCAATCACGGTCTTACCTGATTTCTTCAACTGATGGAAGAATTCAAGCCCTGCACAGTCGCTCGAACTCCAAGCAATTTTCAAGGTATTGATTGGGTTTAGCCCCCAAAGCACGACCACATCACTGTGCTGAAGAATAACTGGGTAAGTTGTTTGTTGTTCATATACCTCAATTGATCCCACGACATGCGGCATGATGACCTGCGCAGCACCTGTCGAGTAATCACCTAAGTGACCAGAGTAACCTCCAGCCATGCTCATGTAACGTTGTAGAAGCGTTTGCGCTTTGTGCAGAACACCACTTGAACGCCAGCCGTAAGAGCCTGCGAATACCGATTCCGCACCGTGCTCTTGACGAATACGTGAATGTTGTTGGTGAATCAATTTGTACACTTCATCCCAAGAGATACGAACAAATTCATCACTACCACGTACACCTTCAGGTGCAGATGGATTAGCCAAGTAGCCTTTACGAACCATAGGGTATTTAACACGCGCTTTTGTGTGTACTTGATCCGGGCCTGTAGTTTGAAGGCTGTTTGGAACCGTTTGTGCCAATGCATTCGTGGTTGACAACAGTTTGCCGTCTTCCACTTCACACAGCATTGGGCCCATACGGCCTGCTGTTAATACACCAGAGCCGCGTTTCTCAGAAGCCATTGCGCTCATTGGTGTCAAGGATGTGAAAGCCAACGCACCAGCAGTGATACCGGTACCTTTCATAAATCCACGACGGGTCATATTAGTCATAATTTTATCCTTTTAATTCTCTTTAGTGACCAACAACGTCTTTCGCGTGGTTTTGGAAGTACTTAGTCAGCAGCTCAAGGTTTTGCTCTGAAATGTCTGTACGATCGCCCATACTTTTCGCAACAGGTCCCCAAGCATTCACAGTAAA
The DNA here is from genome assembly GCF_041470505.1 of Vibrio sp. 10N.261.55.C5. Lineage (NCBI taxonomy): Bacteria > Pseudomonadati > Pseudomonadota > Gammaproteobacteria > Vibrionales > Vibrionaceae > Vibrio > Vibrio sp. 10N.261.55.C5. The sequence goes on from NZ_JBFRMS010000020.1 coordinate 64,515, forward strand.
ATGGTTTGAAGGAATCTTCGCGTGACACGTTGCACAATAAACATTGTCCAACTCTTCTGCATAAGACCAGATTGGGTCTAGGGTATCGACAACTGGGTCCGTAATGTCACCAGTTAACGCTACTGAACGCCATTCATTACCGTAAACATCGGCTTCGTATTCACCAGTAGTCAGTGCTTCTTGACCTTTGTCGGTTAGTGTCGCAACGATTGCACGTTGACCTTCACCGAAGTAAAGCACTTGTTCTGCGCCTTTCATTTGGAAAGCATTCAGAGTTACAGTACGGTTGTCGCCTTCAGCTTTAACGACTTCAAGTTCAGCTGTCGGGTTTATGTTACCAAATTCGCCCATTGCGATGTCGGTTACGGGGTAAACCACTTTCGCATCTGCTGGCGTGTTTTTCGTAAAGGCCATCAAGGTATCGAACGCTTTGCTGTCTAACTGAGCTTCAGGAGCAAAGTGCGCTACGCCTTTGTGACAGTCGATACACGTTTGGTTGTTCTCTTTACCGTAAGCGTGCATTTTCGCCGCATCACGAGATTGCTCGAACTCTTCCATGGCATCGAGTTCGTGGCAAGAACGACATGTCGCTGAGTTATTCTCACGAAATTGAGCCCATACTGTTTCAGCCATCTCTTCACGATGTGCTTCGTATTTCTCTGGTGTGTCGATCTTACCAGTGATGAATTCGTGGTAGATGTCTTTAGACGCCCTTACCTTGGTGATCACGTAGTCAATCGGATCGGAAGGGATGTGGCAATCGGCACATTCCGCTCGAATGCCTTTTGCGTTACTGAAGTGAACTGAACCTTGATATTCTTTGTGAGGTGCTTCCATTGTGTGGCAAGAAACACAAAACTCAGTACTCGATGTATAGTGCATAACAGCTGCAGTTCCCCCTAAGGTTAACCAGCCAATACCTATACCAACCGCCGCTATTAGCGCGATATATCGTTTTTTAATAGACATATTTAGACATCATCTTTAATAATTAATAATAGTTGTAATTATAGTAATACTTTGGAGGTATTTCTTGTTGGCCCATGTCATAAATTCTCTTTAAAGAGAATAAGCAATGTGATCACACTATTAGTTTTAGAAACTAAACTAAGAATGTACAATCATTTGCGCGTAAAAGCTGAAACTAGAACCAAGTTATGAGATTACTGATAGCTAGATCTAATTTACTCACGTGATAAATCATAGGACTCCAAAACGCCCGATGAAGTACATCGAGCGCTTTAGTTTATTAAACATCAACTCATATAAGGGTAGGTTACTTTTAATAAACAGGCTTCATTAGCTCGATGTTGTCAATATAGACTGAACCATCAAGTGGAAATTTATCTCCTACAATGTTTAAGAATAAGTCAGGGAGTTTTTTAGAAACGTCACCTAAGTCAATCTCTACTTGTTGCTTGTAGTATTCTTTTCCGTTCATGGTAACCTTTTCTAACTTATCTACGGTTGTACGATGCTTATCTGCGTCTAGTTTTACCCAACCGTCACCAAGAGCAGCGTAAGGGCGCACACCACCATTGTCTTTCTCTAAAGTTGGTAGGTATAAGTCGTAGCGAAGTTTAGTATGTTGGCCGAACTTCTTGACAGAACTATTGCGAAGTTTTAATTCTTCCCAATCGTTCTCACCTGACCAGATAATATTTAACTTCAACATTGGGCTTCCTAGCTCGTTAGATACCTCTAATGCGGGAGTCTTCCAGCTCGCTTGCCATGTACCTTCTCGCTCCCAACCTTGGAGTGAACCATTTAAAAAATCATAAGCAGTACCAACTTCATAACCTAGAATAGGGCGGTTGAATTTAACTTTGATCTTGTCTGTTTGGCGAGGGCCTTCTTTAAATGAAGCGACAGCAATTAGTGTTTTTTCACCGTAACCGATACTAGAAATATCAAGATCTGCATGATAGTAACCATCGCCATCGGTATCTAACATAGGTATAACTTTTCCAGATTCAGGAAGACGGAGATCTATGTTTGTGACGTTGCTACTACCTTCGCTGAATACATAGCTCGAAACCGTAATTTTTTGCTCAGGAATTGTCATTCCGTCAATAGGGTATGCGATGAAAACTGCATCTTTCGTTTCGTAGTTCAATCCACGCATCTGTTTGGAATGGTTTGTTAATATCTTGTCCGTTCTCCCACCATCTTTAAGAATTCGGAAACCGTCGTAATCAGGATAAAGGTTATCAGGTTGATTCGATTCAAAACCTGTTAGAATCCAAAACATGCTGCCAGCAAGCCCTTCGTTATATGCTGTCTCAGTCCACTTTCGATAGATTAGATCTCGGTTTTGAGGTTCATTTTTACCAATCCCGTATTCTTCAAGTACCGCTGGCTTGTTTGCTGCTCTCGCTGCCGCTGCATGATCTTTGATCCATTGTGTACCCCACTGTTCGGCGTTGTGTTTACCCCAATGTTCCGGGTATAGGTGGAATGTGCCGTAGTTGATGTTCGGCAGAGTAATAATTCGCTCCCAATCGACTCCTTCGTTACCGTTGTACGCCCAATCTTCGTGTCCCGGGCGCTTAAAAAAGCCCTCTGAACCTAGTGCAATAAGTTGGTTTGGAGCTTGAGAGCGAACATAATCACTCATTTCTTTTGTCCAAGAGTAAAGTAGCTCTCCTGATGTATCTGATTGTGCACGCGGCTCGTTACCCAGTTCCCAAGTCATGATGGCTGGTTCGTCACGATACGTAATGTCGGTGTATTGGTTAGTGTGGTTTACGATGTGTTTTACGTAATTTTTGTAAGCTTTCTTAATACGTTCGTCACGGTAAAAATCATCATGATGCGCTCCATCAAACCATTTTACATACTGAGGCATCCCGCCAAAGTCACCCCAGTTGTTTGTAAGGGCAATCACAACACGAATACCGCGTTTTTTAGCTTCTGCAATTGTAAAATCAAGGCGTTCTAGTGCGCTCTTAACTCCGCTTGGAGGAGTATAGACGCCAGGTTCTGGTTGCATAGTATGTTCATGGCTTATGCCTTCCATAAAGCCCCATACTCGAATTGAGTTGAGTCCCATGTCTTGAGCGTCATCAAGTACAGAAGTGATCATCGCATCTGACTTATAGTGCATGTAATAATTGTTTGTGCCAGCAAACCTGTAGGGTTGACCATCAAGTATTAGCTGGTTGCCTTTTTGAGACACAAAACTGCTAATACTTTCAGCGGGGAAGGTTGGCTTCTCTGTATTTACTACAGTTGTTGAGTGACATGCAGCAAGACCGATAAGTAATGGTAGAGAGTAGTAAATGGGTTTCATTATATTCATCCTTAAGTATTTTTCATAAAGGGCTTAGTTTTTAATCTGCCAGTAATGGTTGATACTTAGCTCTTTAATTCTTCTGTATTGTGTATTAAATCAACCCTGTAATTAATGAAAACGTTTCGATTTTGTGTTTTTGCTCATATTATGGATTCTATTGTGACTTTGTTCACAATAAGTAACGTAAATTGACCTCATTGGCGTGTTTTATTTAACCTGTTGTTTTTATTTGTATTTTTAGGTTTTATTTCGTGTCTATTATGTTCTAAGGATAAAAGATGTTGACGGCCATCACGTTGTAAAAATATGCGTATGGTTATTTTAAATTCGTAACGTTAATATTTTTTGTGTTGAAACATATCAGATTCCTCAAATTGATCTGGGGATGAATGGAGAAGAATAATGAAAACGTTTGTACCTACACTTACCAAAACACTTATTGCTGGTTCAATCCTACTAGGCCTTAATGGCATGGCTAATGCTGGAGTTATGGATGGGATCAGCCCAGAGCTTGTAAAAGGTGATATAACCTTTTACACAAACCGTACAGATCTAGTAGAAGCGGGCCTATATGACCGGTATGAAAAAGAATTTAAGAAGCTATATCCGAATGTTAACGATGTAAAAGTGGTTGCTTTTGCCGATTATCAAGGTGGCTTACGCCCTCGAATGAACACTGGTGATTATGGTGATCTTGTTCTCATTCTTCCTTCTGTGCCATCAGAGCAGTATGGCAATTTTTATGAGCCACTAAACGAGATTTATTCACACGAAGAAGTTTATTTCTTTGATGCGTGGGAAAATAACGGTAAGTCGTACGGTGTTTCTATGGGTAACTCTGTTGAGGGCCTTGTTTATAACAAAGACGTTCTAAAAAATGCTGGCGTTGAGGTTCCAATTAAAACTTTGTCTGGCTTCTTCGAGGCCGCAGATAAAATTAAATCCCAGGGCCAGATTCCACTATATGTAAACTTTGGCGCACAATGGCCATTACAACAATGGGATAAATTCCCTCTAGTGGTGGGTGGTACCGATACCGTTTACGAAGATATGCTTGACCAAGATAAGCCATTCTCTGGCGACACTCCCTATAACACCTCATTAAGTGTACTTAAGCGTCTTATTGATAATGGTTATACAGAAAAAGATCTTATGACTAACTCTTGGGAAGACTCTAAAGCAGCGATTGCAACGGGTGGTGCTGGTATGTACTACTTGGGTAATTGGGTTATTCCTCAAATTATCGAACGAGGTGCTGAGTCTGACAGCATTGGTTTCATGCCCATTCCATCTGACGAGTCAGGTGAGCTTAAGGCTCAGATGAACCATGATTGGGGTTATGCCGTGAGCAAACATTCAGACAACAAAGAAACAGCTAAAGCATATCTCAAGTTCCTAATTGAAGCGTCTGACTTTGATGAAGTTGCTGGGTTTATCCCAACGCTGAAATCTAAAGCGCCTGCACTAGCTCAGCTGAACGAATATATGAGTTACGAGCCTCAAGTAATCCAAACTCCAATTAACTCTTCGACTTTCATTGAAGTAACGAATCGCTCAAAGATTGATTTCTATTCAGGGGGTTACATTCAAGACATCATTACTTCTGGTGATTTTGATAAAGCACTTGAAAAGCTTGATTCACGTTGGAATCGCGCTAAAAAGCGTGTGATGAAATAGTACTTTGTTACCTAGGGTTATTTAAACCATAACCCTATTCGTTCTACTCCACTATTTATTTCTGTTGGTATCCATAGCCAAATCTACATTTGTACTTAATGACTACAGTGAGACAGCTTACTTTTTCATTTTTAATTTAAGCTCTATATAGCGGTATTTAGGCTTGGGAGAACTTCGGGGGGAGTCTCCCTATTTTTTTGCCTGAATTTCACGGCCAACAGATAAAATTCATTGCAAAGGAAACATATGAGCCTTAAAAAATATATATTACCAACCGTAATTTGTACTATGTTAGCTGGTTGTCACGAAAATGCTTCAGATGTTGTTGAGTATGTATCTCCCGGCGGTGGTGGTACATCTGTTCCATACCTGTCCTATCAAGAGAGTAATATTTACGTTAACGGTGTGAATACGGCCTGGTTAAATTACGCTCAGGATTTTGGGACCGGTCTCGATGAATCTCGAGCAATTCAATTATTTGATCAAGTTAGGAGTGTCGGTGGCAATTCTGTTCGTTGGTGGGTACACACTAACGGAACAGTAAGTCCTGTATGGTCAGCAGATAAAAACAGTGTAGCAAGCGGAGCTGAGCAAGCACTGGTTATTGCTGATATGAAAACAGCATTAGATCTTGCCGCTGAACGAGATATGTATGTCATCTTCAACTTATGGTCGTTTGATATGTTAGCTATCAAACAAGACGGTGTAACCGAAGTCGTTGATGCAAACTTTAAGCTTTTAAGTGAACCGGGAATGCAACAAAGTTATATCGATAACTTTATTTTTCCTTTACTCGAAGAGGTGGCAGGACATCCAGCCTTGCTCGCGATAGACCTATTTAATGAACCTGAAAATATGACGGAGTCATGGTTTAGAGAAAGAGAAGGTTTGGGCTCTACTTATAACGTGAGTATTGATCAAATTCACCAGACTACAGCGGTACTTAGTGCTGCAATTCACAATAAATCTGACGAATTAGGTAAACAGGTTCTTGTTACTACAGGACCTAAATCCCTTGGTATGTTTAATACTGATGGATTCGGGGGCGACAATTATTACAGTGATGAAAAAATGGAAGCCCTTGCGGGTAAAAATGCAGGGCTAGATTTTTATGCTCCCCACTACTACGATGATATGGGTAAAGAAGGCGCATGGTCTCCTTTCTATCATAAAGCGAGTTATTGGGAACTAGATAAGCCTATTGTTATTGGAGAGTTCTTTGCAGATGCAGATGCTTATAAGCCTGCCGATTTCAATTACTTTGGTGACCCATTATCAGAAGCAGAACTATGTGTGCGCCTTGGTGAAAATGAATATGCTGGTGGTTTAAGTTGGCAATGGACAAACCAATATAGTCAATCTACTTTAGACTGTGTCGCAGCAAAAGCTGGAGTTGAAATTGGCCCTGTATCTGGTATTTATGATTTTGATGATGGAATTGTCCCCACTGGTTTCGCTACAAAATCAGAAACAGGTGAGAAGCCCATTATGTCAATTAGTGAATCGGAATCGAACTCCAGTGACAAATCACTAATGATAAAAGTGAATGAAGAACACACGGGTGAGAAGAAAGCCTATGTCCAGTTTCCTGTCTCAGGGTTTGATTTCGATGTTGTTGGTACGGTAACACTTAAAGTTAAGTTAAGTGCCGACCTCTCAGCAGCCGGGTTTTCCGGTGGTAAACTCTATATCAAAGATGGAGATTGGGTTTGGAGTGAGGGGCCTTGGGTAAACATGTCAGCAGAATACTGGACTGAAGTAAAGTGGGTCATGGAGACCCCTCCGACTTCATTAAATGAATTGGGGCTTCAATTGTATGCTGGAGACGGGAGCCAGGAAACGTCTGCTGTGGCTTACATCCCTATCTGGCAGGATAGT
>NZ_JBFRMS010000021.1:0-36752 GCF_041470505.1 Vibrio sp. 10N.261.55.C5
ATGCTCGGCGCACCAAAAAATGGCCGCATCATACGATGCGGCCATTTTCAAAATTTAATGTCACTTGAAGACTTAATGCTCTCTAAAACTCAGAGCACTTTAAGACTTAAAGCATTTTACGAGCGGCTTCTACAACCACTTTGATTGAACGTGCTTCTGTTACTTTTAGAGTGTCGTGATCAGGCGTCTCTTTTTGAGTACGGTTGATGATTACACCAGCAACACAACCTGCTTTCAGACCAGAACTTGCACACATAGTTAGCAGTGTTGCAGATTCCATCTCGAAGTTTAGAACGCCCATGTCTTGCCATTCTTGCATAGAGCCTTGGAAGCGCTTAACAACGCGACCAGAGAACGTGTCGTAACGCTCTTGACCTGGGTAGAACGTATCGCTTGATGCCGTTACGCCCATGTGAACTGTTGCACCTGATTCATCAACTGCCGCTTTCATTGCTGTTGCAACTTCAAAGTCAGCCACTGCTGGGAACTCCATAGGAGCAAAGTGTAGGCTAGCGCCGTCTAGACGAACAGAACCTGTAGAAACAATCATGTCACCCACGTTTACGTGAGGTTGGATAGCACCAGTCGTACCAACACGTAGGAAAGTGCGAACACCAAGTTGAGCAAGCTCTTCAACTGCGATAGAAGTCGATGGACCACCAATACCTGTTGAACATACAACAACTGGTTTGCCGTCTAGCTCTGCGCGGTAAAGCGTGTATTCACGGTGACTAGCAAGGAATACTGGGTTCTCCATCTCTTCTGCAATTTTTTGCACACGAGCAGGATCACCAGGGATGATCGCAAGAGTAGCACCGTTAAGATCTGCTTCAGTAACACCTAAGTGGAAAACAGCTTGAGACATAGTTCGCTCCTTTTGGCTTATTGGGCTTTTTACCCTTATTTAAGCTCATAGTAAATTCGTGGGGTACGAACACACTCTAACCAAGCTCATTACAAAATGAAGTGACACATGTCACATGAATGATCGCAACAATAATTCAAGTTTCACAAAAAACCGATTGGCATCACAAAAATAAGCAATCCGCACGCCTATGTTGCATACTAATGAGACAAAAAGCGCCTTTAACGTATTACCGCTAAAGGCGCTTTTATATTAAGAATGCTCTATGTCGGTGAGCTCGATTTAGTCCGCTTTAGATTTAAATCGAAGCAGACGCAATGCGTTCAATGTCACCAATGCAGTTGCACCACTATCCGCTAAAACTGCCACCCACAAACCGGTAATACCTAACAAGCTTGTCACCAAGAATACGACCTTCAAACCAAGCGCAAGGGCTACGTTTTGACGGATGTTGTTCATGGTCGCTTGCGACAGTTCAATCATCGCTGGCAGCTCAGTTAAACGGTTATGAGTCAGTGCTGAATCCGCCGTTTCCAAAGCGACATCCGTACCACCACCCATTGCGATGCCGACATTCGCCGTTTTCATTGCTGGTGCATCATTAATGCCATCACCAACCATCGCCACGTGCGACTGTTGAGATAACTCCTCAACGTAAGATACCTTGTCGCTTGGCAATAGGCTTGCCTTGTACTGCATACCAATCTTGCTACTGATCGCTGCTGCACTGCGCGGATTATCGCCGGTCAACATGATAGATTGAATACCTAATTCATTAAGTCGTTCAATCGCAAGCTTAGCGTCACTGCGTAACGTATCTTGCCAAGCAATCAGACCAATCACCGTCGTAGCTTGCTCTGTTGATTCTTCTTGATCTTTAACCTCAAGAGCAACCACAACCGTCTTGCCCTCACCCTCTAATGCTTCTACCTGAGAAACCACATCGGCACCAAGTTTGAACGTGACTTTAGACGGTGACAGAACCTGATACTTAACACCATCAACATCCCCTTCAACACCACTACCAATCAACGCTTTCTTGTTGTGTGATTCAGGAATCTCAATATTCAGGTCTTTTACTTTAGCGACAAGTGACTGCGCCAACGGGTGAGTAGAGCCAACTTCAATCGCCCCAACCACACGCAGCATCGCGTCTTGTTGCCACCCCGATAGAGGTTGAATATCCGTAACCTGAGGCTTACCTTCGGTCAGTGTGCCTGTCTTATCGAAGGCGATGGTTTGGATTTTACCAAGCTGCTCTAGCGCTGCGCCGCCTTTAATGAGCGCGCCACGTTTCGCTGCTGCTGCTAAGCCAGAGGTAATCGCTGCAGGAGTCGAGATAACCAAGGCACACGGACAAGCAATCAACAATAGCGCTAGGCCACGGTAAACCCATGTTTCCCATGGCTCCGCAAACAACAATGGTGGTGTGATGATGACCAACAGAGCCACTACCATCATTAACGGTGTGTACCAACGGCTGAACTTATCGAGGAATCGCTCTAGTGGTGCTTTACGAGACTCTGCTTCTTCAATCAGATGAAGAATGCGATCGATCGCGTTCTCACCCTGTTTTGAAGTGATGGTGATACGAACCACTTTATCGACCACCACAGCGCCAGCCATGATGCTATTGCCTTCGATGTGTTCAACAGGAACAGATTCACCGGTTAACGCACTTTCATCAAAGCTTGCCGCGTCTGTAATCAATTGGCCGTCAGCAGGTAAACGAGAGCCCGCGGCCACTTCAATCACATCACCTGGAACCAGTTCACTGACTGCTACTTCTACACGCTCGCCGTTGATGATCTTAGTCGCGTTTTCTGGTACCAATGCCATTAGCGCTTGAACGCCACTTCTTGCTCTTGATGAAGCAAACGCTTCTAAGCGCTCACCAATCAAGAACAACAATAGAACCATCGCTGCTTCCGCAGTTTCGCCAAGGTACAAAGCACCCAGCGCGGCAACACTCATTAAGGTTTCAATAGCAAACGGTGTACCTGAACGCGCCAGCTGAACCGCTTTCTTCGCCACCGGATATAAACCAAGCAGACAAGTTACCGTAAACAAGCCTTCACTTAATTGAGGTGAGGTGATTTTTACAAGCGCCGCAAACAGCATTGCCGCTGCAATCGCGATAATCTGTAAATTAGGTTGGATATAAGCTTGCCAAAAAGTCTCAGGTTGTTGTTTTTCTTTCTTTGAACCGACTTCCGTAAGAGGGAAACCCGTTTTGATAGAGACCTGTTCAATGGTGTCAGCAAGGCTTTCATTATCGAATTTCACAACCAGCTTTTCGGTAGCAAAGAGAACCTTCGCTTGAATAACACCGTCAATATTGCTGATCGCGTTTTCTATTTTTCTTGCACAAGCTGGGCAGTCCATTCCGGCAACCAGCCAACTTTTCGAAAATTTGGCATCGAGAGATAAAGTTGAGGACTGACTGTCTTCTTCTCCACTGTCCGACGAACTACAACAATCATCTCCAGACGATGACGAAGCAGCAGAAGAGCTACAACAACCAGATGAAGTACCTGCTGCTGTGATGCTTGAAATTTTAGGGCTAGAGCAACTTGCTCCTGCCGCTTGAGGTTGAACGTCCACTTTTGCTGAGCGGCACGCTGCATGTTTTGCGCACATAATGTATCTCCTTAATACTCAAAAGCCTTGAGGTTGTTGCTAACTTACGAGCAACAGAACCTTAAGTTCATCAAAAGTATAAACCTTGGAGGCTACTCCAAGGTCAAGAAGAAGTTTTCAAGAAAACAAAAATATTATGCCAGCGCCGATGGCTTACTGAGATTTAAGCTCCGCACACTCTTCACGGTTAGCGGATACATCATCAATAAGAACCGCATCGTGTGAACAGAATGGCTGAGTGTTCAAGCTGACAATCGACACATCATCTTCCACTGGATCAACTTGAGATCCTTGCATCAGTTCAGCGATATGATGTCGAAGCACCAAGATACCTAAAATTCCGAACAAAACATTACCCAAAGCTTGACCATAGAGAACACCCAAAGCGCCATACCATTGCGAACCTAGATATACGAACGGCAGAGTACCTAACGTCGCTTTACCCAAATTCAATGCTGTCGAGTAAAGCGGTTTACCTAGGTTGTTGAAAGACGTGTTGGCAACAAATAGTGCACCGTTAAAGGTGAAGGTTAACGCCACATAGGTACAGAAAGCCGCCACAATGATTGCTGCATCACCTTGTAAGCTAAAGCCTTGAATGACATAACCTTGAACGAAGTACAACAGAATACAAACAGCGATGGTGTATGCCGTAGTAACCAGCAATGAGTTATTGAGTGTTTCTTTTACTCGGTCCATGCGTTCAGCACCAAAGTTCTGACCAATGATTGGCCCCACAGCGCCAGACAAGGCAAAGATAACCGCAAAACAAACTGGCGTCAGACGACCTATCACGGCAAAGCCCGCGACAAAATCCTCACCATATTGTGCGATACCCGTTGTTACAATCGCATTACCGATAGGCGTTGCGGTATTGGTGATAATCGCAGGCAGCGCAATCGCCAATATTGGTCGAATATTAATGCGCCATTGCACAAAAGAAGGCGGAGCTACCAGCTGATGGCTGCGAATAAGAGGATAAAGCGAAAAGAATAGCACCGAGAAACGAGCGACAACCGAAGCGATAGCCGCCCCTTCGATGTTCCAACCAAAACCAAAAATAAACAGAGGATCGAGAATCGCGTTAACAATGCCGCCAGACAAAGTTGCCCACATCGAACGCTTAGCATCACCTGCCGCTCTTAAGCCCGCACCCGCAGCCATCGCTAACGCCAAAAATGGACCACTAGGTAGCAAAATCTGTAGGTAAGCTTGAGCGCGTTCGGCTGCAATGCCTTTGGCGCCTATCGCGGCTAGCAGCTCTGGAATATAAGCGAACATGATTGCAGTTATGGTTGAACTGATAACAAACGCAGTCAGCATGATACTGGTGCTTAGGTTTCGTGCGTGCTCTTGATTCTTTGAGCCGATGGCTTTGGACACTAATGCGCCCATGGCAATGGAAGTACCGATAGAAACGGAGGTAGAAAAGAAAGTCAGCGTACCTGCAAAGCCTACCGCAGCAGCCAATTCGACCTGTCCGAGCATACTGATAAACAGCATGTCGAGTAAGTCGACCACAAATAACGCCATCAAACCAACAGAGCCAGCCCCCGACATCACCAATATGTGGCGCATCGTTGAACCTTCAACAAACTTTGCCGTTTGATTTGACATGAAACCTCCAAAAGTTGGAATACCCAAGAGCTAAAGCCCAATCAGCTGTTCAACAGTTCAACAGTTCAACAGTTCAACTGGCTAGGGATCCAAAAAGAGAGGATCGACCAAGAAAAGCGCTATACAGAAAAAGGCGCTAGTGCGCCTTTTTTCAATTGAGAGTATTGAGAAAAATAATCGTTCTTAACACGCTACTATACCTGATGTTTGAAGCATTCTTCCAAGTTCTTGCCGATTGCTCTCAAAACATCGGTTCTGGTGATAATACCCACCAGTTTTCGATTATCGATCACAGGGTATGCTTTAGGTTTTCCAACCTGCATCATGTCCGCCAATTCAATAATGGATAAGTCAGGAGACACCGACAGTACTTCTTGGTACATACAGTCACCTACAAGGTGTGTGTCTTGGCAGAAGTAACTGACCTTCACAAGTTTCTCGAGTAAATCCTGCTCTGAAAGGAAGCCAATCACTTGTTCGTTATCATCGATTACGGGCCCACCCATATGGTGGCTACGCATCACTTTGTCTAACGCTAGACTTAACGGCATATCAGGAGTAAATGTCACAACCTGCTGCGTCATGTAATCTTTCACTTTAATAGAATGCATTGCGTTCTCCCTAAATACTTTGCGTCATATATTTTCTATCTTGTTAAGTTAATTGTTGTCTAAAATCTTGATTTTACTAAATGGATTTCAACAATTTTATTGATAGGCAAAACCTAACAAGACAAAAAAGTGAGACAAACAAAGGGTTGAGCACGTTTTCGAACGCCAGAAAAAAGAAAAAAAAGAGCCCTTACAAAGCCTTACTTTCCCTTGCTTAACCTTACTGAGCCGAGCTAGCCTGCGTAAATAAACCCTGTAATCTTCACCTCACTAATAATTAGAAATCCCGTTTTAGGAAGTTTATGCAACACGACAACAACATGTACGCGTATATTTACGCAGGTAACGACGGTACAGAAAACACACTCATCGCCACTATCGATAATCAAGAAAAACCGCTGATATCAAGCTGCGTTGATGAGATAAAACGCATGTCATGCTTAGCCATTGATTTAGCAGCAAAACACGACCTAAAAGTGAAGCTGGTGAAATATCAAAGAGAACAAGAGATCGACTTCGGCCTATTCGTTAAATAGTGAATCCGACACTGATTTGGTTAATCTCTAACTGGCAGCCATAGTAGCATTAGCAAGCGCAATAGCCGTGAATGGCTGCCGAATTCGACCTGACAAGCCTAACGGGTAAAGGCTATAATGATCAGACGGCGCCCTTGCCGATTTTCATTGTCCAAATACGGTTTACTATGTCTTCCCAAACCCCACCTAAAACGTATCTAACGAATTCCTTATCTAAGTTAAAAAGCTACTTTAGTGAGTTATTGGATTTCCAATCACGCATTTGGGTGGTTCATATCTTTGAAGACTCTATTACCGATCAGTCGTTTGTGATTAATGAAGATGGCTTTAAAGAACCGCTAGAGTGGATGAAAAAACGTGATTACCAAGCGAGAATGCTTGATCGTGTTGATAAGATGAAGATCTCACAGGTGATTGAGATTCAGTTCGAAGACAAAATGCATCGCTTGATGCGAGTGAAGTAGCTTTATTGTTTGGGCGTTCACGAAAAGCCCTTGCTAGAAATCAAGTATAAAAAGGCCAGCGCTCGCTGACCTTCTCTCATTGATTACAAACCACCATCTAACGCGCACAATACTCATGCCACAGGCGCACCGCTTTCTGGTATGCCTCAGTTTTATCGTGCGTTTCTGCAAAGAGAATGGCTGTCATGCTGTCGACAACGGTATTCGCCATTAGCGCCATATCTTCAGCCGATGTGCCAAGTACACATTGACTAGGAAGTGGCAGCTCTAGGTTCATCATCTCTTCCCAGTAGAACGATTCGACTTTGTCAGGAGAGCTCATCCATACCGTTTGGCTAACTTTAGGATTATATTCCGACTCACCGTTCATCCCTTTGAATGAAATCACCGAGTGGGATTTATTTCCGATAACATGCTCAACTTCCGCATGAAGTTGTGGAAAGCCAGGATGGAAACTGCCACGCAGACCTAAACGGCCACCACCAGGATTCAATGCTCGAACTACCGTGTTAATTGGTGTTCTCAAACCGTAGCGGTGTTTCCAACCAATCATGGTTTGTGCTTCGGGCGCAAAGTTAGCTAGCGGTAAATAAGCAATGCCGTCTTGTTCAAGAATCGACTTAGCATGTTCAGGGCTCTCAGCACTTTGCACACCGACATCTTGCAAATGGCTTTCAACGTGCGTCCTACCGCTCGGCTTATCCATATAGCCATGCATTAACACTTTATAGCCATTGTCAGCTAAGATTTTTGCCGCCAACAAGTTCCAAGGCTTGCCACTGGCGTTATCGTTACGCTTACCTGCATAACACGGCCAATCAATATCAGCGCCTAAATCTGGCACTCGAGATTGAAACGCTTTTACAAAGCCAGCGATCTCTTCATTGGTTTCATTCTGCACACGAATCAACATCAGTAGCATAGCCATTTGGTCGTCACCGACTTCTCCGCTTAAATACTCATCCATGATGCGGTAGGCTTGTTCGAACGATAAAGGCTTACGCCCTCTTTCTCCTCGTCCAACTGTACGAATACACTCTAAAATACTACTCATTGATTGTTTATTCTCTTCCGTTGATATCAATAAAATTCGAATACACTTTCGATTCTATGATACCCACCGTGCATTGCAAAGCGATTCAGTTGCTCTCGACCGAATTACCAATACGCGGATTGGTGTTCTAAAAGTAAACTTACTGGTGTAAAATTAGCGTATGTAATGCTAACCGCGACATATTGAGTAGTATCCCGATGACTGTAAAAAAAACGCTGAGCCAAAGAAAACGTGAATCGATCGTTGCCGCTGCTATCGCAGAGTTTACTGAGCATGGCTACAAGGCCACCAGCATGGATAAAATATCGAGTCGCGCAGAAGTATCAAAGCGCACCGTATACAATCACTTTGCCAGCAAAGAACTGCTTTTAGATGAGATTCTAGACAGCATTTGGAGCAAAACTCTGGCCGCAACGCATTTCCCATATCAAGCAGAACTGCCACTTGAAGAACAGCTTTCCTCGATAGCCAATCAAGAGCTTGAGTTACTTGAGTCTGAAGGCTTCATCGACCTGTCACGCGTTTTGTTCTCAGAGTATTTCCATAACGCAGAACTGGCGCATCAAGCGATGGAAAAATATTCCCAAACAGAAAGTGGACTTACAACCTGGATTAAAGCCGCGTTGGCAGACGGTCGTTTAGTAGAACTAGACCCACAATTCGCCTCCACGCAGTTCATTGGTCTGCTTAAGTCTTTTGCGTTTTGGCCGCAAATCATTGGTCATGTGCCGTCACCGGATGCTGCACACAAGCAAGTGCTCATTACTTCAAGTGTCGAGATGTTCCTTAAACAATATCAGGCGTGATTTTGGTGGTTGACGAGAATTCAACCACAATAAAACCATCACTAGTATCCGCTGTTATTTTCCCTATACTGCAACCCACTTTCGTCATGACGACTCAGTAAAACTTCAACTTTAGGTAGCCCTATGATTACTTTCACCACCAACTTTGGCGATATCGAGATTGAACTGAACCTTGAAAAAGCGCCAGTAACGTCGAAAAACTTCCTTAAATACTGCCAAGACGGTTTCTACGAAGGCACGACATTTCACCGTGTTATTGAAGGTTTCATGATTCAAGGTGGTGGTCACACTATCGACATGACAGAAAAACCAACTCGCGCCCCAATCGTCAACGAAGCAAACCGTGGTTTGAAGAATGTGATTGGTTCTGTGGCAATGGCTCGGACTGATGCACCACATTCTGCAACGGCGCAGTTCTTCATCAACCTTGATGACAACGATTTCCTAGATCACACCTCAACAACCAATGCTGGCTGGGGTTACGCGGTATTCGGTAAGGTTTCAGCAGGTATGGATGTGGTAAACAAAATTGCGAAAGCACCAACAACCATTCGCTGGGGACACGAAGATGTGCCTTGCGAAGATATTGTGATTACAAAAGTCACTATTCGCGACTAATTCATTCACGTCCTTTCCCGCCCCTAGTGCATTCGAATTGATGGCATAAAGAAAAGAAGGCTGTGCGATAGGACTATGGTGGTAAGGGTTCGACTTTACCACCTGTATTTAAAGCTCGTTGTTAGAATAGTTACCAGCGAGAACGATAAGTACGGTGACACCCTTTGCACGTCTTATTCGCAGAATTTAACCCTTGCTCTGCACTCGACAAGTCTTGTTCAACACTCGCCTGATAAGGCTCAGAAAAGCACTTGAAGAACAACCCACACTCGGCCTTGCGCCGAGTGTTTTATTTTCGTCTCGACCATTTGATATAGCAAAATAGTGAAGCAATGATCACCGCCCCACCGAGCAGCTTCTGCATCTCTACACTTTCGCCAAGCACACTCACACTTAACAGCAGCGTCCACACAGGCTCAAGAATCATGATCAATGCCGCCACTTCCATGTTCACGGAGTGCTGACCGACCGTTTGTAGCAAGTAACGAATAGACGTTGCGATCACCGCAGAGACAATAAACCAGAAGACTAAGGTTTTGGTGATTTCGAACTCCGGCTGAGCTGTCATAGAAGCAAAGGCTAAACCACTCACACCCACCACAAACAGTTGCACACAGATTGATGCGATAGGCTTGATATTGGTAATCACACGCTTGTTCATCACAAAGTGAACAGACAACAACATCGATGCTAGTAAGAAATAAATCTGACTCTGCTCAACATGCCAGCCGTTACCCAAAGTCAGCAACAGCATGCCAATAATCGCGATCGGGAAAGACACCCAAAACGCGCGATTAGGCTTAACTCGAAACAAAATCCAAGACACAAACGGTGCAATGATCATGGCTAAGCTCATGATGAATGCCCCTTCCGACAAGCTTTCAGTCACCGAAACTGCAAACACCCATACCTGCAATGAGGCAGACAACAACAAACCCACGCCGCAAAGAGACAGAATCTGCTTAAACGAAAGCTTACGAATATGGTGAATACAAAATGGCAGAAGAATAAGACTCGCGACGAGGAATCGCACACCAATGAACACTGGCCCAGGCATTTCTAATACCACCAGCTTAGATGCAATCCATCCCACCCCAGCTAGCAGGGTGGCAAATAGAAGGTAAAGCTCTCCGCGCATCGCTTTCACGTTCATCATTTTACTTAGTCCAATAACAAAAAAAGCAACCCGACTCTGCAAGGTTGCTTTTTATAAACATTCAACAGGATCGAGATACTATCTCAATACTCTGCTTCAGGCAGCTGTTTTTAGCCTGCGTATTCTGGGTAATCCGTTAAACCTTTTTCAGCACCACCGAACAATGTGTTTGGATCGTGCGCTGCAAGTGGGTAACCATTTTGAATACGAGCTGGTAAATCTGGGTTCGCAACGAATGGACGACCAAAACCAACCATGTCAGTTACGCCTTCAGCAACGGCTTTTTCGCCACGCTCGCTATCGTATTTACCCGCATAAATAAGGACACCCTCGTAGGCTTCACGAACTGCTGCTTTAAATGCTTTTGGCGTTTCAGGTGCATCGTCCCAATCAACTTCTGCAATGTGTAGGTAAACAATTTTGTATAGGTTAAGTAGTGCTGCCGCCGCTGTGTAAGTCTCTACTGGTGTAGCGTCAACCGTACCATTCAACGATGTGAACGGAGCAAGGCGGACACCAACACGGTCAGCACCAATCGCTTCAACCATAGCTTCAACCACTTCGCCTAGGAAACGTAAACGGTTTTCAATTGAACCACCGTATTCGTCAGTGCGGTTGTTTGCTTCAGAATCGATGAATTGGTTGATTAAGTAACCATTCGCTGCGTGAAGTTCGATACCATCAAAGCCTGCTTCAACCGCATTCAAAGCCGCTTGGCGATACTGTTCAACCACCTCTTTGATGTCTTGTTTCGTCATTTCACGAGGTTCAACCACATCAACAAAGCCCGGTTCATCAGTACCGTTATCGATGAATACCTTTACGTTTTGTGCTTTAAGTGCAGAAGACGAGATTGGCTGTTCACCACCAATGTTGTCTGGGTGTGTTACACGGCCTACATGCCAAAGTTGAGCGAAGATAACGCCCTCTTTTTCATGTACGGCATCAGTCACTTTTTTCCAACCAGCGATCTGCTCATCAGAATAGATACCCGGAGTCCAAGCATAGCCTTGACCCATAGGTGAAATTTGTGTGCCTTCAGCAATAATCAAACCTGCAGAAGCACGCTGAGCGTAGTAAGCCGCCATCATATCGTTTGCTGAATTACCAGGTTGCGTTGCGCGAGAACGCGTCATCGGTGGCATAACAATACGGTTTTTAAGCTCGATATTACCAAGTTGAATTGGTTGAAATAGTGCGTTTGTCATTGTTATATCCTCGATTAACCTAGTTGAATCAGTTCGATTTGGTAGCCGTCTGGGTCAGTAATAAAAGCGATATGAGTTGAGCCGCCTTTCACTGGACCCGCTTCGCGAGTGACGTTGCCACCTAGCGATTTGATTTTGTCACATGCTGCGTAAATATCTTCTACACCCAATGCCAGATGACCAAACGCGCTGCCCATCTCGTACTCATTCGTATCCCAGTTGTACGTTAGCTCGATAGTCGTGCCGCCTTGCTCATAGCCAACAAAAACCAATGTGTAGCGGTACTCTTTGTTTTCGTGGCGTTCAAGTTCCTTCATTCCCAATACCTTGGTGTAGAACTCGATAGACTTGTCTAAATCAGTAACTCGGATCATTGTGTGTAGGAATTTCATATTTCGCCCTTTTTAGCCCAGCAACCTGAGCCGATATAATCGTGAGTGGAGGTTACCCACTCCTTTGTTAGGGTTAATATACGAGCTGACAGCAAATAAATGAAATTATCATAAATTCTCATTGTGATAATTTTCTATTATAACTCACTTAATACAAGTGATTTGTTAAGAAGATATTTGGCAAACAAAAGATAGGGCGACGATCAGAAAGCGGAGCGCCAACTGTTTAGTGATTTAGACATGTCATTAGTCGTATTGATGATCTGCTCTCTGAACCACTTATGTGCCGGATCGGTGTTCTGTTTTTTCAACCAAATGAGGTAATGAGAGATAGGCTGATAATCGAAAGGCGGTTTGAACAACTGTAACCCAAGACGTTCCTGATACTGGATCGCCATAGAAAGCGGCACAACAGTGATGTAATCAGTCTGGCTACACAGCATTAGGTTACTGGCCATAGAGCTGCCGTGAATTACAATTTTACGCGAGGATAAGTCTAACGAAGTGTAGTGAGTCAAACTTCTTACTTGGCGACGTGTTCTGGCTAAAACCGCATGTTGCTCACTGAGATATTGCGCCTCGGTGATCTCACCTTTGATCCTAGGGTGCCCATTTCGGCAAACAATCACAAACTCACTGTCGTAGAGCTTTTCGCTCATCATGCTTGAATGCTCAGGCAACACAATGTCGATCATCAAATCAAACTTCTGAGTTAATAGATCCTCATGGACTTGATCATCACTATCTGGTTGGTCATACACCTCAAGAGATAAGCCTTGGTTAGATAACTGAGAAAATCGATCGAGCAACATCCACTTTAAATGTTCGGGAACCGAAGCCACAAACCTGCGCTCTGTACTCGCTTCATCAAACCCAGCCATACCTTGAAACACGCCGTTGAGCTCGTGTATTGGCGCTTTGATTTGCTCATACAAGCTTTGCGAGTAAGCAGTAGGCACAACCCCTCGCCCACTGCGCACAAACAACTCTTGGCCAATTTCATTTTTCAGTCGGCCGAGCGCAGTGCTGATCGTCGATTGATTGGTATTCAAATGATCGGCAGCCTTACTCAAACTGCCCTGCTCCATCACCGCTGAAAACACAGCCAATAAGTTAAAATTCGGAATGTCATTACTCATGATTCAGTGCTCATTTGGCGATAGATTTAATTATCTTATCGTAAAAGCGATAGAATGAAACAACGGATGCTCATTGAGAAAACAAAACTGAGAAGGAAGCATCATATGGTAAAGAGCAAAAATGTCAGAACAACTCACTCTTTCGAATAGCTGCCACATTCGCCAGATTGGAATCTAAATCTCTTCGCTGTGCCAGTAACGCTTAATCCACCCAAACTCACCCTAGACTGGTCGGAGTATTCAATATTTCCGTCCTGCCTTATTGATACTTTTATAGCCACTTCTATGATCCAGGCTAATTAAATAGACATATTTTATAAGCCGAGTTTGAGCCTGTTCAAATAAACCCACCTCACGTTTAAGCAACCACTCAATTCATCGTAATTACGATAATTCAATATCGCAATAATGCGTAGATAGCACCAGTTACACTTCCTATTATTTCGCCAACAAATCAATTCTTAACCTAAACAGAAAACCTAAAAATGTGTAGATGATGGTGTTGCACACATCACGGAAGACGGCCTTAAAACCCAATGCAGCAAACGAACCTATCAATGGTAGACGTTACTTAAGAATGATTTCGCCAGGTGTTTTTAACACTCTATTCGCGAGAATGCGTTGTCTACGTGGTCAAAGCGATTTTTAATTGTCATCTAGTACTTTTGACTCAGTAGGTCTATACGGTTACGTGAGTTCAACACCTCTTTCAGATGTCTTCTAAAAGTCTTGTACCAAGGCTGCACTTTCTCTCTCCTTATTTAGGTTGAGATATGAACTTTATAAAAATCGTTTTCCAGAAAATCTGGGCCGTTGTGATGGTCTTGATTAAATTCTGCCTGTTTATGGCAGTGATGTTTGCGGGAGCATGGGCTCTTGCACCATTAGGCACAATCCATTCTAAAGACATCGACATGTCTCAATTCAACAATCATCCCAATGAAATGATGATGAACTTCTTCCAGATGGAGTCCTTCTCTGGTTACTTGTTCTCAGTGACAATTGCTGTGGTATTAGCCGGTGTTTACGGCATGTGGCAGTTACATGAACTGGGTGTGCATAAAGCAAAAGAACACAAAAGCGCTCACGTTCAAATCGTGTTTGCACTGTCACTTTGCGGACTCTTCATCAGCAAAACATTCTGGGTTATCGCCTTGGTTATCGCGCTAGCGAACTGGAAACATATTGGTCAATCACTGAGTGATGTGATTCGCCGTGGTGTACAACCTAAACGAGACGCGACTAATACAGAGGCCTCCGTAGTCCACGTATCACCTGAAGAACCAGTAACGGAGCCGTCTCAAACCAAACAATCTCCAGTAGAACAGTCTCCAGAAGCTCAGCCTTCAAAAGAAAAGACTCCAACAAATAAAGAGGTCGCATAATGAAAGAGATGATGATTCCATACATCCTAATTGTATGGTCACTATTTGCGACAGGCGCACTTAAGAAGAACTTCAAGAACTACACCTGGGCTGCCATTGGGGGTGTAACGATTCTTGCAGTATTAGCAGTAATCTCTCGCTTGTGGGCACCCGTTGATTTAACCAACTCAACCACAGTCAAAGCACCACACGCGGTGATGTCACCTATCTTTGGTCAGCAGATCGACCAAGTGCTTGTTGAGCACAACCAAATGGTTAAAGAAGGCGACATAATCTACACTCTCGTCGACATCAATTCTGCCGCAGATAAAGCCAAGATCGAATCTTCAATTGTTCAGAAAGAAGAACAAATCAAGCAGATGGATCGCGATTTAGAGCGTGCTGAAACGTCACCTGAAATCTTCAATATGCGTGACGTAGAAAAGTACAACTCTGATCTTCGAGTGCTGCATGCTGAACTGGTGTCGTTAAAAGCCGATTTACAAAAAGTAAATTGGGCGCAAGAGAAGAAAACCATTAGAGCTGAATTTGATGGTCAGGTATCGATAGTGAATATTGCTGAAGGTTCTGTCATGGGTAACATGCACCTCTACAACACCAGCAAAAAGTTTCTTGAGATGCGTATTTCAGACCAAACTTATGGCTATGTTCAAGTAGGGGACTTCGCTGAGTTCTTCGTTGATGCATACCCAGGCCACGTGTTCCGAGCAAAAGTACACAGCTTTAATGCCGGTACCGGTGAGTCGAGTATTTCTCCACTTCAGGGGCCACAAAGCGTCGGTCAACACGTGGTAAGAAACGGCAATGGTTTAGGTCGTACTATCGTACTTGAGATCATTGAACCAGAAGGTTACAACATCCCTATTGGTTCAACTGGCGCGGCTTGGATCTCAGCTGAGAAGCCACATCCGTTCTGGGGCTTCATCGATGTAATCGGTGCAGCAACGGTTCGCCTACAATCTTACAAGTCATACTTAGGGGCTTGGTAAACAAGTTACGCGTAAGAGTTGGATAGAAGATAAACAAAAATACCCCGCTCGTCGGGGTATTTATATTATTGGTGCGAACTGCTTGATAGGTTAATCTTGTTCCAACCTTACGAAAAAGGCAGTGGAATCAACTCCAGTCCCAGCACACCACTGATGCTCATTACCACCAGCAGGGACACCTTAAACACAGTCTTTGACCACTGAATGTAGTTGAGGCAGTCGACCTTACGGAACGTCACTTTGGTCCACATAAAGCAAACGGCTGCCGACACAGCTAGGTATTCATAACCTGCGTCTCCGAGTAGGAACAGCGCCAATGAGACTGCGCCAAACGCCACCACATAGGCTTTCATGTGCTGATGTGCTTTGTCGACGCCCTCTTTCACCGGTAACACGGGAATGCCTGCATCTCGATAATCTTGTATCCGGAACATCGCGATCGCGTACGAGTGTGGCATTTGCCATAAACAGAACATCACAAACAACAATACCGCTTCAAGGCTGATGTAATTAGTCACCGCCAAGTAACCCACCAATGGCGGAACTGCGCCCGAAATACTGCCGACTAAAGTGCCGTACACCGATGTACGCTTGTACCACATGGTGTAGAAAAAGACGTAAAACACATAGCCAAGCAACACCATGACCGCAGAGATCGGATTAGCGAACTGAAACAGAAGCGCTGTGCCTAAGAGCAGTAAAACCAAGGCATAAACGAACGCGACGTCCGTATTGATGTTGCCCTGAACCAATTCTCGATTTTGTGTGCGCTTCATCTTTTGGTCGATGTCTCGATCAAAGATGTTATTCACCACACAACCTGATGCAATCACAAGCCCTACACCCGCTAAAGTCGTCAGTAACAACATCGCACTGGCTGGTTCTGTTTTTGCAGCGAGGAAGAACCCCGCCGCAACAGAAATCAGGTTGCCGAAAATGATGCCCGGTTTGGTAATAGACAAATATTTTTTCAGCATACCTTGGCCTACAACTTCATGTTGACGTTCATGTTGTAGATGATCCATACCGAGCCAGCGATAAGAATCAATACAACAATGGCGGTAAACATCAATGACACCAAGTTCCAACGCCCATCGGGAGATTTCGCTTCCATGTGCAAGAAGTACTTAAAGTGCACAAAGATTTGCACCAGCGCACAGCCGAACAAGATCACGTAAGTTTCCGTACTTGGTAGCGCATGTGCCCACACAATGTAGAACGGAATAATGGTGAGAATTAGTGAAGCAATAAAGCCTTTCACGTAATCCGTTGCACCGCTGTCTAGATGCTGTTCCATTACATCACCCCCATTAAGTACACGATGGTAAATACACAAATCCAAACGATATCAAGGAAATGCCAGAACAAACTTAAGCACTGGAAACGCATCGACATGTTGTCGTTCAAGCCTTTGGTTGAAAGTTGGTGATACGCCACCGCCATCCAGATAAGACCGAACGTTACGTGCAAACCGTGTGTACCAACCAAGGTAAAGAACGCTGAAAGGAACGCACTCTCTTGAGGACCATAACCTTCTGCAATCAAGTGGTGGAACTCATACACTTCCATACAGATAAAGGCTAAGCCCAATACGAAAGTCACTTTGATCCATCGCTTCAGTCCGGTCACGTCTTTGCGCTTCATTGCAATCATGCCAAAACCAAAGGTGATGCTACTGAACAGCAGCATCATGGTTTCGACAAACACGAACGGCAGTTCAAAGATGTCTTTACCTGTCGGCCCTGCAATTGATCCACTCTCAAGCACGGCATACGTCGCGAAAAGCGTGGCAAACAGGACACAGTCACTCATCAAGTAAACCCAGAAGCCAAACAACTTATTCCCCGCAGCTTCGTGGTGATGATCATGCGAGTGTGCAAGATCATAAGTGTGTGACGGAGTATTAGCTTGCATACGTCGTCTCCAAGTCATCTTTTTTGTCGTTGTTATCAGTGTCAGCGCTGTTACCACGACCAGAATGGTCGCCTTTCACTGACTGTTTCTTCGCTTCTGCAAGCTGTGCACGTCGAGCCGCTTCAATCGCTTTGATCTCTTCAACTTCCACGTAGTAGTCCACATCGTCGTTGTAGCTGTGTTGAATACACGTCACCACGATGCCCACTAAGCTTGCAGCCGCTAGCCACCAGATGTACCAGATCATTGCGAAGCCAAATGCCAACGCCCATGCAGACACATAAATGCCTGTCGGTGTGTTCTTCGGCATGTGAATACGTTCGTATTCTTCTTCCTGAGTTGGGTCAAACTCGCCACTTTGCTTTTGATACCAGAACGAATCGATCTCATCGCCCTTAGGCAATTTTGCAAAGTTATAGAACGGTGGTGGTGACGATGTCGCCCATTCGAATGTACGTCCGCCCCAAGGGTCACCGGTTAGATCTCGGTTTTGGTCGCGGTCACGAACACTCACGTAAATCTGAACGAACTGACACACCACACCCATCGCAATCACGCCCGTACCTGCAGCCGCAACCGCCAATAGTGGGAAGAACTCAGGGTTAATGTCTTGGCTCAAACGACGCGTCATGCCCATAAAACCTAGAGCGTAAAGCGGCAAGAACGCCATCAAGAAGCCGATGATCCAGCAGTAGAACGCGCGTTTGCCCCAAAGCTCGTTCAAAGTGAAACCGGTCGCTTTCGGGAACCAGTAACCAATCGCAGCGAAACAACCGAACACTACGCCACCGATGATTACGTTGTGGAAATGCGCAATCAGGAATACTGAGTTATGCAGAATGAAGTCTGCACCCGGTACTGCCATTAACACGCCCGTCATACCACCAACGGTGAAGGTGATAAGGAAGCCAACTGTCCACAACATAGGTGTTGTGAAACGGATACGACCTTTGTACATGGTGAACAGCCAGTTGAAGATCTTAACCCCGGTCGGGATAGAGATAATCATGGTTGCGATGCCAAAGAAGGCATTCACATTGGCGCCTGAACCCATGGTAAAGAAGTGATGCAGCCAAACCACAAACGCTAAAATAGTGATAGCCACCGTCGCCCATACCAGTGAGGTATAACCAAACAGTTTTTTGCGAGAGAAGGTTGCAGTCACTTCAGAGAACACACCGAAGATAGGCAAGATTAGGATGTACACCTCAGGGTGTCCCCATGCCCAAATCAAGTTCACATACATCATCACGTTGCCACCAAGGTCGTTGGTGAAGAAGTGCGTGCCGATGTATCTATCCAACGTAAGAAGCGCGATGGTTACCGTTAGGATTGGGAAAGAGATGATGATCAGGATGTTGGCACACAGAGATGCCCAAGTGAATACTGGCATCTTCATCATTGGCATAGAGGGAGTACGCATGCGCAAAATGGTCGCAAAGAAGTTCACACCCGTTAGCGTAGTACCCACTCCGGATATTTGCAGCGCCCATATCCAATAATCGACCCCGACTCCCGGGCTCGCCTCAATACCAGACAGCGGCGGATACGCCAACCAACCCGTACGGCCAAACTCACCTAAGCCAAGCGACATGTTGGTTAGGATAATACCCACCACAAATAGCCAGAAGCTCAAGTTATTCAGGTAAGGGAATGCAACATCACGAGCACCAATTTGCAGCGGCACGATGATGTTCATCAAACCGATAACCAATGGCATCGCGACGAAGAAAATCATGATCACGCCGTGAGCCGTGAAGATCTGGTCGTAGTGATGTGGCGGTAAATAGCCCGTCTCACCGGCTGCAGAAAGCAATTGCTGACTGCGCATCATGACCGCATCAGCAAAACCACGAACTAACATCACCATCGCAACCGCAATGTACATGAAGCCCAGTTTTTTGTGGTCTACAGACGTAAACCATTCATTCCAGAGGTATTGCCACTTACCGGCTTTAGTGACCGCGTACACCACTAAAGCACCCACCAAAGCGATCATGGTTAAGGTGACCAAAATAATGGGTTCGTGGTAGGGAATTGAGTCTAGAGTTAATCTTCCAAACATGACGATTATCCTTGGTTTTCCGGCAAACAGTTCATTGAACCAGGGTGCTGGGTCACGACATCAGTGAATAAAAATGGTGGGATACTAGAAAACAGAGTCACAGGTTCAGCCACACTTGGCGCGGCCAATGAACGGAACTGCTCCCAATCTTCAATACGATCAGGACTTGCTTTCACTTTCTCCACCCAGTTTAAAAACGCCACTTGATCAGGCATGGCTGATGCGGTGAATTTCATTTGAGAGAACCCTTTACCACTGTAGTTCGATGCAAAGCCTTTGAAGTCACCTTCGTGGTTCGCGATCAAATTCAGCTTGGTCACCATTCCCGGCATCGCGTAGATCTGCGAACCAAGACGCGGGATAAAGAATGCGTTCATGATGTTGTCTGAAGTCAGCTTAAACGTCACCGGAACATCTTTCGGGAACGCAACATAGTTAACCGTCGCAATGTTTTGCTCCGGATAGATGAACAGCCACTTCCAGTCCAGAGAGACCACTTCGATCACCATAGGCTTAACGTCACTCACCAGAGGCTTTGATGGCTCTAATTCGTGTGTTGTTCGCCAAGTGATGGTGGCTAGAATCGCGATGATGATGATTGGAATCGTCCATACCACCACTTCGATCTTGGTTGAGTGTGCCCAGTCAGGTGCATACTCTTCCGTGGTATTGCTCTCGCGGTATCGGTAAGCAAAGTAGATGGTCATCAGAATCACTGGGATGACGACAATCAACATCAGCAACAGAGCCGTGATAATCAGCTCTTTTTCCTGAACGCCAACGCTACCTTTTGGGTCGAGCAATGCGGAGTTACATCCTTCGAGCATCAGAACGGTTCCCAGCAAACCAATCTTCGACAAATTTGTCCTCGATAAAATGCGTTTATATCTTGAAGCTTCCATTAACTTTCTCGATGGTTATCCAGCCTCAGAACGAACGTCTGAGTACTGGTTGTCATGATCATTAGAATATTTATGTGTTGAGCATGTGAAACGCCGCATCTCAAAAAGCAATGCAATAAGGTTCGTTACTGCTGGGTTAAAACCACACAGAAAACATGACTTAATTGTTACACTTTGAAATACATTGTTACATTCGGCGCATTATGAAGAGTTGAAATTGAAAGCTCACCAAACAAACTTGGAAACTAACCTTCCATTAATGAATGTGAAAACTAAGGAATAGAAGACGATTAAGACACACAGCAATATCGTGCTACACAAATGGAGCCAGTGCTGACAAGGGATCTCGAAACAATAGATAAACACTCGCGCGTCACCACTGCTCAGGGCTAGTTCAAGGTACATTAGAAAGAGCGAATAAATAGAAGTGTGACGCCCATCAAGATTGTGAATTCACATACCATTTACAAGGTATTCACTGGTTAGATTATTCAAAATACCCACTCATTCACCAGCAAGATAACCAAGCATTCATCGATGTACTACTGTGACGAATTGAAAGAATATTATGACTAACAGAAAGGATAATTTGACTAATTGAGAACGTTATAGCGGTGAAAAGAACAACACAATGGTAGGAATTGGGATGAATTTATCGAGAATAACAACACCATAATCGAGCCAGATACGGCTCGATTATGGGCAATTGAAAAGCAGTTAAATTAAAAAACAGTTATGCCGCTTGAGTCGCGATGGTTTTCGCTGATTTCGAGTCATCAAGTGATAAACCACCGGCACAAAGTAGAACGAGATAAGCGTGGTTAACACAGTACCACCCACAATCGCGACCGCAAACGGAGGCCAGAAACCACCGCCAGCGATGATCAATGGCATAAAGCCGCCAACAGTCGTTATCGTGGTTGAGCTGATATGGCGAGTACACGACATCACAGCTTCAACGACTGCATCTACATTCCCGGAGGAAGCCTCTTTATCGAGTTTCAATTCGGTCAAAATCACAATGGCCGCGTTAATCGCTAAGCCCGCAATCCCAAGCATCGCGATAATCACCGTAAAGCCGAACGGATAACCGAAGATCCATACCGACAACAGCCCTAGTCCACCAGCCAACCCTGCTACCATGAAGATGATGCTGCTCATTCGGAACGAGTTGAATGACATCACCACCACCAGCACCATCAATACCACCACGACTGCGACATTCGAGATGAGGCTGTTGACTGAATTGTCTCGCTCCGCTGATTCGCCACCAAAACCAATGGTGTAACCCGATGGCATCTCATAGCTTGCTAAGCGTTTTTGGAATTCATTAAGTACGGTTTGAGGTAAGACACCCGCTTCAATGTAACCCTCGATGGTATTCACACGCTGCCCGTTACGACGAGTAATCGCACCGCGACTGGTCGTCAATTCCAGTTCTGCCAGCGTCGAAACATTGATCCCTGTTGAGTAGACATCAGAACTGATTGGCAGACGAATATTGCTTAAGTGAACCAAGTTTTCACGCGCCTCATCTGCCACACGAACACGGATTGGTACCGACTCACTGCCTTCAATCACAGAGCCACTTTCACGACCTGTCAGCGTAGTTTGCAGCATACCTGCGAACTGGTTCAATGAAATACCATTCAGCTTTGCGGTGTCTTCATCAACCTTCAACCACACCTTCGGAGTACCTGGTTGCAGGGTTTCCCTTGTGTGCGTCACATGAGGAACACCCGCCAAAATCAATCGCACATCCTCACCAATCGCTTTCAACGTATCGAGGTTTTCACCATACACTCGCAGTTCAACGGGCGCGGTAAATGGAGGCCCTTGGTTAAGCTTACGTACCAAGATTTGTGCTTCCGGCACCTCTTCATCCAACACCTTTTGCAACTGTGGAATTAGCGTATTGGCTTGGTCAAAGTTCTCTGTTTTCACCATGGCTTGCGAGAAGTATGGCGCATTATTTTGCCTTGCTTGCAGGTTGTAATAGAAGGATGGGAAGTTTGCACCCACGAGCCAATCGATACGCTCCACTTCAGGGTAACGATGAATGATATCGTCGATTTTTTCAGAGGTGTTTTTAGTGGCATAAATGCTCGCTTGCGGCGGCATGTACACCTGGATCTCAAACATGTCTCGGTCTGATGGCGGGAAGAATTGCTCAGTCAGCTGAGACATACTCCAGTAACCGGTAAACGGAACCAACAACACCAAAGCAATCGTGATAATTGGATGCGTGACACCAAAGCGGACAGAAGACGAGAACCAGCGCGTCAAAGCCGGGATTCTTAAGCCGGTCATGTACCAATGGTGCTGTCCTTTCTTGTCGACATCACTGAGTTGTTTCGGCAGTAGCTTAGTCGCTAAGCCTGCGATTAAGGTGTGCGAGATGATGTAAGAGCCGATCAATGAGAAAGAAACGGTAATCGCAATACCACCGACAAATTCACCCGATGCACCCGGCATCAAGATAATCGGAGCAAACGCCAACACGGTAGTTAAGGTTGAGCCTAATAACGGCACCCATAAATGCTTCAACGCATTCATGGTCGCTTCAGCTCGCTGTTGCCCTTTCAAGCGATACGCCTGAATGGTATCGACCATCACCACCGCGTTATCAACCATGATCCCGAGCGCCACAATTAGGCCCGTCACCGACATTTGGTTAATCGGCACACCGGTCATTTTCATGATCGACAATGTAAGCAGTGAAGTCAGTGGCAGAGAAATCGCCACTAAGATCGCGGCACGTACGCCTAAAGTGACAAACAGCACAATCAAAATCAGACCGAAACCGATCATCAAGCTTTTGCCTAAATCGTCTAAGCGAGTCTCGGTATAACCTTGCTGATTAAAGAGCACCGTCACCTTAACGTTACTTGGTAACTCTTGCTCAAATTTACCAATCAGAGCATTAGCTCGCGACGTCCAGTTGTCGACTCGCAGATCAGGATGCATTCTTGCCGCGACAATCACACCCGGCTCACCATCAATAATGGCAATCTGGTCTTGTGGGGTCTTCTCACCACGTTTCACAGAAGCAATGTCTTCCATACGGATGATGTGACCCTTGCTATCAGTGGCTATTGGCACTTGCTTAATGCGTTCAATAGAATCGAGTTCAGATTTAATTTCCAAGCCAAAGCGAGAATAAGCACTGACCAATTCACCCGCCGAGTTCTTGGCGTCTGCCCCTTCGAGCGATTCAGCGATATTGGCGCTTGAACGCCCTAGAGCAGCGGCATCGGCCGTACGTAAACTGATTTGAATCTCTTCTTGCGGCATCCCGTATTCATCAACGAATTCAGTACCCGACAAAGTTCTTAGTCGCTTGGCGAGCTCTTTGGCATAACGGCCCAGCGTTAACCTATCAGGCTCGCCTGCACCAGACCAAGTTAGAGATGCGATGGTCGTGAAAGCATAGGTATGGTCGCTATCGAGATCAGGCGATTGAGCACCCGCAGGCAAAATGGATTCGATATCAGATAACTTGTCGCGAGCTTGGGACCAGACGGGTTCTGGCTCGGTGATGGTGTCATTAAGTTCTAGCGTGACAATCGATACGCTCGGCCTAGAGGTTGAACTCACCAATTTAACTTCACTCAGCTCACGCAGCTTGTTCTCGATTACCTCAGTAACCAAGGTTTCAACACGCTCGGCACTGGCGCCGGGGAAGCTGGTTGTGATGTTCGCGTAACGGTTGATGATTACTGGGTCTTCTGCACGTGGCAACGTCATGAACGCCGAAATACCACTCACCATCAGCAGCGCGGTCATCAAGATAAGCAGTCGAGTGTTGGAAATAGTCTCTATTATTTTCATACTATTACCTACTCAGCCGCACTGACTGGTTTCACGATTTGGCCCGGAACTAAGCGATGTAAACCACTGGCGATGACCTGTTCACCGTCTTCAATCGCCCCACTCACGTACGCTTGTTGATTGTTGGCAAACAGCACCTGAACACTTCTACGTTCAACCTTATTGTCTTCACCAATCACAAAGATGTTCCACACACCGCGCAATCCATCAATCAAACCCGTTAATGGCACCCAGTAACCTGAGTCATCAATCTGTTCATCAAATTTAAGGTAGGCAAGTTGCCCTTCCAATACCGATGATTGTTCAGGGAATAGGTAACGCAAACCGACACTGCGAGATTGGGTGTCGACCATTGCGCCGGGATTCAATAGCTCCACGGCATAATCTGTTCTCCCAACTCGGATGTTAGGCGAAGAAAGTGAGGTGACTTTTTGCATTTGGTGAGCAGGAATACCGATGAAGGCCTCTTTGCCTTCTGAAGCAAGCAATGTAAGAGTTGGATTACCCACATTCACCACATCACCCAACGACACAAAACGCGTTGCGATAGTGCCCGAATAAGGCGCACGAACCGTCGACTTAACCAACTTCAATTCATTGCCTTTTACCGAGGCATCAATACGCAATAAGTTCGCCTGCAACACGCGCTGTTCACTGGTTAACGAATCAATCTCCGCTTCGGCACTGAAGCCTTTCGCTTTCAATGAACGTTGACGTTTAAGGTTCGCTGCCACCAAACTCAATTGAGCTTTGACTTCTTCAGCCTGCGCTTTCAGTTGGCTAGACTCGGTTTCCAAAAGTTGGGTATCCAGTCTGATCAACGGCTGACCCGTTGTGACTGTGTCACCGACATCCACCAGAATCTCGTTTACTTTTCCGGCCAACTCGAAACCTAAATTGGCCTGTTGACCCGCCTTAACCACACCGACATATTCGCGTTGTACTGCATAAGAGGAAGACAGCGCCAAGGCCATCGTTTCCACGGTTAAAATAGTTTGGACGCTCGATGCCGTTTCAGAGGTTGAATCAACCGACTCTTGGGCTTGTTCCTTTTCGCCACATCCAACAAGAAAAGCCGACAACGCCACTGCCACTGCGCTTCCCTTCATCAATTTATACATACGTACTGTTCCTATGCGGTACTCAATTATGTTCTTTTTTTAGACTAACCAAATCAAACTAGACTGTCTAGTTTGATTGTGTTAAAAATAAGTTTCATCGTTAATGATTGATAAAACCATCACAAAAAGCATAATGCTTAGCGTAAACGAGACACATAGAACTGAGCACCAACAGGCACTAAGTAACGAGAAGCAAGCACGTGACTAAAATCATCAAGAGTGAACAGAAGAGATCGCAGATCTTAACCGCAGCCAGCCAACTTTTCTCTGAACATGGCTTCAAGATCAATATGGATCAAATAGCCAAAGCAGCGAACGTTTCCAAGCAAACGGTCTACTCTCACTTTAAAAACAAAGACGAACTTTTCGAAACCTGCATGCAAACCAAGTGTGCGGAGCGAGAACTCAGTCCTGCTGCCTTTGATATGGATGCTGCGGTGGGTGATGAGTTGGTGAAATTTGGTGTGAAGTTTCAGGATTTATTACTTGATGAACAATCTAGACAAACCTTTCAAAATGCCATTAGCCAAGCGAATACGCATCCAGAGATCGCCTCTATCTATTTAGAAACTGGGCCTCAGAAAACCACCAAGTTACTTGCTGATTATTTGCAGTCGAAAATAGACTCTGGTGATCTCACACTGTCGACATCAAGCTCGCCAGTCATTGCAGCACGCCAACTGTTGCTGATGTTTCACGGCAAATCGGCGTATTGGGGATTCTTCGGACACGACAGCGGAGAATCTGAAGAAGAAAGACTTCACTACACTCGCGAATGTGTCGCGCTATTCTTGAACGGCAACCAGCCTCGTTAATTGTAGCTCTATCTTTGAATAAAAAAGGCACAGAGAAATTCATCCTCTGTGCCTTATCAATCATCAGTCACTCTCAGCAATAACAGCGATCGGTTTATTGGGTATGTTCCACAACGATCAGCTCATCGGTATTGAAGCCACGCTCTTTCGACATGGCTTTAAACTTCTCCATCACTTCTGGTGCGACTTCAGGCGTTCTTGCGAGTAGCCATAAGTAATCAGTGTCGGGCCCAGAAACAAACGCGTATTGGTAGCCCTCTTTGTCTAATTCAAACACGACATAAGCGCCGTAGAAAGGGCCAAAGAAAGACACTTTCAAATAGCCTTGTTCAGAGCCCTCAACGAAGTACGCTTTTCCTTCCGCTTCGTTCCACTCACCTTCTTCCGCCGAATAACCACGGTTAATCACCTTCACGCCGCCATCATCACGCAGGCTGTATTCAGCGCTCACATTACTTAAGCCGCGCTCAAACGAGTGATCCAAACGAGCCACTTCGTACCATTTCCCTAGGTATCGTTCCAACTCAAACTGTTGAACAGGCTTAACCGTTTCGGGCATGCCAACACAACCACCCAATAAGATCACGCTAAGCAGCAATAATATTTTTTTCATCCTAACCTCGACTTGTTTTTATTAGTAATGCGAGTAAGTCTCGTGAAAACATAAACTTACATCCTTGGTAATACGTTAAATCCATTTTTATAGTTCACTTAACTGTAATTTATTCAGAACCTTATGTGAATCGTTTAGTCTGTGAATGGATTCGTAATCCTTTATTCATGAGCTGTATTCCCACAACCACCTCAAAAGATATTGGAATTACATGCAAACAAGAGAGCAATCAAGGACACTTTATTATTAAAAATTCACGATATGATTCTGGCCACTCGCTTTCTATACTTACTAAACAGTGGAACATGGAAGACATAATAATGAATAACAAGCTCACTCTGTCACGCACTGCATGGATAGTATTACTCGCAAGCTTAACGGCCGTAGCGCCCGTTCTTGCGCAAGCCACCACTATTGTTCAAACACAAACAGCAGTTCAAAGCCAAAGTGCAGACCAGATATTTACCAATGCAGATATATACGGGCATCGTGAGTCGAACTCGATCGTTACCCACAACGGCAAGATCATCTTCATTGGTAACCAATCACAGGCGCAAACTTTTCAAGGGCAACGTACCGATGTCATTGATTTAGACAATGCCTTTGTCCTTCCGGGGTTCATTGACAACCATAACCATGTGTTTGAAGCCGCCTCAGAGCTGGGTGGCAATTGTGAACTCGACTCTGAAGCCACATTAGAAGAGCAAATTCCCTACTTAGAAGCGTGTAAGATCAATGCTGATACCGATGGCAGAGGTTGGCTTATGGGCTATGGTTTTTCTTTGGAAGCGACGCTCGATAGCGACTCTGAATACACACCACTTGAGATCATCGACAGCATCTTCCCGGATCGCCCAGTGGTGATCATGGAGCAGACTTCACACTCGATGTGGGTCAACTCTAAAGCACTGAAAATCGCCCGAATCAGCCAGCAATCGCCAGATCCACAAGGTGGCGCTTATTTAAAAGACCAAGACAGCGGCAAACTCAATGGCATCTTATTAGACAATGCT
The DNA here is from genome assembly GCF_041470505.1 of Vibrio sp. 10N.261.55.C5. Classification (NCBI taxonomy): domain Bacteria; kingdom Pseudomonadati; phylum Pseudomonadota; class Gammaproteobacteria; order Vibrionales; family Vibrionaceae; genus Vibrio; species Vibrio sp. 10N.261.55.C5. The sequence goes on from NZ_JBFRMS010000021.1 coordinate 27,755, forward strand.
GGCGATCAAGTGATGGAGATGGCTTGGAACAGCCAAAGCGAACTGTTTGAGCAAAGCTACCAAGGGTTAATGTTCGGGCTTGAGGAAGCGGCAGCCCACGGCATCACTACCATTGGCGACGGTCGCATGTATTGGAAACGAGGTTGGTATGACGTTTGGCTAGAGGCCGAGCAAAATCAAGACTTAACGGCGCGTGTTTCGCTACGCCCTTGGGTGTACCCATCGATGGCAATGCCTTCTCAATTAGAAGTCTTTGAGAAGATGTATTCCGACGATAAAAGCCGTCTGTTACTTGTCGAACAGGTGAAAATGTACAGCGACGGCATCTTTATCAACGGCACCGCCAAAACGCTCGCACCCTACTTAGATACTTATCTTCCCCAGTCTCCTAATGGCTTGAACTATATTCCGCCGGAACAAATGAAAGAGTGGCTAACTGCGCTCGAAAAAATAGGTTTTAGCGCCCACATTCATGCCATTGGTGATGGAGCGGTTCGTGAATCTCTTGATGCAATAGAAAGTATTCGTAAACAAGGCTCAACCAAACCCTACACCCTAACCCATGTCGAATTAATCAATGATGAAGATGTGCCACGCTTTCGTCAATTAGACGTAACCGCAGATTTCCAAGTCGGCTCTGATTACGTTGCAAGGCATCAACACCAATGGGCCGAAGCTTTCCTTGGTGCTCGCCGTGCCAAAGCCATGATGAACTTAGACGCGATACTTAAGACTGATGCCAATATCACCTTAAGCAGTGACTGGAACGTACACGACATCAACCCATTGGTTGGCATCGCGAACAGCTTAATCATGGGTAAAACAGGCCTAACTGATATCTACACGGCTATCGACGCTTACACGATTAATGCCGCTTCTAGCTTGGGCATCGACGACATCACTGGATCTATTGAGGTAGGAAAATCAGCGGACTTCGCCATTCTCGACCGAGACATCACGACCATATCGGCAAGACAAATAGCCAAGACTCAGGTGTTGATAACGGTGTTGCGCGGGGATGTGGTTTACGAAAAATAGAACCAACAAGCGCATCGAATTGGTTATCGCAACTCAAACGAAAACGAAAACGAAAACGAAAACGAGCCAGCTTAATCAGCTGGCTCGTCTGTTATTCACATCTGTATTTTATGTTGTGTTACGCGTTGGTGTCTTTAAGCGCGTTCACATTTGAATCTTGCTTTTCATCCAGAGCAAAGTAGATCTTCGATACAATCACTTCAGCAACCAGAATCGTAAATACCACAGCGAAGAACGCTACTACACCGCCCCAAGGGCCTGTGAAGCTCACCTTGTCACCGAACATAAGGTTTATCGCTTCTAGCATGACGAATTTTGAGCCAACAAGAATAATGTATGTCGACAGCGCTCGATACACCTTAGGTGCCGTTCCAGATTTCTGTTTGAAGTAATCCGCTACCTTGTGTTCTAAGCCAATAGAGAGCTTCAACAATAACTGCAGCAACAACGCCGCTATCAAAGAAATAGTGAAAGATTCAATGTTGACGAAGTCCCAGTACTCATCGAAAAAGTTAAGTACTACTAAGTCCACCAGCACGGCTAACGTGTAACCTACGAATAGACGTTGTGGTGTGTTGAACCCGTAAACTTTGTCTGATTTAGTCATTCTGTCTCTCTCTAATTTGATAAGTAGCCTTGATTTGAAATACATCTTAGCGTTCGAATCGAAGCAAAACTTACCATTTCATGACACCACTCAAAATCATTCACAACACAAATGAATCGTCATAGTGTCTTCGCCCCTCCACCTTCAATAATCCTGATCGCCCACGTATCACTGTAAAGTAAAATGGCACTATCGAGTGATCTGCTACTACCAAGTAACCTGCCACTACCAACTAAGGAAAGAATAGAAACGCTAAATGGATGACCCTTATTTAGGCAATGAGTGTGTTAATTGAAATCTTGCGTCCAATAAGACATCTTCGATGCATCTGACTTACTGGCTTTGTATCCAATCCCCATCTTTGTGTGTCGGCTATTCATCACGTTTTGGCAGTGACCTTCGTGACCAGCCCAACTATTAAGACCAGCATTGTTAACTTGCCCATCACTTCGCGGACTGGTGTAACCAAAAATAGGAATCACAACAGAATTGGATGAGAGGACAAACGCATTCTGACCAGAACTGTTCACAACAAAGTGACCTTGAGCATCTCTTCGGTACTGCTCATCTGAGTTCAACTGAGCATTACTCGCCGTGTTATTGTCCCAAGCGATAGGAGCTGCTGGTGGGTAGTTACCACTCGAAAACGATGAACCAAAGGCATCACAATAACGTTGTGTCGACCTCGCACAATTTGTCGAGATAACAGATTGGTACTTGATACTGTTCTGACTTAGATCTTCTGGAATATTCACAATTCGGCACCATTTATCATCGGCAACGCCTTGACCGGGCATCCCCCAAATCGCACCGTTCAATAATTGATTTGTATCTAGTGAAGCGAAATCGATGAGAGTGTCGCTATTAAGCTGACCTAGATCCAAATCGATCTTTCCAGATGAAGTGTTCAACTCAAAGATCGAGGCCCCAACCTCCTTAGCTGCTGCGTTAATTTTGTCGCGCTGTAATAATTCCCAAGAATCACCAAACCGCTCTTTTGACTGCTCTCCATAAGCTTGAGCGATAAAATCGTAAGTAGGTAAATTAGACTCTATCCCGCTCCCATCTTTGGAAACTACGCTGCCAACGGTTTTAAATTCCAACGAACTGTCGAACACCGCATCGTTAAACACATACGATCCCAAGAGCTCACTAGAACAAGAGTTACTTTGCATATCGTATCGATATTCAGAAATTGTACCGTCCACAAGTAACTGATGATCCTTCCTTTGCGCGCTTAATCCTGTGGTTTCGTAACAGTGCCAATCGTTAACAAAGTTGCTGCCATTATCGATAACGATTGTTGGTACAGCGATAGTCACATCAACCTCCTGAGTATCTCCACTCTTGAACGCAGGCAGCTCATTTTTGACGGTAATAGATGAGAAATTTCTGATTGGATCCGTTTCTTCGATAAAACCTTCGATCGCAAAAATCATATTGTTGCTAAGAGCTTTAATGTCAGGCTGCTGAGAGGTAGATGATGAGCCGGTATTACTTGGATTACTTGGATTACTTGGATTACTTGGAACATTAGCGTTATTAGACGTTGTGCTGTCACCTCCTGATGAACTCTCTCCACCACAACCCGTAATAATCAGTGCTAGAAGGGCTACTGCCGAGATATTTTGTTTTTTCATGAGTTAATCCTTAAGCATATATTTATCTTAATGTAAGGATGTTGCCTCATAGAACGAACTTAAATTTCAGACCAATGTCAGAGCCCCAAATACTGACACCGATTTAACATTTTATAAGATCTAGCCATACCAAGAAGGCAAACTTGGTCAAGTGGTTGAAAGCGCGTATGCCGATCTATTGGTCATCGACGAAAACAACTCAATCAATTGAAAAATTGAGACTTAATGACAACGCAGTCACTATCAATATCTTTAATTTCCCTCGTCACTTAACACCCTTCTTAACTTGCATTACATGACAATTAAATATATACACTTGCACAATCGTGCATGTGTGTATATTATTCAGATCTCTTTTTACTTGCTAGATATTCCAATTGTGGATGCTAAATTAGTTATTGCGTTAAATGAGTTCTTTTATGTGGCCAAAGGGCTGGTTGTTATCATCGCGATTGTGTCGGTGCTTACAGGCATCATGCGAGAGTATATCCCTCAAGATAAACTCCAAACGACGCTGACCAAACACGACAAATGGGGAACCTTACTAGGCGCATTGTTCGGGATGTTGACCCCATTTTGTAGCGCAGCCGTGGTTCCGGTGACCATGGCAATGGCGTCGATGGGCGCATCATTAGGCACTGTGATGAGCTTCATCATCTCGGCACCGCTGTGTAACTTCATCGTATTGGCGATGGTGTACGCCTCGTTCGGATTGAAGATCACCGTGGTGTACTTCTTGGTCACCTTTACCGCAGCGGTTCTTGGTGGTTACTTGATTTCCAAATCACCTTGGAGAAACGAGATCAAACGCGGCGCTGAACTTGAAGACACCAAAAGAAAAAGCTGTTCAGATAGCTCAATCAATGCGAGTAACTCGTGCAGCGCAACCCCTTCTTCCGCATCAAGAATACGTAATGCAATGGGTGGAGCTTGGTCTTTGTTCAAACGAATCATCCCGTATGTACTTTTAGGTGCGGCGATCAGTGGCTTCTCGGCGGCTTACCTACCTGCAGACTTAGTAGAGAAATACGTGGGTGGCGACAGCTTCCAATCTATCGTGGTCGCTTCATTGATTGGTATCCCGCTTTACTTACGTATCGAGATGGCAATTCCACTACTTAACGTATTAATTGCTAAGGGAATGGGCTTAGGTGCTGCATTGGCATTAATTATTGGCGGTACAGGTGCCAGTTTGCCTGAAATCGCGCTAGTATCTGCAGTTCTTAAAAGAAAAGCCGTAATCGCGTTTGTGGGAATAGTCTTAACGACCGCCATCATTGGTGGCGCTATCTTCCAATACGTTGTGTAAAATCGGACACATTGAAAAATATAAAGCTTCGCGCCGCTCATTGAGAGTGGTGCGACTAAGTTGAAAAGGTAAAACCATGATGGATGAAAAATACATTGATTCGCTAAAAGCCTTATCAGAACCTAATCGACTGAGATTGTTCTGGTTGTTCCTGCATGTTGACGAATGCATGGCTGTCGCTGAAGCAATCGACATCATAGGTGAAACCCAATACAACGTATCTCGCAACCTAAAAATGCTCTACAAAGCTGGGCTACTTAACCACGATAAGAAAGGCAAATGGGTGTTTTACACCTTGAAAGAACAAACCGCGCCTCACTGCAAAGCTTTGGTCGACTCTGTTCGTTACTTGCCAGAAGATGATTTCCAAGAAGTGGTTAAACGTTGTCAGATTCGCTTATCAATGAGAGTTGATGGTGACTGTGTTATCGGCCCAGACAGCGAAATATGGCAGAGCAAGATTAGCTAAGTCGCGATAACAAGAGACGCGAGAAAGAGATGCCCAATACCGGTATCTCTGATTCAATTGGTGGTGTGAAGTATGAATAAATACACTCAACAACAACTCGATTCTATTTTAGAACAGCATAAACTGTGGTTGGAAAACCAAGGCGGCGAACGAGCACAATTAGGTAATACCGATCTAAGTAATCTAGCGCTTCAAGATGTTGACCTTCGTTGCGCCAACCTGATACGTACTGATTTTAGTGGCGCCGATTTATCGGGTGCGAACATGAATGAGGCTGACATCACCTATGCCAATTTCAGCCACGCGAACCTCAACAATACCAGCTTCCGCGATGCTGACTTGCGTAACGCCAACATGAGTTACGCCCAAATGCTCAACGTCGATTTACTGCGCGCCGATTTATTCCGTACCGATTTCAGCAATGCCCAAGTCAGTGACTCTGCTTTCAAACGAATCGACACAAGCAATACCATTATTGAGTTGCGAGATCCTACCCGACAGTGTCTCTCTGCCAAGTAGGTTCAAGCAGCGATGATCTCCAATGCGCTGATATTGTTGCATATTCATTCGATTATTCGATAAATACCGAATTGGACTGGGCACTCACCTACTGAACTCAGGTCGTAACAGCAGATCTCGCATCCCGTATCACTAAGCATCGAACGACATTGTTCTTACTTGTTTTTTTGTTCTTACATATTTTCGATTCTCATGTATTATGTGCGCCCATAATTGTATGACAAATATGTAGCACTGTTTCTGTATGACCAAAGCCACGAACCACGCGATTTTGCTCTTAGTATTCGCCAACCTGCTCGCATCCTTTTCAGACGTCTCACTCAAAGTGCTGAACGGTGAAGTGCCCACGTTCCAATATGTGTTTATCCGCCAGCTATTGAGCGTGATGTTGCTGCTCCCTTTTTGGCTAAAGCTACCCAAAGAGACGCGCATGCAAGGTGGTTGTCGCATCAATTTTTTGCGGGCTCAATTCATCCTAATGGGAAGCGGCTGCGCAATGATTGCCATCACACACCTAACGTTGGCGACCGCAAATGCGATGTTCTATGTTGGGCCCATTCTTATGCTCCCGCTTTCTATTGTTTTACTGAAAGAGAAGCCGACATCATCAAAAGTGGTGGCGACATTGATTGGTTTCGCGGGTGTGTTAATCGTGTTGCGTCCAGAGCAATTTCACTGGGCCGCTATTGCAGGGTTAGGCAGTGCGCTCGCGATGGGTGTCGGCAATATTTTGATTAAACGTCTTCACGCAGAACAACACATTATCTCGACACTATTTTGGACCAGTGTGATGACTCTACCGCTGGCGTTGGCTCTTGCTCTACCTGCATGGGCGGCGATTGAATGGCGTCATGTTGGGTGGATTATGGCAATCAACCTGTTCGTTCTTGGATACCATGCCCTTGTGGTGGTGGCTTATAAAAAAGCACCAGCAAACCAAATTGCTCTCGCGGAATACTCGGGGTTGGTGTTCGTGACCTTATTTGGCGTGATGTGGTTTGATGAGATTCCAGACATGTTGACCCTTGTCGGCATCAGCCTGATCGTCATTCCGATGATGCCAATAAAGTGGAAGAAGTACTTCAGTAAGCCAAATCAAACGGCGCTTGATATAGAAGCCAATCAGACTAAGTCTTAATTGCCAGCAGCATCCTTGCAGCGCATCGAGCTAACCCACTTTCGACCTATTCAAATGAGAAAAGGGACCGGTATTTCTACCCGTCCCTTTTTTATTTTCGTTTGTATAAGGTGTTACTTAAGCTTGAACACCAACACTTTGTTGTATGCCGTTACCATCAGTAAGTCTTGCTGTTTCCCGCCAATTTCTAGGTTGCTGATATGGCCCGCATCAATAGCAATGAAGTCTATCTGCTTACCGTCTTTATCGAACACACCCACGCCACCGTGCGCTGCAACAAATAGGTTGTCATCGGCATCAACAGCGACACCATCAACCATAGGTTCAGAGCCAGACTCCGCCTTCACTTGAGCAAACTGAGTCTTATTGCTGAGTGACTCTCCATCAACATCAAATCGGTATACCCAGCCATCAGATGTGTCGGCAACGTATAAAGAAGATTCATCAGAAGAAAAAGCGATGCCGTTTGGCAGCTTGAACTCTCCAGTGATCAACTTTAGATCACCATCTAAATAACGATAAACGCCATTAACCGGTTGCTCTGGTTCTGCCTTTGCTGGGCCGTAACCTTGGATACCAAACGGAGGATCGGTGAACCACACGCTGCCATCGCTGTTAACGGTTAAATCATTCGGGCTATTGAGCAGCTTGCCGTTATACGTTGCAGCGACAATCACTTTCTCTCCGTTGCCCTGACGGTACGACAACTTTCTATCATGGCGAGCAGCCCAAAGGTTGCCTTTCACATCAATATCGAGACCATTGGCATAGCCAGAATTATCATCAAAAACGCTCAACTTGCCGTTAAGATCGTAAGAATAGGTTGTGTTATTTGGAATATCGCTAAACAAGAAACGTTGATGTTCCACATCCCATGTTGGGCCTTCAACAAAGCCGAATGAGTCTCCAACCAGTGTTGGGTTGCTTTCTACAACAGAGGCAGCTGAAACATTCATAGAGGCAGCCATTGCAGCGGTAATAAGTAGTAATTTGTTCATTGTTCTTCTCCTTCTGTTTACGTTTTGAATCTTAGTTTCTTGAAGGAGTGAGAGAAACAGTACAAAATGACTTCACTGTTTACTAAATGGTGTTAATGATGAATTTGATTTATATGCAGACCTTCTTGACTGTCGCCGAAGAGCAAAGCTTCACCAAGGCCGCTGAAGTATTGGATGTGTCAAAAGGTTTGGTGTCTCGGCATGTACAACGACTCGAAGAAACATTGAACTCTAAGCTGTTTCACAGAACGACTCGTTCTATCAGCCTCACAGAAGTGGGTGAAGAGTTGTATTCGAAAGCGAAGCAAATTCAACTATTAGCAATCGAAGCGGAAATGCGTGTCTTAGACATGACGCAGGAAGTGGCAGGCGATTTAAAAATTACCGCACCGATAGAGTTTGGGCGTGCGCTTTGTCGTCATATCATCCCTACTTTCAAGCAAGAGTATCCAAAAGTGGATTTGATTCTCGACTTTGGGCCGATGAAAAAGAAGATAGAATCTGGCGACTTTGACATTGCTTTTAGAGCCTACGATGAACTGCCTAATGATGTGATTGCCAACGATCTTGGGCATATCCGCAATGTTCTCGTTTGCAGTGCGGATTACGCATCAACTTACCCAATCGCCACCACCAAAGACATCCACAAATGTAGCTTCATTCTTAACAGTCAAAATGAACGTTGGAATCAGTTGGAGTTGGTCAATGGCGAGCAAACCTACCATGTTGAAGTAACCGGAAGCGTTAGCTCGAATACCTACAGTTCAATTTTGGAGTTAGCGATGCAAGGGATAGGTGTCGCCAGCTTGCCGTTCTATCAAGTTGAAGAGCAGCTCAAACAAGGTGAGCTTATTCACGTATTCCCAGAATGGTCGATAAAAGCCCAAAAGCTAAGCCTTATCTATGCTCAAAGAAGAGTAACACCACAGAAGTTGGTCACTTTTAACCGAGCGGTAAAAGAGTGGTTGGAATCGAATAACACTTATACGTTGTAGGTTTTAGAACGCTAAATCTTTCAATTGGAACGTATGTGCGTTCCATTCATATCAGGCTCAATCGCCGTGCTTTCAATAGCTGATAGGCTGCCGTGTATTCGTCGATTTTGAAACACCCTCCCCCTCTAACTCCCCCTCAAGTTGAGTTCATCCCCTTTCCACGAAATCATAATGGGTCGAAAATACGGATTAAGGGGAGATTAGGAGGGAATTTGAGGTTGGTGTGATTACCGAGGGAGGTTAGTGTGATTACCGAGGGAGGTTAGTGTGATTACCGAGGGAGGT
>NZ_JBFRMS010000022.1:0-256 GCF_041470505.1 Vibrio sp. 10N.261.55.C5
TCACGATAAGTGTCCACACAGATTGATATGTTTAAACAGTTAAGAGTAACCTATGTCCCGTTCGTCTAGAGGCCTAGGACACCGCCCTTTCACGGCGGTAACAGGGGTTCGACTCCCCTACGGGATACCATCTTTAAGCACATTTATTTAAGTGTTTTTAAAAATGGTTCATTTTATTGAATCAAGCTCTTTAACAATTTGGAAAGCTGACTGATTGACTTACTTACGAGTAATTCAATCAAATTTAAAAGTTCTC
>NZ_JBFRMS010000023.1:0-30379 GCF_041470505.1 Vibrio sp. 10N.261.55.C5
AAATTGACTACACAGGTCGTAAATGGGTTTGTAATAGTGGATACAGGCAAGAAGGTGATCAGTGTATAGACTATTAAATGGCCAATCGAGCTTGTTCCATGGAAAGTAGTGAACAAATTTCAGCGCTAATATTTTAGCGCAATTTATGATCAAACTTTATCACTCTGAGTGTTGTATATGACCCGTTTCAGGGGCATTTATGATCAAGCTATATTATCCACTGACAGCTTCTACGACTCTAAACGGACAGGCATTGCCAGCTGGGGGAACCATGTGGCTTGCAGGGACAAACTGCAGGATATGCTTAGTGGATATTATCTGAGCAAGGAAACGACTGGATTGATGGGTTTTTAGGCTAATTTCTGATCAAGAGACAGGTGCTAACCATCTATCCAGTTGGAAGCTCCAAACCATCATGTGTATTTTAACCTCTTTCCAGTCTTCCAGAGTGACTCAGCACTCGGTCATTTTCGATAATGCATATAAAGCCTGTTTTAATGTAATCAGGCAAAGTATGCACTGTACGAAGGTATATTAATTGGCAAATTTGCCTTATAAAGAGTTTCATGAATAACTAATATTAGAATTCCTGAAACTCTTTTCTGTCCAGAGCCGTGCTGACTGCTCGGCTGACTCGGATCTGCCCCTTTGTAAGCTAGTACTGACTCTCATAGATAGACATGAGTAAATTCCTTTGACGAGAACATACACTTTCAATTTTTCCGAGTTGTAGAGATACTGACAGCACACGCTTGTGTGGGTAAAAAATTAATAGGTTATATGTATGCTGAGCATTATTGATATAGTGACAATCATAGCAATGGTTGCAGCTGTTATCGCTGCAATCCCAATTGTTAGGGATTGGTTGCCTATAAAACTGTCTGATAAAGAACGTGATGTTCTGTTATTAGCGAAAGTTGATGATGGATATCCATATATGATTTTGTTCGTGTGTGGTTTAAGTAAAAGGTCTTATGTTCAGACTCCCTTCAAGCACGACTCAAACATTTATGTTTCTGACGAAATAGCTTCACTTACATGCAAAAAACTAATCAATGTCGCATTTTTACGTCAGGGTGGAGACTATGTAGGAGATGGGCAATTTGTTTGGTACATGTTGACTCAAGAAGGCATTAAAGTTTTGAACAGGTTAAATCAAACATAGAGTTCATGACCTAAACCAATGTGATTAAGGTAAGTACAAGAAGTTGTTCTCGTGACCTGTTATGGCTAATGAGCGTCACACTTCTTTGCCCCAAAATGTGCTGGACGAAGCGCTAGCAGCCATAAAATTAATTTGGGTAACAAGCAGTTACCCCATTCCATAGCTAGTACGAGCTTCACCTATCCTCAACCAGGGTGGAAATGGACTAATCGTGGCTGCTGCACTTCTACTCAGTTTTTGTTGCACCGCAATCAATCCTCATTTATTGAGACGCCAGCTTTAAGTGCGTAGTATCATAAAAATATCAAATCAGTGCTGGTGATCTTATTCTCTAGCATATGTCAGGCGTATACTAGCGTCAGTTTGATACTTAGAGAATTACTCATGTCAGTTATACGCCATATAGAAATACAAAACTTTCGAACAATCAAGAAATTATCATGGCACCCAAAGCCAGGATTAAATTGCCTAATTGGCCCCGGTGATTCAGGTAAATCTACATTGTTAGATGCTATCGATCTTACGCTCGGTGCTCGACGTTCTTATACATTCAACGATGCTGATTTTTACCAACTTAATATCCAGTCTCCACTATCGATAACAATCACCCTAGGTGACCTGCATGATGATCTGAAGAATATCGAAAGCTATGGATTCTTCTTAAGGGGGTACAATGCTACTACTCAAGAAATCCTTGATGAGCCTCAGCAAGGTACTGAACCTGTTCTAACCATAAAATTAACTGTAGATTCTGACTTAGACCCAGATTGGCGACTGTATTCGGAAAGGGCTGAAGCGGATGGATTAGAACGTAGATTACCATGGAAACATAGAGAGCTTTTATCTCCTGCTCGCTTAGGAACAACTGCGCACCAGAACCTTGCCTGGGGAAGCCGTTCAATCCTTAACAAGCTTTCTGAAGAGACATTGGATGTATCAAGCACTCTTGCGCAGTTAGGAAGGCAAACTCGTGAAGCCTTCGCACAACAGCAAGTTGAAGGGGTTGCTGGCGTTTTGCAACAAGTCCAGAATATATCCAATGGCTTAGGTGTTCCTGTTGGCGAACTGAAAGCATTATTAGATGTAAATGGAATCTCCTTATCTAATGGTGCTATAAGTCTTCACAACAGTGATAATACTCCTCTTAGACAATTAGGAACAGGTTCGTCCAGACTTCTAATTAGCGGCCTGCAGAAAGCGGCCAGTAACTCTAAAGTAATCATTGTTGATGAAGCTGAATACGGATTAGAGCCATATCGAATTACTCGTTTACTTAACGAGTTAGGCTCTAAAGATGCTGAGCCAACGCAGCAAGTATTCATCACAACTCACTCGCCTTACGTACTTCGTGAATTGCAGGCTCAACAACTTCACGTAATGCGCAGACCTACACCGGCTCAGGAAGCTTTTGACCCTGAACGTATTCAACATACGATATACAGTCTAAACGGAGAAGGTCTACAACAAGCAACGTTACGCGCTTGCGCCGAATCTTTCTTCAGCAAAAGTGTTATCGTATGTGAAGGAAAAACGGAAATTGGAATAGTAAGAGGAATAGACCTTCATTTCGGTCAGACGATTACATCCAAAGGCGTCCATTGCGCGGACGGCGGTGGTGATTCCATGTTTGCAAGGGCGCAAGTTTTTTCGTCACTAGGTTACCCTACAGCAATTTTTAAGGATTCAGATAAAGCTGAACAGCATCGAGAGCACAGAGAAAATGCTATAGCAGCTGGTATTTCTGTATTTGAATGGGATCATAATAGAGCAACAGAGGATGTTATCTTTACTGCTTGTCCAGCGGGCGTTATCCCAGAACTATTGAATATGGCCGCCGAAAGGAAGGGAGCCGACTCAATAAACGCTCATATTCAAGCCTATTCAAATCAGTCGATAACTCTAGAAGATTGCCTTAGCCGATTTACAGATGACCAACGAGCAACCCTCGCAAGAGCTGCCAATAAAAAGAGCTGGTTTAAAGATATAGAACCCGCAGAAAATGTTGGTAGATATATTATTGGCCCTAATTACGGTTCTTTCACCGAAGAGTTAACTACACCTGTACATAATCTGTTTAGCTGGGCGAATAATTAATGAATATTGAAGCTGTGCTCGATAGCGATTTAGGTTCAATTGTTGCGCCTGCAGGTTGTGGTAAGACACACCTGATTACGGAAGCTTTGTCGATTCGGGCGCAAAAACCAATATTGGTTCTAACACATACAACTGCTGGTGTATCCGCTCTTAAGAAGCGCTTACGCCGACTATCAGTTCCTACTTCTTATTATGTAGTGACAACTATTGATGGTTGGGCGCTTCGAATAGCTAATAGTTTTCCGACATCTTGCCCAATAAGCGCATCCCCCGATAATCCTCGACAGTTTTATCCGGAACTCAGGCGATCGGTGCTTAGTTCTCTTAATTCAGGGGGACTTCACGAAATCATAAAGGCTTCATATTCAAGACTGCTAGTCGATGAATACCAAGATTGTGACAACAACCAACATAATATCATCGCCTCCCTTTCACAAGTGCTGCCAACGGTGGTTTTTGGTGACCCGATGCAATGCATATTCAGTTTTGCAGGCCCAATGCCTGACTGGCAGCAAGAAGTGCAGCAAAGGTTCCCATTGCTTGGTACCTTAGGTACACCATGGCGTTGGAACAATGCAGGAGCGCCTGACCTTGGTGAATGGATACTTGATGCCAGAGAAACACTACTACGAAGAGAAAGCTTAGATCTTACTGACTGCCCGAACCACGTGCTGTGGCGTCCACTAACAGGTAACGCTCAGACTGACCTTATTAATCAGCACAATGCTCAACAAAGGATAATCAATCAAAATCAGACTGATTCTTTTCTTGTCATTGGTAGTTCAATGAACGAAAGGTCTCGACATAGATACGCGCAAAGTAGTCGTACGACTCAAGTCGTTGAGCAAGTCCAATTAGCTCAGGTTATTACTGCAGCTAGCGAGTTTGATCGTTTAAACGGTATAAATCTGGTGGAAAGTATTCTTACTACAGCGAGTACAATGGCTACTAATGTTGAAATGGCACGAACACTAACCCGTGTTAAAAGTATTCTTGGTGGAAGAAACAGGCAACCACCAACCACCTTTGAACATGCTCTATCTAACGTTGCCAGTAGCAATGAACGCTCTGACATTTTGACGGCTCTCCAAGAAGTTGAGAGTAAAAATGGCACCAGGATATACCGTAGAAGCGCATATACTGCATTGAAAGACTCAGTATCATTGTCGGTTAGTTCACCGGATAAAGCTATGTCAGAGTCTGCAATGATTATAAGGGAGCAAATAAGACAAAAAGGTGATACCCGAATCCCTAAACGAGCAATTGGCTCAACATTGCTACTTAAAGGACTGGAAGCCGATCATTGCTTAATTCTCGATGCTAATGAAAGAGGAATGGACAATAAACACCTGTACGTTGCACTTTCTCGTGGAGCAAAAACTGTCACCGTTTTCTCTCGAAATAATCAAATAAGCTAATTGCTACGCAAAATGTAGTGTTGTCACCTGCGAGAGAGTGATAGAGCTCATTCACCGAGCATTAAAGTATCAAACTAACATGGCAGTGAGCGTATAGGCGATCCTGCCATTTCCAAATCAGAAATGCCCCAGACAACTCTGGTAATCGTCGTCATACAGCCCTTTCATCAACTGAGTTCATCAAAAAATGCATTAGTAACCATCTGATTTGTCTTAATATGATAGAATCGCTCATTAAATCCAGTGTATTACCAAAGGTAGATTGATGGCGTTTAGAGCTCGAATAATCGGCGATACTTCTCTATTTAAAGGTGAAAGCTCGGCGGAGAATGCTTTCACAATAGTTATTGGAGACAACGGTTGCGGAAAAACCCAGTTGTTACTTGATATCTGCAACTACTACCAAATGCTATTTGGTGAATTGTTGAGTTCAAAGTCTGCTGATATTCGCGTCATACGTCGAGATTACTTTAAACAGGACTTAAAATGGGGCGCGATCGAAAAAGCTTTTGAGCATCAAATTCCTCAAAAACTTATATGTGCATCAACTAGCCAGTTTGAAAAATTTGCCGAAAACTGGAAGTTAAAGAATGACTTTGTACAAGGTGGATACTATGCCTACATTGGTTCAAAGCCATTTGCTCCTGACCGACTACCTTCTACTCGCATAGCATCAACGGCTTTGAACCAGTTATTAGCGAGGGATACTTATGATGCTCGTAAAATACAATCCCTCCGCAAATTTCTTTTAAGTTTTGGATTTGATGATGTTCTGAAGATTAGCTTAGAACCTATATTTTCCTTCGATGAACTGAATAAAGCAAAAAGTGGTGATCCTGATGTTGCTCCTGAAACTCAAATAGCGTTGCGAAAAGCAAATGAATATTATGAGATAGAGGATATCAGTGAGTTGATTCTTCTAATGGAATTTATCATTGATAAACCAGAGGTTTTGCTTTATTTCAGTGACTCTGGTGTTCTTCTCGATTCTGTATGTAAAGAAAAGCCCATCCCATACAATTCAAGAGAACTTGCAGATTTGCTCATGTCTGGGCTAGTAAGTGTTGCCAACATTGAAACAGTTAACGGGCAATGTTTTCTCGAACCAGGGTTATCAGAGAGTGCAAAACTACGACCTCTAGCTTCTAGAAGTTCTGGCGAACAATGTCTGTTCTTGTTGTTTCTAGGCATCATTTCATCTATTGATGATAATTCTTTAATATTAATAGATGAGCCAGAAATTAGTTTACACCCTTCTTGGCAGCAAAGATTTGTTGAAATTTTAAATGAGTCCCTTAGTGAATATTCTGGGTGCCACTTCATAATTGCAACTCATTCACCGCTTATAGTTTCAGATATTGCGGTTAAAAATTGTGAAATATTGGACATGACTGAACAAGTACTTACAAGTGCTTCAAAGCATAGCTTACGTTCATCCGACTATCATCTTGCCACTCTCTTTCACAACCCTGGCCATAGCAATGAGTATCTAATAAAAACAGCTATTTATGTATTCTCAAAGGTAAAGTCAGAAAAAAAATTCGATAATCAAGATCTAGAAAAACTAAAAATGCTTAACGATCAATTATCTATGCTACACGAGGATGACCCCGTTGTAGAGTTGGTAGAAATGCTCAATGAGGTTTATCGTAAATATGGCTGACATTGAAAAAGAGGTAGTATTTTCCAAGGAACAGAAACAACTAATCCAGGAAATAGTTGGGGATGAAAACTTCTCCCACCATGATTGGACCAAGGAAGAGCAAAAAGAATCATTACAAGCTTTAAGATCACATATTCGTAAGCATTACAGAATCGAGCAGAAGGCAAAATGTGCTTATTGTAGAAAAGACGTCAGTGTTCAATCTGCTTCAAATTGCCATGTCGAGCACATTGCGCCAAAAGAAATGTATAAGAAGTATATGTTTTATCCTAAAAATTTATGCGTTGCTTGTGCAGATTGTAATTCCATCAAATGGAATCGTGATACCATAAAGCCACTTAGCAACGGAGAGCGGAAAAGGTATCCATCTTCGTCAGGGGCTTTCTTGTTAGTCCATCCTCACTTCGATGATTATGCAGAGCATATCGATATTTTTCGTGACCGTTGGTATGTGGACAAAACTAAAAAAGGGCACTTCACTATTGGGTTGTGTAAATTGAATCAACGTTCTATCGACTTTGGCTATCTTGAGCCTGATGAAATGATGGTTTTAGCTGAAGATCTTCGCGATGCGAAATCGAAAGGCGCCAGTCACCTAGTAGATTTAATTAAGGAACGTATGCGTGAGCTACTTGATGATTAAAGGCGCTATAGATTAACAATGTTGACGGACTTCTATTCATCAATTGATGGTTAACTGAGCAGTTCCCCTAACAAGGTTCTGTCCAAAAATCTGTTTCAGCAGGAGTAGTGCTTACCCCTAAAAGTTTCAATCTTTAATGTT
The DNA here is from genome assembly GCF_041470505.1 of Vibrio sp. 10N.261.55.C5. NCBI lineage: Bacteria > Pseudomonadati > Pseudomonadota > Gammaproteobacteria > Vibrionales > Vibrionaceae > Vibrio > Vibrio sp. 10N.261.55.C5. The sequence continues at coordinate 7,125 of NZ_JBFRMS010000023.1, forward strand.
AAAGTTGCGAACTTTATTGTCTGAGTTTCGATCTTAGTTGTCCACCGACATTTAGGTGAAGGCGCTCAGGGCTGGTGGCTCATACCTGGAGTGGATGTCGAGCGTTGATTCGATGGCAGGCTGTGAGTCTTAAACTCTCTCTGTTGGCCAAGACTCACTTTATTTCTTCCACCAGCATGCATCACGGCTACGTAATAGAGTTTATTTTCGCACGAAACGGGGAGCACTTGAGAGATTAGATAGCCATTCAGAGCTCCTGAATCTTACCTCGATAACACTCGATATCATCCATATCTTCGATACAAATGGCCGCAAATCTGTCCAGATTCAGGTGGGTATAAAGTTCAGTGTCCTTTGTGATTGGGTGCATGACGAAGACCTTTGCCCCAAGAGGTACGATCAATTCACTGTTGTAGATAGTATGATATACCCCTTTTTTTGTTTCTATCGTATATATTTTTCGTTCGAAGGAATCTAACGCTGGTGAAAATTTTTGAGCGTACAATCGTTCGTCTGTGTTCGATTTACTGCTTTGATTAATCAAGGTGTCAACTTGTTCAATGTATTTGTCACTGATATCAGACAGTCCTTTACCCATCCACTTGATACCTCCTAAGAAAGAAAAAAAGACGATGATGGCTAGTAGAGCTGGAAGGTATAGGTTTACAGCGAGTTTTTTGTTAACAAATTGGTTCTTCATAGAGTAAATCCTAATAGACTTTTTTCGATGTTCAAAAAGCAACAATGCAACGAGAAGAGAATTTTTTACAAGTACAAAGCTATATCTTATCGTTGCCAATCTTTTATACATTACCGGACAATTACTATTAGCAATTAGTGACCCAAATTAGGAATATTAATTACCGAATGCAGTCACTTTGATGTGTATAAAAGATCTACATTCAGAAAGGGGGGCTCACCGTCTAAGACGGACATTGGCTCAATACGTATTTGCTGGTGGACGCCCCCATCCGTCATCACGACAACGAAATAGAATGCTCTTTGATGCAATACGAAGCCGTGGTCAGGCTTTCATTCTCCATTTCAAAATACCAATCACAATAGTTCTCCTGCTGATCTTGGCTCGCTTCGTCGAGCATTACTTTTAGCTCATCGCAGTTCATCGACGGACGTTCAAGCTGCTCTTCAACAAAGAGGTCCGGGCAAGAATGGATGATGCGCTGTTTCACGTAATCGAATATGTAACCCAAAGCGTCGGCGTAATTGTTGGAGATGTACGGTTCCAGATCTTTGCTCGATACGCCATCAGACTTGCTTCCGTGATGGTAGTTCGATGAATACACGGTAATGGTTTGGCTCATGCTCTTCTCCCTGTTTTTGAATGACGGTTTATGTACCTGAACTTTTATTCTATGGCTGCACACTATTTTTCCCCCCTTTCGATCAATGTGTGTAGGGCATATATCACTCCAAACCCCAAATGGGGGGCGAGGGAAGTAAGGGGGTGGATACTGGAGATATCTAACGAACAGAGCGAGATATTTAATGCAAACATTTAAAGCGGAACTGCACTCGGCATTCACATCAAAGACCGTTGAATTTAAAACGGACAAAACAGGTCTAGCTCTAGTGAGGCTTGCTAAAAAAGAGCTCAATTGTACTGGCTATAAGCTTCAACTTGTTGTTCATTCCGGTGACTTCAAGCAATGGGTGGCACCTGATTTCAGTATGACGTTAACCCCCATTCATTGATTTGGTGGTCAAGGTCGCGTCGCGTTAATACAGAGCGCATCCAGAATATAAGGGCTTTACGATGAGCAAGAAAGAGTGGGCTATCTTCAAGACGTGCCGGAAGCGTGATCAAGGTATTCGCGGTTCAGGTAAACCTGAGTTTGTGAATGTCATTGAAAGAGATTTGGGTATCCATGTCAGTCGTGATGCGGCGGTGCGTGCCTTGGTTGTCAACTACTACCCGGAACTCAACGACTCGGATATCGAGCACATTAAGAGGGTATCAAAAGAATTTCTAAGAGGGACAATGGGGCATTACAAGATCATGACCTGTTAGATTGATGTCATTGATTGTCACTGAGGTGATACTGTCTGTGTGAGATGGCACTGCGCTCTCTAAACTCGGCATGCTAACAACGCTCACTCCCCCCAACTCCCCCCGTAAATGCCTCTGAAACCCTAAATTGCTGGCCATCGTCTCGTTCTGGGGGGAAGGCATATTTCATTACGCATAATGAACCTGTCCTCAACCAATAACAGGTTCATATCATGTCAATTAATACAGCAACGAATACAGAAGAAAACACAGCAACGATTTATGAAGTCCTTGATAAAGCCAATCAGTTCACAGGCTTCGGCGTAAGACTGAACGGTCATGCGGCAGATGTGTTCGGTATTGATACCGATGAAAGCTTTGGTCATTCAGAAGAGGCTCATGACTTTGCAGAGCAATGCAAATATGAAGCGGGAGCAACCATTGTTTGGGCCTGCAACAAACCGTGGTGGGCATAGTATGAGTATTCAAGCGAGTCCAGAAATGGCGAAAATGATCTGCGTTAATCCTGACCACATGGAGGGGGTCACGGTGACTGACCTTCCTGATGACAAATTGGCCGTCATAGAGCAAGTAACAATTCCGTCGTTTTGCTATGACAACAGCGCTCTGGCTTTGAATTTACTGAATGCAGACTGTGTGGTTTACGGGGTTGCGATGGTGAATTGTGGCGGCACTTGGCTACCGATAGAACACTGCTGGCTCAAACTGGCTGATGGCGACTATGTAGACCCTACCTATCAAGTATTGGCTAAACTTAACGAGCGAAAGTATGAAGTTATCTATTACAAACTCTTTGAAATAACATCAGATTTGATGAGTGAAATGAAACAGGCTTATGGTGAACTGAGTCGCTTTGTTGGCGTAGAGATGATGTGGTTCCGACGCTCGACGGCGTATCGACAATATTTTCTAGGTTGATTGTTGGTGACAGGGCTTTTTAGAGTGAATTATTATGCAACTATATCCATTCATTTGATTGTCATTCAGAGGATTTGGGGGTATAACCCCCGTGTATTTTTTAACCAATTCGGTGTGTAAGATATCCAATTGCATAAACTGTGCATATTTTGACCTGCTATTTCCGCTTGATTACGTTCCCTCACTGTCTTTCCATGACAACACCGTTTCTTTGCATTGCTTCAAGTGAAGTTGTCATACCTTTCCTCTATCATCTGAATAGTATTCGCGCTCGTGTTCCCAATGTGGCTTAGGTTTAAGCGTTCTGTGTTTGGTTTGTGGTACTGAGAGCGGCTGTTGGGTCATACGGGAATGGATGTGCTGGTCTTTAAAAGTACCAATGAAATTCGTCCATGATAACGATGGGCTTTCCCGCACGTTTGTTCTTAAAGAAGGCACCTCGGGGGAGTTGGTCATTTGGGTGGAGTTTGTGCTGCCACTCTTTAAACGCTGCCGTTTTTAATCGATACGCTTTGTCTTGTTCGGCTTTTGCAATGATATGTTTTAGTTGTGCCGCAGTTGGGCTTGTTTGTGTATGTAACATGGCAAGTTCCTTATCGCTAGTTCGTTAGTGAGTCGTCCAGCAATGACAATGGCCAAGCATACGACTCGATTTGTTGGACGGCGACTTCAATGTTGTTATGCAGCTCTTCTAAACCCATCGATTTCGCACAGCGCTCTTTGGTGACAAGGAAATCTTCTAGTTTGGCCGCTGCTAAGGATTGTTCGAGGTTATCTCTGGTAACCTGTTTGCCATGATTTAAGCAATTCTCTCGATACTCGGCCACCAGCACGATATCAGCTGGGTGAGAGGTGATCCAATTTTCAATGACTGACATTTCAAGGTGGGTTTTACTCGCCATGAGTTGACCTAATTGACCGAATGATACGAGGATTATCGTTACAGAGAACGCGAGCACTGATTTTAGGGTAAAGCTCGTAATTTTCTTTAGCATTGTGATGTCTCCAATTTCTGACGATATCCATTTATAACAAGAAGGGCTCGGTGAAATTTCAATTAGCCGCAGAGATTCCTGCCTTTATTTGCAGTAAAGTTCGGTGACTTGTGCATCCTCGATGTCCTCCCAGGATCTTGAAACGGGTTTGGGCTCGGATAGGATATCGTAGGTGCCATCGTAACGTTGCTTGGCGGCGTAACCGATGTAGGGCTCACCGATACGTGGTTTGCTATGTGATTCACTGTATGGATTGACTGGCTTGTAAGGTCGGCTGTTGAATGGCATACCCAAAATATCTCCGTCTTGATCGATGAGTCCGAGAAATTGATTGTTATCGTAGTGGACAGATACCACTGAAACGGCCATTAAGCTTGTCGAGATTTTGATTTCGCATTGAAGCTGTGTTGCCATGTGAACTCCGTATGTCCGTGATGGTGTTACATTGTTTTGGCTTTCGGTGACTAGCGACCAACTAGGCCGCTAGTTCATGGGTACTGGAGACGACGGTATTAAGCGGCTATTGGTAAAGCGTAGTTCATCGGTATGTGCTTGATATTGGCCGAAACCAATGCTTTTGCCACGGGAGGACAAACAGAATTACCACAGCGTGCGACCTGTTTGGCTTTGCTGATTTTCTTTCCATTTTGGTCAAATTGAAATTGATAGTCTTTTGGAAAGCCTTGAGCCAAGAAGAGTTCATGGGGCTCTAGCATTCTCATACCGATATCGATCACTCGATAGATAGCACCGTGCATCTTAACCATCACTTCGCCCCGCACGACAACGAGCCCAAAGCGCTCTTTGGTGGTTAACGTGTGAACTGGCGTAGTGATGTCAGTGCCGAAATTAGAACCAAAATACTTAATGAGAAAGCTGTTGACGATCCCTAAGTGATTGCCACCAGCGCTCACTGTATGAGCCGGTTCACTCACTGTATGCCCAAGATTGGTGCCTCTCATCTTAATAACGTGACTGGTAGTAACTGTGTCCACGTCTTGACCAAACAGGCGTTCATATTCAGCGCGTGTCCCTCCCCATCTTTCAGTAGATTGAATCCATTCTTCATAGGTGGGAATAATCGATTTTTCGACGTTCGCTGTCACTAATGCGTTGTGGTCGACGCCTGTGATCGTCGCTAACGGATCATTGATATCGGCACCAGAACATCCTGAAAAATGTTTGGCCATGAACGCTAACAACTCTTGGTTGTTGTCCTTGACCGATGGCGAGTCATTATTTTGCTCATTGGGGAATGCTTGCTCTAAATCTGCTGACACAACAGCAAAATGCCCCCCTTTCACCTGAGCGCAAATGGTTCTTAACGGCTCATCGATTGGCATATTGCGTTGACTGCTCGCATTGGCGTGTTCGGTAATGAATGGTCGTTGGTTTTTGTGCTCGACGATATAAGGCGCATCAGAATCAAAAACGAATTCTTGTAACCCCTTGGCGATACGAGCCATGGTTTTCTCTACCAATGGCTTTTTACGATTGAATATGGATTTTACAGGGATAGTCCAATCAATCACGTCGGCAGCAACCTTTTGTGGGGCTAATTGATTATTGATTGCTGGATCACCGTGACTGACTTCTGGCCATTCAATCGGTTGTCCGTCATTTCTCATGACCATAAACAAACGCTTTCTAATCGTTGGTACGCCGTAGTCACTTGCCACTAGTTCACGGAAATCAACATCGTACTGGAGCCCTTTGAACAGTTTGAGCTTCTGCTTAATGTCGTATTGAATCCCACAAGCAAGTACGCATTCTTTCCACGACGGGTCACGAGGGGATAACCCTACCGTCAGCGCTTTGGTGAAATCTCTGAATGTCTCTCCCTTACGATCAGGATCTGGTCGCCAGTCGCCGTGCTCATCTTGTAATAAGGGACCCCAAGTGCTGAATTCTTTAACGTTCTCAAGAAAGTTAGCGCGAATTGGGACCCGTAGCGCCCACTTGATGACAACCCAAGCTAACCCACGTATTGCTTGCTTGACGGGCGTACCTCCTTTCGCAATCGAGAAATGGGTGCAATCGGGTGACCACCAAGCCAATCCGATAGAATCACCTCCACTGCGAAGTAAGGCTTCTTCAGGGTCAACATCCCAGATGTTTTCACAGTAATGCTGCGCGTTGGGATGGTTCATTTTGTGCATGTTGATCGCGTCCAAATTGTGATTAATCGCGATGTCGACTGAGCACTCTAACGCTTGTTCGATACCGGTACTGGCACCTCCGCCTCCCGCAAATGAATCAAGTACCACTTCTCCCTTTAATAACCCAAAGGCTTTACCCATACTTTTTGTTATCTGGTTGTTGTTCATTAGGGTTCCCATGGTTGACCTCCTAGTTGGACATTATTATTCGGCTGATATTGAGCACAGTCAGCTGCTGAATGAATAATTTAGCTCGCCATAGTGAGCTATCCCCCCATTTCTTTGTTCGCTGGGGATTGGATAATGGCTTGTGCGATTTTAGGGGGGAGGTGAGGGTCATAGTTCAGTATCTGCACTACTCAGTGTGGTGTACTCATTCTTAAAGCCGTACTGTCAACTGGCTATGGCCGTAGGCGGTTTTGCGGGAGGCAAGAGGTAGGGGTCACATTGCAAATCCTGAACGCAGCCCTGAGTTCTAATCGATCGTGAAAAAGCGATATTTATAGTGGGAACGCATGTGCGGGTAGTGCGACCCCACTATAAATAAATCAATCGCTGTGCTCACAACGCCGTATGTCAAAATACTTCAACACTGCCACTCTTTACTAGACGATGAACGTCAGTTCGGTTTCAGTGATTTTCACTTTAAGATTCTTCCAAGAGTTGTCAGCTAAGGTCTTCTCAATCGTGCCTAAAGGGAGGTGTTCGCCAAAATCGTCGCCACCTGCGATGTCCCTTGAATTATCCCACCACTCATCATCATCCAACTTAGGATCACACCCGTTGGCATATTGAATGTTGTTCTCAAAGTCATTGTTTTTTTGACTGCCAACGGTTTGACCAATGTACAAGCCTTGGTCTTTGGCAAGGAAAAACTGGGTTTTATTGTGCTTCTTACAGAATTGGACAAGTTCTTCCACTTGCTGACGAGTAAAGATTGCGATTCCCATAATGAGTTCCTTTTTTTGTGGATGTCCTATCAAACTACGCGAGCAAATTGGGGGGAGCAAATCAGCACCAGGCGGAAACGGGGGGAGAAATGAACCGAGCAGAAATTATGTGGGGAAACAGTTGGCACCATAAATAGCCTTATTCATTCGTATTGCCATTAAATCAACTTCGTTAATTATCTCTCCCCCGTTTCATTCACTATCCATTGTCATGATTGCCCTGCCAGCCAGTTCGGGGGGAGTGGCATTCAGCTCTCCCTATGATGGGCCATACCTTATGTACCCACATCACTTGGAGATTGACGATGATTAACTCTATCCAAACCGATATCCAAAAGTTCGCTGAAACAAGCAGCATGGAACTCTATCTCTCACTGGCATTATCGACTAGCCATCTTACGAAAGATGACTCCGAACGCTTGAGCGTTTTGGTTCAACAACACAGTAACACCCACACACACGTTCTAGAGCGAGAGTATGGCTACTTTATTAAGCTGCAAGCCGCTGACCCCGATGACTCAATGAGCAGTGAAGGTCTAACCCTCAATACGATGGATGGTATGAGTGACACATTTAATCAAATCATGGCTTGGGCAACGTTCAACCACATCGGCTTAATTGAATTCGACCGAGACGCCAATCAAATCCCTTTGTTTGAGACTTTCGATTGGTAACTGCGGGACGTTTAACCGCTTGTTCACTGCCAATTCGTTTCATTCCACATCCAGTATCACAACCAACACTAAGGTGATGACCATGACAGACACAATTCAAATGCAAGATATCGACGCGACTCCACAGACCCAAGATCTATTAACGCTCGGTGAGCTTAAGGAATTCATCGACCAGTCACTGGCGAACGGGAGTACAGAGGAATCCATTGTTTACAACACTGGCATTCAAGGTGTTTCAGTGAGGCTCAATGACGCTGGTGGTCTGTGTCTCGACGAATACGGGTATGAGCCCGAATAAAGCCGAGGTGATTTATGAGCATTATTTTGTTTAGCAGCATTAGTCATGGGGTCTTGCGTACCTCATTGTCGAAACAGAGCTACCGAAGTCGTGCAATTTACATGAGCATCGATGGCAAGCCACCTCGGTTTGTCATCAATCACAACGTGTCGTTGGACAACGGTCGTGTCATCCCTATCGATAACCTTGAAGCTGTGAAGCGAATGACTCAACAGTTAGTCGAGACACAAGGGAGGTTCTTCGCGATACATGGCCAGTTCGATGATCCGTTTGCACTGTTAGCGTATATGGATAAGTACCAACTTAGTTTCTCTGAAGATTCCAGACACCTCAAGGTGTCGGTGTCGAGTGAAGGGTTTACCGACATTCGTGGCAACTTAGAGCAGCAGTCTTGTGCATTCAGTTTTCGTTTTTATTGCGATGATGCGCTTGGAGAGTGGCTAGACATGGCGCTGTGCGTTGACCCAAATACGATGAAATATTGGGAGAGAACCGCATGAGTAAGGATCTGAAGAACCAATTGAATAATGTCATTGAAAGTATGCGGTATCAATTTGGGACCCATTCATTTCTCGATATGTTCATCGACTATTGGTGTTTCTTACATACCGAGATGTACCCACCGAGCGAGACGGTTATTGAACAGTTGTCCGTCCCTGATATCCAGAAGGATTGTCAGCTGATGACGCACTTGATATGCAAGTTGGCCATAGAAGAAGGCGAGACGGATGTTCTTGGGGACTTGTTATCCAAATACTCCAGCTTGGCGCACACCAACGATTTTTTCCCAACACCAATCGCGCTGGCAAAGCTCTTAGCTGGCTTGAATCGCGCAGGTATGAATGAAGATAGTGGGGCAATATCGTTATATGAACCTTGTGTGGGTTCTGGGGCTGTCACCCTGTCGTTCATCGAAAATGAATACTTTGATCACCTCGATAAATCGAGCCCTTTGGACCACTTAACGGTGTGTGTCGAAGAGATATCTGAACTGTTATGCAAGGCATTTTTAATTCAATTGCTTTTGAAGTTACAGCATCTTGAGTATGTAGGGGGAAAACCTGCGCTTCCGGCCAGCGTCGTCATTCAGCAGATCGATGTCATTTCAAGAAAACAAAGAAAGGTCTGTTTTAATATGGAATCACCGGAGGGTTAGAAAGAAACCATGTATATGACATGAAATCGGGTAGGGACAGGCAAAGAAAAAGCCCAAATATCGGTGAGATGTTTGGGCTTTTACGCGTTCAGTCAATGCAGCGTGACCAATTGGTTAGATTCCGTTGGCGCGTATTTCATTAACCAATTTTTATAAATGAAGTAAGAAGAAACGGTCGACACATATTCGTCGTTCTTTGACGCCCATTCTTGATACGTTAAGTTTAAAGAAGCGGTTTTCTTTGCCGCACAATACTCTGCTTTCAAAAAGGATTTCAACGACTCAAAACTGAAATCGAGGATCTGATAATGTTCCAAAAACATAATGATGTTTTCATCAAATGTTTCAAATGGATTCGATGTGGTGTTTAACTCGTGCGTATGATGTAGTTGCATAATATTAACTTAGTATTCTTATCTTTAGTTAAACCAAACTTTCGAATGGCTATAAATGTTTAGGAAATGCGTAGACGTACACTCCTTTACTTTTGATATATCTACTGTTTGCAACGTTTGACGTAGTTAGTTTTTTCTTTTCTTAAAACCTTCGGTAAAACAAGGCTTTAAAACAACCACATTCGCTATAAAAATGTGAGTGCTCTTATTAGTATTTTTGTTATCAAATTATAGCATTTTTTAGTTTTTGGACTTGTTGCTACTGTCGTACAGTGTCCGTCCATGTAAAACAGTATGCAGATGAGTGTGGTACAATATGTCAATTAACGGAAAGAATTTTAAGACTTAGTATAAAATTTTGAATAAAGGTAACAATATACTAAACCATTAAAGTTTCCGTTAACTCGAAACAAAACCATTCTATCAATTATTAACGCCTTGCTAAGTGGCAAATGATGATGCACTCAATTGCATTAATATCTGTTTACCAAGATCCCCTGAATTCTTCAACAAAATTTGGTATGTTTTGGATTGATTCTCATAATGGAGACTTTATTACATTTTCATTTGGAATCTTCATTCAAGTAAATTGTGCAACGGTGAAATCTAATGAGTCATGTTTCATTGCTTTTTGACTTGAACGGGTTTCTATTTTACCCCCCGTTTACCCACTGAACCCTTTTGAACTATCGGACGATTCAACTATCGGGGGGATACGAAGAAACGGACTTACATAATACTCCCATCCCCACAATGAGAGAGATGATTATGGAACGTTTAAATGTTATGGATTCAGTTGTAGCATCATTAAAAGACGGTGAGGCAACGTTCATTATGACGGCAAGCCCAAAGGGTGAAGAGTATGTGTACTCCGTTGGCGTGTCGGTCAGTACAGATAACGCATTCGAGATCGCCATTACCGGCTTAAGTCCAGAACAAATGCACTTCTTCGGAAACCATTTTGCTCAACACATCAAAGAACGCGTGATTGAGTTAGATGAACCTATCACTTATGTTGAAGAGGTATTCAATGTGCCGGTTGCATTGGTTAAAGTATCTCAAGAGCATATGCATGATGGTACGTTCACCGTTGCTGAAACCACGCTGGACATGACCGACAAGCAAATTCCGATGTTTCAACTGGTTTTACCCGACCCAAATGGCCGCTTTCCGTGGCAAGAGCACGTCGACTCAAAATGGAAAAAGTATCAAAGCATCTTCTTTGATGTGCAACAGATCGAAAACTTATACAACTAGATAGAAGAACATCCATTTCTCCATATTACGACTGTTATTTGACCAAGGATGGACAATTTCAACCCATGAATAGCTATGTATTTCCATGCAGTAAACGGGCGGGATCTTACTTTATTCAGATCCCGACTGTTTGGTCTGAAAAGGCCACTGACAGTGAGTATTTCTCTACCTCTCGTTATCAATCCCCTAAAGCCAGTGCAGAAACATACGTTAAAGCGCAACTCGCGTATATTTATGGAGACATGCGAGCTGCATTAATTCTCGCGTACCCACGATGGGTAAAGAAGCTTAAGTATGGGTGCCAAGTGTCAGTGAGAGAAACACAACGAGTCAGTAGAGGAAAGCCATACCCAGTATTCGACGTATCTTGGACTGAGTTTACATCTGATGAATTTGGAGTAAGGACGTCGAAGCGGAAGAGAACATCACGGTCTTATAATGTCGAGAATAAAGCAGAAGTTGCACACAACGTAACTTTATTTGTGGCCAGTCTTCGCGCAGAGACAACGGCCAGTGTCCTACACCACTCGGCTCTGAACTTTGAATACGACCTGAGTGAGTTAACGCGCTCTTAGATTAACGAAGATAGGGGATGGGTATTTACATGCGCTGACGATGAACAGTCTCATCAGATCATGGTTATTGCTCATCTCGGTTATCGTCTACGCAAAAGAACCCTGCTCTTAACTGCGAACACGCTTCCAAGAAAGATTCTGTCTCTTGTCGACTGACATTGTAATCCAGTCTATGGAGTGCCTTGAAGTGGATCTCGCTAATCACATCACAATGCTTAAGAACCCAATCGGGTAACTTGTATTTAATCGAACGCTTCATCGTACTAATACCACCACCCTTTGCGCCGAGTTCTTTCATGCGACTTTCTAGGTATTTACCTTCTGCAACAATCGCAAGAATCCGATCATTGAGTGTGTCAATTGGGTACTCAGGCGGTGAGGCATTCGGCTGGTGGTTTGATGATTGGCACTGAGCGCTACATAAAAGCTCATCTTCTGCTTGGCCTTCTAAATAGCGCTGCAGCTCCACTTCAGGAGAAAAATCCACGATTTGCTTATGATGCTCAGTTAAGTCACCGCTAATGATCCCTCTTGACGCATAGAGGTGCGTCAATTTATCCGCTACCTTCTTGCAGCATTCAGCGTCAAATTTATTGGTTTCATGCTCAGAACATGACATTTTGTGGAAAATCGCATTTACTTCGTCGCGAACATCATTACCGTTAGGTGTAGGAAGCAGATGCGTCAAATTGAGTTCATCAGTGCTTGCTTTGTTGTCACGTCCCTGTTTTTTGTTACTCATAAGCCACCTAACTGCAATAAGATTGGAGTGATAATTTTCTAATAGTTTTGAATATAGTAATTAAGGGATCTGCTATTGGCAAATAGGCATCTTTAATAAACGTCTTACCGGATTATATGCATAATCCCGTGTAATTAAAGGGCTTGCAGCTATCTAACGAGTGAGTGCTTTTGTTTATAGAGATATCAATGGCTTAAGCAATTGCTCTAGCCAAGTTGATGATTTCATTGACTCAAATCATTCGTTGTTTTGAATCCGGTCACATTTATTGGCACAAGATCAATCTTTGTAGCATTTGCCATTGCGAATAAAAGAAACACAACATACATCACACCCTTCGATTACGTGCTTGTTGGTACTCCACGAACTGAAACGCATCCAGTATATGAAGATACTTCAGTTACCCTGCTCAAATATTACTCAACAATAACATTTTATGTTATCGCATACAGGGGTAGGCTCCTTTGCCATCACTCCACCACCTGCGTGAATATTGTCTTTGAACGACATTGAAAGCACGCTCTTCGCAATCATGTCATCCATTTCACTTGATATTCAGGGAGAGTGACATCACAGAAGCAATCCTGATGTCACTTTCCCTGACAAGTGCCAGCTCTTAACCTGCATGACGTCTATTTCAATTCCAGCTCGGTATCTGCACGCAGCTTGATGGCGGTTTTAACCAGAACTTCTGCCCAAAAGTCCGAGCTCAGAATCTTCATCATGCTGAATTTAGCTTTGGTGTAGTTCTGTATGTCCGTGACTTTGTATTCATCTCTTAGTCCTTCACGGATCTCGAAATGCGTTTTCACTTCGTCTGCAAAGCCTATATCGACAGCTTCAGCCCCGGTCCAGATGTAACCGGTAAAGATGTCCGGGTTATCCGTCATCAATTTCTCGCCTCTACCTTCAATCAAGGCATCTTTAAATTCTTCGAACAGCGGCTGGAGGACATGCGTCTCAATGTGCTTTGTTGCTTCTGGGTTTTCAGGTAAAAATGGGTCCAAAAGCGCTTTGTTTCTACCCGCCGTGTACGTTCGTCTTTGAACTTGAACTTGTTCAATGAGTTTGTCGAACCCCCATGTATCCATTCGTACCCCGACACTGCCAATCAATGAATTTCTATGTGCATACACCTTGTCAGCGGAAGAGCTGATGTATAAACAAGCCGACGCACACATTTCACCTATCGAAAAATAGACCGGCTTATTGGTAGTTTCTCTCATGGACATTAAAGTCCTATGTAATATCTCGGCCTGCACTGGGCTGCCACCTGGTGAGTTCGCTTCAATCAAAATGGCATGAGCCAATGGATCTTTCATGGCTTTTCTTATGCTTTCTGACAGGATAGTTCCATCAGCTGTCGGACTGCCTCTCTCTACGGCTCCCTCCAGTTGTATGAGCGCTATGTGCGGAACCGGCATGTTGAAATAGTGACTTCGGTATATGGTTTGACCGACCGCGAACAACACACCAAAAACAATGAAACCAACCTTAATCCGATTTAGGTTGTGAATAGACCGGTATCGCTGCGTAAACTCTTTGAGGTTTTCTCTCAATGACTTTGGTTCTTGATTCTTCTTTTTAAATATCCGCATGTTATTGATTACCTATGTCTGTTTAAAAGCGTTGGAATTCACGCATGATCGTGGTGGTTAATAGGATGCATAAACCAATGAAAAATAGGGGTAAATATCGCCAGAATCCGCCATCAATGATGGGGACAACAAGGAAGACCCATAGTGAAAAGAGAATGATGAATATCATGCGAAAGGCCATTGCCGCTATTTTCACGTTGTGCTGTGTAAAGGCGTAGATTCGCTTACGATATTCGTAGTAAGAATCACTCATGAACGCGAAGATAAGCACCCCGCCTAAAAGAAGCCATTCCATGAGTACGTTCAGTCGAAGTATGCTGCGATACCACCACATCTTTGTGTTATCCACCAGCCGCTCTGATATGCCTGCAATAAAGACCCCGGACCCATTTGTTTTTTCAGGTTTGATATAAAATCTATCAATGACATTGGAGATGCCCGTATCGACCATCGTCGTCTGGTATTGACCGTTTACACGGTCGAACACTATTTCTGATTGCTCTTCGGTCATTGTCGACTGAACAATGGACACCTCATCGATGACGTCGGCTCTAAATTGCTCCGCTGACATACCAAACCAGCAATACAACAAAGAAAAGAACCAGATCATAAACCCCAGTCTTACCCACGGGTTTAGTATCGAGACACCATCACCGAGTAGGGCTTTGTTACCTTCGTCGATAAAAGATTGGGTATCATGCGCCATGAGCAGCCTCCAATATCTTTTCAGGTTTGAGTAACAGGTCTAACAAATTCACCGAGCGAGGATCTTCGAAGGCGTAGGGTGCGATACCCATTGTATTGAGTTCAGGACGACCGAAGAGTTGAGGGAGCAGTAACAGGCTCAGTTGGCGACAATGTTTCTCGCTCTCTGAGGTTAGTTTTCTGTCAATGACTTCCATGCAACATACGCGGCTGGACGTAGCAAAGTCTGAAAATGAACAGCGAATCGGGTCCCAGATTAGGTCGCAGCCTGCCTTTGTGTCTTCTGATGTGACCATGACTTTGAACAGTTCTGAGGTTCGGTCAAACACTTTCAAAAAGATGTGCTTGAAGGCGACTTCCTTGCCGTGTGTTTCATAATGCTCATCCCATGTATCGGCCATCTCTCGCAATACCACGTCAAGTAAGAGTTCTTCTTCTCCTTCATTGAAAGAAGCTGGCACAACGTCACCGAATAACCTCACTACTCGCATTTGAACCTCACCAAGAGACGGCCAAATAAACGCTTGATAATTCAATCGCTCGCTCAACTCTTTATCGATCGTTCGATTCAGATAAACGCTGGCAGTAATTTTTTTGAATTTGGTCGATACTTTCATAATATTTCCTTAACGTGGCTCTACAGGCAGGCGGAGTAGGGTTTTATTTCCATTTGAGAAGCTGCATATAGCTTGCAAATTGGGTAAGGCCGATACCATGAACGGTGGAAATAAACTGCGCTCTTCTGATGACTCACGTACACCAGAACCTGAATTGAATGAAGAGACGGAATCTTGTGTTGAGGCGCTGTTTGAAATCATCTTTTGATGCTTTCTTAGATCGGCAGCCCCCATCTTTTCTGATACATATTCACGAGTTACTTTGCCTTCACATCGCATGGCGATGGTATTGGCACACAGCTCGGTTATCCTATCGGCGGTCGCTTGCGAGGTTTTTTCTACGATGTCGGGCATGGACTGGGTACTTAAGTACAGTTCGTATTTGGATTGACGACCGACGGCGAGTAAATTCAGGATTGGATCATTAAGCGCGTTATGGGCTTCATCAACCATAAAGCAAACCTCTGGCTCTTCTCCTGTACCAAAGTTATAACGTTCAGCTGACGATGCCGCTGCAGCTGCCGACACAAGCTTCGATAAGGTGCCTGAAATCACTGGGTCTGTTAAACCGTCTGTGGCGCAGTACAGCACTCCACCTGTGTTTGATAACTCGCGTAAATTGACGACGTTCGGTTGGTTGTCCGACAAATTATTTAAATCAGGGGACAACAAAGTATCTAGAGGCGCCGAACAAAGTTGTTCCAGAATTGCATTCAATGAGCCAGTTTTGGTGCTCACTTCAGATGACTTTTTATGGAAGGCGTCAATGATCCCTGAAAGTTGAGAGCAAGGTTTGTCTTTGGCCATGACATCGGAATAATACATGATCATATTTTCAAGCCAGTCTTGCGAGCCCATGGCCTTGATGCGACCGTTCATTTGTGCTTTCCAGTCCACACCTATTTCTTGACTGAAGTACGTTTCACACGTTTTCTCTACCAGACGAACTAGACCTTCACGCAGGTAGTAATGAAGGGTACGAAGTGTGAGTCGTTCACCGATGTATTCCGCTGCCTGAGTAATTTGGTTTACACGTTCCCAACAGAATTGTTTAAATACTTCCCCAGAAGAGCCGCCCGTTGGAATACATTCAACGACACGGGTTGCCAGTTCCGATGTTCGGTTATAGTTGGCTAGGCAATCAACAACGACAGACTCTGATGGCCGTGCGGGGGCAAAATAGTAGAACTGGTCCCCTTTACCCTGACGAACCATCTCTGCTTTCAACCCATTTCGCATTTCCGGCGTATTTTTTGGGTCGATGATGATGAGCAAGCATTTTCGCTTTGACCACAGTTTGTTTAATGCGATTAACTTTAACAACGTTGTTTTGCCAGAGCCCGGAACGCCGTAGATGATTGTGTGTGCGCGGCCTACATCATAATGCACAGTCACAGCTTTCTCGTTGCCCAAGGCCATGAGGAATGGCTCCCCACCTAATGCTTCGTTCAGATCAGGGTTATAGGGGATAAACTTCCTTAAATATAAAGGCACTTTTTGGTCGCGGCGTGCAGAAGGGAGGGCGTTGATTTTATACATATTGATGGCGTGCTCAGGCCCCCAATTAAAGCCGGTCCCTAAGTACATGCGGTCTTTGTATTTTTCTGCCTTCTTTCGAGTGTCTTCCAAAGACTCTATATCCAGTTTGTTTGAACACAATCGAGCTTGCATCTTTAGAATTGGCCATGCTTCAGAAGATCGTTTTGCGGCCATGACAAAGCTGGTGGCCATACCTAGGCCTGTCAGCATCACCGTATCGGGAGCCGGTGTCTCAGTGAATAGGTTGTACAATGCTTGATATCCACCAGCGACACTGAAAAAAGCACCCGAAGCCAGCCATGCGCGAGCTTGTTGTATCTCAAACACTTCACGGAAGTAGTCTTGAATATCGTCATACAGGGGTTTTGTCTTTGACTTAAACATCAGAAGCGACTCCATTAGCAATTAAGTTCAATTCTTTGGCGAGGTTTGAATCTAAAATTAACTTCTCTTGCTCGCTGTTAATGGTGAGCTTTCCTGCAAAGAAATCGAGGTTATCCATACGCTCCGGCCTACCATAGTCATTGAAATTTTTAATTTGATCTAAGAACAGCTTTTCGCCCACACCGAACAGCTCTGCGAAGGCTTTGACGCAACTGCTGTCCAACTTGATGTGCTCTGTCGCGTCAATGCCCAATACTTTCCCTGGCTCTATGTCATCTCCGAAGCGGTCAAAAAAGGCCATTGTATTCATTTCCATGTTGGTCATCTCTACAAGACAAAGAACCCACGTTTTGTGCGCGTAGATCGCATTTCTTGAGCTGTAGCTGACAATGGAATCACCATCGGTCCTACCATTGGATAGCGCCCATGCCATCACATAACACAAGGTTCTTAGGTCTTTATCAGACACATTTTTTAAAGCGGAAGCTCTTTGCGGTGCTTTCTGTGTTTGGGACTTACGCCCTTTAGCTGCGGTGGCTAGAGGTTTGGACGACGGTGCCTGAACCGGTTTGTCGTCAGCTGCGTTGATGTTCATGCCATCCCATACACTAGGTGCCGCATTGTTTTCTTCCACCGACTGATTTGTTTCATTTTCGAACACGATTGTTGGCCCCCTTGTCTTTGACGGTGAGTTTGCCTTTGTGGTGTTCGTCTTAGTCGCTGCTTTTTTCGTTGCTGGCGTTTTCGTTGCTGGCTTTTTCGTTGCTTGTGGTTTGGGTGCTGGTTTCTGCGCAGGTACGTTGTTTTGAGCAGGTGTCGCTGTTGCTGGCTTCCCATCGTTGCTCGTGTTGGCCGGTGCTGGTGCATTGATCTGCTGCGGGGTCGTTGTCGGTGATTGATTTTCAGCAGCTTGCATGAGTTCTTCAGGTGGTTTTGGTAGCCCCGGCAAATTCAACGAACGAGCCTTATTACGATTCACTTGGGAGCCTTGCTCTGGGTCCAAGTTATAAAGGGTCTGAAATGGGTTATCTTTTGGCTCGGTATAATCCAAGCTGCCTTTGGCGTCGATTGTTAAGCGTTCGCCCATGCTAGAAAATTCGATGTAACAGTCTTTAAGGTTAGGTGGGCGTAATTCACCTTCGAAGACCAAATCTGGATAACTGATACGAACGATATCAACTTGTCGCATCTTCCCTTGCTTCGCTGTAAATGTGAGCCTCACAAAGTCTGACTCTTCGTGCATCGGCTCCACAATACCTAGCTCTTCCATCTCCTGAATCACGATACCAATGTTGGATTCAATTCTGGCTAGGTGACCCGAGTTGCTAGAATTGGCGTTCATGTGGCTGATGATGTCTTGCACGCCATTTCGGTAATCGAGATATACCTCCCCATCAATGACATACATGCGAGCACCGATTTCATTGACTTTGTTCCAACGGTTTTTTCGTAAATCACGGATGGCCGAGATAATGCCGTGACTCTTACCGGCTTTACGCTGTCCGATGAGTTTGTGGAATTGGGTTCTACGATCTCGTTCGGCACTGAGCGCATCGGCACGGCGCAATGGTTTCTCGATATACCCTTCCTTACGGGCATAATTCTGCAGCGCGTCAATGATTGGTCCTGAAAGGTTATCGTTAGATTGATATAACCAGCGCTTTGCTGTGTCACTCAGAACTCTGTCTAATAACAGCACTGACAGCTTCTCATGGTAATGATTAGCACGGCGTGGATTCCAGCTAACGGTGTAGCGGTCAATACCGTATCTTTCACTGAATTCGTAAATGGTTTCAATTTGTGGGTTCCAGGTAGTATCCAGCTCTTTCCCCGAAACCCTCATGTCAGAAATGACTTTCCCTGCATCATGCAACAAACCTGTTAACCATGCGGCAAAGCGCCATCGCGGTTCTCGTAGCATCTCCTCATCTTGGAATCCGATAGCCAAAGGCCGAGAGCCCTTCGACATTCTTAAGGTCATTAAGGCAACATCTAATGAATGACGAAGTAGGCCGCCAACTTCATTGTGATGATGGTACTCACTAGCAGGCAGTAGGTGGAAAAATGAAATCACAGAACGGATCGCGTGCATGTACGTGTTCATAAAGCATGGCGTCAGGTTTTTATCTGTACCTTCGAGCATGCCTACGGCAAGGAAGGTTTCCTTAATAATGCCTCTATAAGCGAATAAAATGTCCCCCTCCGTTAAGACAGGGACACCATCTGGCGTCGGCGGGTATTTGATCATGCTTGCGACTTCTTTCTGCAAGCGTGTGATCTCCTGCTGCTGCTTCAAAATAGTTTCACTGGCGAACTCCTCATGCAGCTCACCAGTTTTCAAGCGCAATTTCTCTTTTACGATAATTGCACTTTGAGTTAATTTTGATCTGACGCCATCAAACATTCGCATTAAGCTGATTCCTGTAGTGACTCATCGGATTTTTGAGTTATTACGGTTTGAATTTCTTCCGCACTCAGTGGGTCTTCGTCTTCGCCTAATATCTCAGCGCCACCAGCATGAATATCCACCGGTTCTGCTTCTTGCTCAGTTTCAGCTTCATTCAATGGAGCCGACACGTTATCTGGCTGCTCATCGGTGACCTCTTCAACCACCTCTACTGGTTTCAACTTTTGATTGATTTGTTGATTAACGCGTTGGTGTGTTGTGCCGCGACCAGTGTCTAGCGAGCGAAGTTGGTTGGTAATACGGAACACGTCGTTAGAGAAGCGCGACATCGTAGAAGCGAGTTTGATTTTCGCGTACTTGTAACGTTCTTCGTCGACATCGCCTACCATCCAAAGTACTTCCATGACCGCCATCGAGTTGTCGAACTTTCGAATGACCTGCAACACACGTTGGAAGACAGGGTGGGTCACATCGATGACGACTTTGTGGTTATCTGGTACTTCGATTTCAGGAAAAGGTACATTGCGATTTTGTTTGCGGTATTTACGCTTCACTGCATCAGCCTGTCTTGCAAACTCACCTTGACCTTCTTCCAAATGTTCAAAGTTGGTTTCAAAGATAGACACTACCGCATCACGGTTTTCATCGTTGTCTTCGGTGGACTCGTACAGCGTCGCAATTCGTTGTGTTGCGCCAACCAATTGACCGCCTTTTTGACCTAAGTAGCGGTACATTGTCTCGCTTCGACACACGATTGAAACGGGGATGTGGCGTCGCATTTGCTTAAATTCAGCCATGGTGATTCTCCTTAGAGATTGATGAGTTCTGGGTAATGGTCAGCGATGACCTTTTCTAGCTCGCCTATTTTTCGGTTGTATTCCCTGCTTAGTGGGAGCCCTCTATCTGCAATGAAAATGCTGAGTAATACGCGTCGTTCCTCTCGAAGCGTTTTATAGCGCTCCCTTAATCCGAGGTAACGTCGTGTGGGTGGACTGATGATTTTCTTAAATGCTAGGAACAGCTTTAATTCCCAATCCCTCATGTATTTTTTACATTGTGATTTGGAAAAAGGGTGGGTCAGCACTTTGTAGGGAATCTTGTTCTCTGACTTGTTCTCGTACTTCGTCGCGAACTTAGGAATTTCATAGTATTTCTCTGAATTCGGAATCTTCTTATCGGGATCAAAGTGATACGCCTTCTTTTTTGTTGTTTTGTTTAAGCGGCTCATGTCACGCATTCGAAGTTCAAAACACATCACCATCTCCCAACCGTCTCTGTCTTTGGTGTAATACTTAGTCCCAATCAGTACATGGCCTGTATTGGCGAACGTGCTTCTACGGTTGTAAGAATTGTCTTTGATAATTACATGGTTCTGTTCGAGCTGAGGTTTTCGGTAATACTTGTCAGCCAAGTCTTCCATTTCGGCTATAAGTTCACCGGCTTCGGCATAGACCGCCTTCAGTTCCATTGCATTACGTTTTAGGTTCTTGGTGATCAAACCCAATTTTAAATCTGCATGGATATCGTCTTTTTTAACCTGAACATCAGCCTCAATGTCCTCAGTAAGAACATCAAGTTCGTCTGTTTGAACGTCAAGGACATCCGCCTGTTCATGCATAAACCCTGTCTCCTTCCCAAATGGGGTATTGGTTGATACTGCATGAAATAAATCGACGTTTTTTCAAATAAGGGACGAATTTTCGCTAATAGATTTCAGAATTGCTTTCCGAATAGGGCAGGTCTGCGGGTGTTTACGTTGGTATGAACAATGGTTCAATCATGAAAGTCGTATCCACGAATTTGAATTTGTTCAGCCTAACACTTTGTCTCGCTATGACAGGGAAGGGGTACTAGACATGACCAGCGTTCGTGGAATTCAGCTGGTGACCAACGATTCGAGCTCGTGCAGTCGCTCAACTCAATTTCTCTGAATGACATTGGAACTAATGACTTTCCACCAGCTCCTCGGCTGGGAACCGGCGGATGACCAGCACCCAAGAATTTCTTCCGGCGCAGATGTCGATTCCCATGTCTTGCACTGACACGGGATGATGTGTCCCGGCACCAGCGCCGGTTTATCACCCGAGAACCTGCTGGTCACGAGTATCACCTGGGCCTCGCTGGTATGAAAATTATCAAACTCAATGTCATTGCCTGACACTGAATGCAATAAACCTGGCACCAGCTCCTCGGCTGGCCAGCGCCCTGGTGTTCGCTCCGGCGTAGATTTCGATTCCCACATCTTTGAATGACATTTCAGTTGCGAGCCAGCCACCAGCGCTCAGTTTTCTGCTGGTCATCAGGACCTCGACGTTATCTACCTCTTGGACAGGCACTGGGAGATGAACATTTCTGGGCCGAATGTACTCTTAGGCTTTTTAATCAGGCAATGACTAGCAATGGTGTCCGTGGCTTAAAAATTGTCAGTATGTATTCAGTAAGCTCAAATAGAAATTAATGGTCGGTAAGTAAACTTCCATCTTAAGCACAACCCCAACATTTTAGCCTGACTGTCGGTATTCTGATCAGGCAAGAGCGTCGGTTTTTCACCCGAGAACCTGCTGGTCACCAGGCGATGCTAGTAGCAAAAACTGAAATTCAATGTCATTGCCTGACACGGGATGATGTGACGCAGCACCAGCGCCGGTCTTCAGTTGACCCTGGCGGATGACCAGTACCCAGGTTCTTGCTCGGCGTAGGTAACGATTCCCATGTCTTGCAGTGACACGGGATGATGTGACGCGGCACCAGCGTCGGTCTTTCACCCGAGAACCTGCTGGTCACAAGTATCTCCGGGGCTCGCTGATAAAAAAATCTGAAACTCAATGTCATTGCTCGACACTGAATGCAGTAAACCCGGCACCAGCTCCTCGGCTGGGACCCGGCGACTGGCCATTACCCCGGAGCTCGCTCCGGCGTGGGTATTAATACCCCATGTCTCGCACTGGCACTGGGAGATGAACACTCATAGGCTTTGGTGAACGAACGGACCTTTTGCTCGGGCAGTGCGGCGCCAATTAGCTTAGGGCCTAAAACAGTCGGGCTATTCAAACTAATCAAAATCAACACGAATGACTTAAAGCTCGACCAAATCTCAAGCCTATTGAATCAACTTGGTACGACGGATTGTTAATACCAAGCTCAATATCTCTGACCGACACGGGATGTTATGACCCGGCACCGGCTCCTCGGCTGGGAACCGGCCGATGACTAGTACCCAGGCGCTCGCTCCGGCGTAAGTATCATTTCCCCATGTCTCGCACTGACACGGGATGTTATGACGCAGCACCAGCGTCGGTTTATCACCCGATTACCTGCTGGAGATGAATGCACGGACCGGGGCTCGCTGGTAACTAATATCCAAGTTCAATATCTCTGACCGACACTGGACGTTATGACCTGCCACCAGCTCCCTGCCTTGGAACCGGCCGATGACTAGTACCCAGGCGCTCGCTCTGGCGTGGGAATTAATCCCGCATGTCTCGCACTGACACGTGATGGCATGACGCGGCACCAGCGCCGGTCTTTTAACCGAGAATCCGCTGGTCATCGTGAGTTGAGAATCCGTCAAAGACAATTGGCTTGAACACCATTTTCTAGATTGTTTAGTAATTAATTCATATTCATTGTCACCCCGAGAAATTGAACCGTCTCGGGCAACGACTCAATCTTGGGTAGTACCGTTCGGCTTGAGATGATTTTTGGATATTTATATTTATTTTTTTGTTTTTAAGAAGGGCTGTACCGCTCAGGATTCCATTTCAATGTCTTGGTTAGACTCTTTACGGTTAGCCAGTGGTCATTGATTCACTCTCGGGCAGGGTCGAATCATATTCATGGGATGTCACGGTCGATGA
>NZ_JBFRMS010000023.1:31213-43306 GCF_041470505.1 Vibrio sp. 10N.261.55.C5
TGCTCGGGCAGGGTCGATTCCGATTCTTAGGGTGTCACGGTCAATGATTAACTCTCGGGCAGGGTCTTTTCTAAATTGCCATGCGCCAGCGACCTCTCCCTTGGCGGGAGCCTTTTTTTTAGCTCCCCCTTTATAATACTACTATACGGAGGGTGGTACACCACCACTAATATATGACGAAAGGCTGAATTTTCGTGTGAATTTTCGTTGTCACCAGTCACTTTTTCGTCTTTTTGATACCACCCCATGTATATGTAGGAGATATGTCCACCACACTCA
Organism: Vibrio sp. 10N.261.55.C5; assembly: GCF_041470505.1. NCBI lineage: Bacteria > Pseudomonadati > Pseudomonadota > Gammaproteobacteria > Vibrionales > Vibrionaceae > Vibrio > Vibrio sp. 10N.261.55.C5. Next base: position 31,493 of record NZ_JBFRMS010000023.1, read on the forward strand.
TAAAATCCTCATTTTCAAATTCCCTACATATATTGAGGGGGGTGTCAGACATCTCATTTATTAGCAGGTGCTAATGTTTTGGTGGTTCAATTTTAGTCGAATTTTGATACCACCATTGATATATGTAGGGACAGTGATGCCAAATTCTGAAACGAACTGTCGTTTCATGGTGGTTGATTAGCAGTGATGATCAGAACTAGATTACTTTCGTTAAGGCGCGTCATTGAAAATAAGGATTAACAATACCGCTCAAAATGTGTATGTCGGTTGATGGACGTTCTTTTGAGTAACGATTTTCGATTTCTGGCTAATTGCTTTCAAGAACGCGCAAATCTTCCCATACAATTCCCAATCCCACCAAAATAGAAACGATGTTATGCAATTTTTTTCAATTGTTTCTACAAATGTCATTTCTTAACCGATTTATTACGGTGTTTATCAATATTTCCCAAGCATCTCGATTTTCCTCATACGCAATACGATTTTATTCGATTCATGCACGATATTTTTCAACAGCTAACAATAAACATGAAAAATACCCTCACTAATTGCTAAACCATCATCAATTTTTGTGTATCACTAGGTTTGACATCAAGACAAATGATCGGAGTGATTGATTATGAACAAACAACTGGAAGTTGCAGCGATAGATGTAGGCTTTGGAACCACCTGCGTTGCATCTGAAATAACAGGCGATCACTGTTATTACCATTGCTTCCCATCAAGAGCTGTAAAGGTGAATCCTACAGAGCTGAAGCGACTGGAATCGTTTGGCACAACTCAGCGAAATACGGTTTTAGTGAACATTGACGGAAGTAGTTATGAAGTGGGGCCGGGAGTTTTGTCAAAAGCAGCTGACGCCAACGAAAGACTTCTTAATAAACGTTACATCTCAAGTCCGGCTTACAAGGCGCTGTTTATCGGTGGCTTAAGTCTATTAAAAACGGATTGCATTGACTTGCTGGTGGCTGGTCTTCCATTAAACCAACTTGATCGTAAAGATGAACTACTCAATTTTATGATTGGTGAACATCATGTGGATGGGCGAGTGATCCGAGTAAAACAGGCACATGTATTGCCGCAGCCACTTGGCGCACTTACTTATCATGCAAAGTCTGAAGCAAAGAAAATGAACTGCGGGATTATGGAGGCGCTTGGGAACCGAGCGAGAGTTACTGTTGACCCAGGTTATGGAACAACCGACTTCTTGACTTCAACGGGGCTTACAATCGACGAAGAACGTACAAAGGCATTCGAACTAGGTCAGGGGAAAATTCTCAGAAGCCTGAGCACCTACCTGTCTGAGGTTTTGGGTACGTCCATCGGGACCGAATTGGTAGACAAGGCATTCAACACGAAAAAGCTCGAAATATTTGCTGAAACGTATGACTTCCCTGTCGCTGATGGTGTCTTTGATTGCTTGCCGCTGATTGACAGTTTGTGCAATGAAGCAGTCGATTTACTTACAAACATGCTTGGTGAAGCATCAGACATACAAGAGTTTATTGTGTCTGGTGGTCCAGCTCCCGATTTCGCGAGAGCGCTAGAACGTGCATTTCCGAGACATACTGTGAAGTTAGTCGAGAAACATGAAGTTGCTGTATGCCTTGGTTTTGCTGAGTTAGCTAGACAAATCGCGGGTGTTAATTCAAACAAGGTTGCGTAGCTTATGAGTAATAGTATCGATGTTAACCTGTCGACTTGGGTGGAAAGGGGAGCTATCGAGATCCCAGATAGTCCCAAGTTTAAGCGCATCATGTTGCGACGAATACTAAACAAAGGCGCAGTGATTAAGCGATTGCACGAGTCGAACTGGGAAAAGATATCATCACAAGTTGAGCTTACGATGCCGTTCAACGGCGAGAAGGTTAATGAGCGATTTAGAATATCTAAACGTGATTTCCCAGTTTTGTTAAGCGAATTGAATCATTGTGAAAACCGAAGTTGGTTACTCCCAATTCTTTTCCAATTGGGGCTGTTATATCACCAATCCGGTGAAGCAATTATTAATCGATTTTTGGGTAACGTGAACACCAACAACGAACACGGTTCTTCCCAAAATTCTCCACAGATACCTGAAGCTAAATCACCACAGACAGACCCAGCAGATTTGGTATCTACGGAACTGGTTGATAACTTGACTTCAAGCGGATTAATCAGTTGATTTTGACATAGTACATTTGCAATAAGTCAAGGATTAATATTGCGAATGTGTATGTTTTTTTGTAATCATTGTTGTGATTTTATACATTTATGCAATAATCCAAGAGTTCACTAAAACAAATTGCGTATTATGGAATTCGTAATTTCGTATAAATGAACACAACGTCAATACTGTAAACGCAACCTAACAACGCTCGTGGTGAGCTTAGTAAGGTGTTTGAAAGGTCAATGTTGGGATCGTTCAAACCGCGTAAAAGCATGGAAGATTTACTTATGAAACGTCTAGGCCACATGGCAGCCGTGCGTGCAATTTCCGCTCGCATATTGTCAGCTGCACACCAATCTGTTTTAACTAACAGAGAATGCTCCGCTCAAATTAACTTTCTGACTAACATCGACGTAGATCGATTTATAAGTATCGAGCCCGATACTCTAGAGAAGTTTGTAGAGATGCAGCACCATATCTTTACCCTTGCCCCATTACGTTCTGGCTGCACTAAACAAACAGGTTTATCGGTTCTCAATACCGCAATTGAAACAGGCCAGTTTGAAAATTATCGAACACGATTGAACGCTTATCTCAATGTCACTTCTGAATCTACACCTTCTACCGATGAGATGAGTTTTCAGTGCCAATCACTAATTCTCGCAATGCACAACCTCGCTCAAACAGATCCGCATTCTGCGATGATTGAGCTAATGGCAACTCAACAAGAAATCACTAAGTTTGCTAGTTTTGAGTTGTTTCAAATTGTCAGGTTCACATCTGCCGGTATCAATCCTTTCGTATTTCACGAAGGTACTGAAGCTGAGATGTTGAATGCCTTAGAGACTCATGAATTTCAAAGTCACAATGTCGGCGTAGAACGCATTCGTATGCGTACCTTGACCGATATGATCTAAATTCAGTCTGTTCACAATTTGAAAGGATAGTCATATGTCCGAGATACAATTATCCACAGCGTCTCAAATGGCGCTGAAATTGGAGACGCGAGCACTCGATCTTGTACGCTTTGGTGCAAACGCAGCCACAATTAAAGACCTTTTAGGTTCAGTGCCTAAGTCTGCTCAACATGAGCTTGGCCGAATGCAGACAGACTTTAAAAAATCAAGAATGGGTAAAGATGCGAGCTTTCTTCATCAAGTACCGGAAGCGTTTCCCATCTCGAATAAGCTTTGGGCTTATTATTCAATCCTCTCCAATGACCCATCAGTGAAATTGCCGCTTCAAGACAATATCGACAAGATGCTTGATGCTTATGCAAGAGTATTTGATGAATCGAGTGAAGACATACGTGCTTACGTGAATTTCAATCGATTTGTTCAACTCCTTCATCGTATCGGTGACGGTACGATCCACATTTTCAAATGTGAGTGTGGGACAAAATATATTGGCCACACTGAAAGACCTGGTACTGGTTGTGCTCATTGTCGTGCAGAAAGAGCGAGAAATCGTCGTAAAGCCAAAGCCGCTGAGGTATAGATTATGAAATCGAACTATCTAGGCTTATCGATGTTATGCGCCCTTGCATTTGCAGCTACCGCGACGGCAGATGCAAATTTCGTCAATGATAAAAGTGCCGCTCAAGGTTGGCACTTTTATGGGGAGCCTGAACCAGAAGAACCCAAAAAGCCCGTGCCTCCACCAGTCCCTATTGCCCCTCCAAGTACAGCAAAATCTGGTCCTGAACCTATGTCGACGAAATGGATTCGAGCGAACTTTATGGAGTTTGTTGGTGAAGCAATTAATGACCCTAGTCCGGAGAACATCCAACGAGCCCGATACATGCAACGTGTGATTATGGACAAGGCGACTGCTTTTAGGGAAGCGTGGATGCAAGATGTCATCAACAACCCTCTTCTTGATGAAACACAAGCAAGGCCAACATCGAGTTTTGCTCTTAATGCTAAGAATGAAGCTAAGAATCGTGCAGAACAGGAAGTGGTTCAAGAAGTAGCAAAACAAGCGGGGTTATGGTTCTTTTTTGAGAGCACTTGTGATTACTGTAAACGCCAAGCACCAATTGTCCAACGCCTCATGAGCAAATATGGCTTTAATGTAAATGCGATCAGCATCGATTTAGCGCCAATGGAAAATGGTATGTTTCCTGAGTATCAACCGGATACCAAGCAGAAGTATAAAGAGCTAGGCGTTCAAAGAGTGCCTGCTTTGTTTTTAGTCGGTAATTCCGGTGAGTTCGTAGCGCCCATTTCACAAGGCATTGTGACTGAAAGTGAAATAGTCAGATTGGTTCTTATTCAGGCAAAGACGGCCAATGTGATTTCAGAAGAACAATTTAACGACGCGTCGGCAGTTGAGTCACTACAGCAAATTACACGATTTGAAGATATTGATGAAGAAAGAGCCTTAACAGACGCAAACTATCTAGTTGAAATCTTAGAATCGAACCTCAAGGCACAGCAAGGTTACTAACTTTATCGCGGTTAATTGGAGCCTGTTCATTAGTTAATGAGCAGGCTTTTTTATATCAGTTGCACGTTAATTACCGAAAAAAGGCTCCTTATTTGAATTTTTTGCACTGGCGTTAAGTAACACTAATCCTAGTTCTCTATCAGGATATGGTCATGAAGCTTATACCAGTGGTTCTACTGACATTCAGTACATTAGTGATGGCTAACGAGTCACAAAAGCCCGTGATTACGTCATCAAACACTACCAACTCCCATCAATCGACGACTCGACAAATAGTAGAAATGCCCGATTACGAGCGGCTATTTGGCGCTATTACGTCGAATAAAGGCGACATCAACGCGTTGAAAGTCAGCCTACTTAATTTCTATTCAAGCTTGCTCCCAGTTTTGCGTTATGAAGCTCTCGTTCTTGAGGTCCCTGAAGCTTTGACCGCTTATAGCTCTGCAGAGTCAGCAAGCTACGAACTCGCCAAGCTTCACCTTATTGACCCTGAAACTCTAGAACCAAGTGAATATCAGTTTTATGAGCGAGTAGTGGTTGAAGACAGCTACGAAATTGCGAAGGAGTTGGTACTTAATGTGTTGCCGTTTATCCCTTCGCCTGAATCAGACCAACAGAAAAGTTTGACAAAGAATGTCAATGCACAAGCGCAGGAGGCAATCAATTATGAAACGTATTAGGTCTTTTATCGTTGCCGCCTCGCTGACATGCTCTATGAATGTGTTGGCCAACCCAATGCAAGACGTCTTCAATGGGTACTCGACAGGTCATGGTATTGTCGACTACGAAACCAGTAATAAAAACGCCATCGCACTCGGTTCTTTTTCATACCGTGTTAAGAGTCATGATCCAAATATCGTGAACTTTCAAGTTCCGTCGATGAAAGCCGGATGTAACGGAATCGACCTTAATCTGGGTTCATTTTCAATGATCAAAGATTTAACAGGGATGCTCCAAAACTCAATGAGACAAATTGCAGCGGGTAGTGCGTCGTATGCCTTCAACCTAGCTTTAGATGCTCTGTGTCCGACGTGTGCTGCAAACATCAAAGCCTTGAAAAAAGCGATGGATGAATGGAACAAATTTTTCAAGAACTCATGTGAAGCGGGTCAGGCATTAATGGCCAACGCGGTCGGCCCATATGAACAATCAATCCGAGATGCTTTAGCAATCGGTCAAGCCGCAAACTCAACTGGTGTTGCGACAGATTCAGCTGATTGGTTTCAAAACATAGCCCCAGGCACTTCATTGCTTGAGCTCTCCCAAAAAGTTCAGAATGGTGAGGAATTACTGACAGGTAACCTGCTAATTAACGGCATGAGAACATCAAAAATGAATGTTGGTGCCGCTGACTTCTTCCCTAGATTTTCGGAAACCGTCATGTCACTAGTTGGGACCGAGATCCGAGATGTTGCTGATAACACTGACCCTGACCGCCAAGGTGTCGAAACCTCTTCAATTGCGACAACTCCGGTTCCTGCGACATTGACTCTGCTAGATATCGCCTTTGGTGGCTTTGATACTCAAGAACAAGTGACAAGGCTCAAGTGTAATGACGGTAACCCAGATACTGTGGCCAGCTCTAAATGTCTCGATGTTACTCAGGAAACGATTGATTGGAGGCCGTTGAACAAACAGTTCTTAGAAGCGTTGGACGGAACGACAGACGGGACCGCAGGCGTATTAGAGGTCTATCGAACAGGTGCTCGCGGTGCGAATGATTTTGGTCCTACTCAAAAAGCAGTGATACAGGGTGGCGGTATGGATGTATATGGCTACATAGCTTTACTCGCGACCAAATACAGAAAAAGTTCAGAGGTCCAAGGTTACTACGAGGCAATTGCTAATGAATACGCGTACAACTTTGCGATGCAATTTTTCACATCTGCTCGTGCGTATTTGGATGCGGTTGCAATCGCGGCTAAAGCCGACAGCGATGCTAATGCCCAAGCCTACATAAAAGAAGCAAGAGAAATGTTGAACATACAGATGGACATTGTGGACCGCCACTATGAACAACAAGACTCTAAGAACCGTTTGCATATGTTAGTCGAGAAGAGTATGGAGAACTAAGTCATGGAATTTCTGATATATACCATTGGTAATTTTGATTGGGCTAGACAAGTTTTCCTTGGCTTGTCGATGGCGTTCGATCCATCAGCAGGTGATTTTGGACAGCCTAACTACTTGTTCGGTCTTGGATTAGTTCTTTCCTTCTTCGTTGCAGCCTTCAAACAATTCTTTGAAAAGGGTCAGATTGGTGGTGAATTCTTAGGAACAGTGTGCAAGGGCTATCTTATCTGGATGCTGTGTTTCTACCCGAGAGTCGACATTGTAGTCGAACATGCTGGTACGGGTGATTCAGCGTATTTTACTGACATTCCTATTGGTTTGGCTATCGGTGGAGCTGTAACGACTCAAGTACCTATCGCGTTTATCGATATTTTGAGTGACATCTTTGTGATGCCCCAGAACTCAGGCACACACTTAGACGCACTTAGAACGCTGGTGGCTATCGAAGGGTCTGTAAATAGTCCGAATATTCGTACTATTGGGCATGCAGATAGTGATTTCATACGCAGCATAGACAGTTACATGAATGGCTGTTTGTTCAAAGACATGGAAGTTGGTGGAGCCTATCAAGAGGCGAAGGTTGGCAATGTATTGACGAATGTCGATGCTTGGGCCGCGATGGAGGTCAGCTCAACGATTTGGTACATCGACATGTATCTTGAAGGGCAACCGTCATTCATGTCGTGTAAAGACTCTTACACTGCACTGAGCGCATACATTGATAATGACCAATCGAAATTAGCAGACGGACTCGATGAGTTAAATGAAGCGAAAGGCATATCAGCGACACAAGTAAGCTCTGCACTTCAGCAGTTGGGCTCTGCATCAATGGACAGCTACACATTTCAAATGAATAACTTCCTTGATTATCACGTCAAAAAGAACGCTATGGGGTTAGATGCTAGTCATTCTGCACGAGGCCAACTTGTTGACGCTATGGAATATCAAGCGAAACAACAGCGTCTTTTCACTATGGCAGGTGACAGAAACTTGTGGCTTGAAATGGCCCCTGCCACCATCTCATTTTTTGAAGCGTTCGTGTGGTTTGCTGCACCACTTATGTCCTTCTTTATCATCTTTGGTGAAGGGGGCTTTAAGATCGCCGCGTCATACATGCGATTCTTAGTGTTAGTTGGATTGTATCCATTTGTGATGATTCTGATTAACTTCTATCTCGATTGGTCTATTCAAAATGCGTTGGAAACGTCGATCACTGAGCAAACAGCATACACCATAGGGGGATTGTCCAATTTCTATTCCGAAGCGCGAAGTTATATAGCGACCGCATCTTACATGACGACAATGGTTCCTATGTTGGCTTATATGCTTTTGAAAGGTGGCGAATACGCAACCGTGAGTATGGCTGGCAAGATCGGGGGGACCGCACATGTTAATCCTAGTGCTGTCGCACCAGATATTGCAGTTGGTGCCAAAAATGGTTCACTCAGAATGGGTAATCACAGTTGGACTATGGGTGATAACGGTGTGGTTCATTCAACAAATCAAATTCAAGATCAAAACATGCCAACACTCAGTGGTATGTCGAATATGACCAGTAACTTATCCCTTACATCAAGTATGGCAGAGTCGCGAGTTCAATCATCCCAAGCTTCACATCAACAGTCATGGGGCAAGCTTTCTCAGCTTATGACGCAGATTCAAAAAGGAAAAAGTGCGAACGGTAGTGATAGTCATCAATATTCTGAAAATGCTCAATTTGCATCGCAGGTGCGTGAAGGTTTACAGAAAAACACCAATCTAGATACTCAAGAAATTACTCAATTGATGGGTAAGTTAGTAATGGGTGGTGGTGGCTCGGGTAGCGGAAGTTTCGGTTGGGGAAGTGGAGAGGATTCAACACAGCAAAACTCTGAGAGTGCAAAGACGTCGACTCAAGCTTCTGACTCTACCCAATACAGTAATGGAAAAAATAATAAAACAATGTCGAATACGCAGGGGGGCTCTCAGGCTGCAGGACGACACGGACGTGGCCCCGTGACGAGAACTAGCCATATAGAAGATAAGGGCAATTCAAAAACAGAAAGAGTCCAAGTTACTGACACTAAGAGTAATGACAAGAGTTCCGGAAAAACAAACCGAGTGGGTTCAAGAAGCAAAAGTGATTTCTCGGTTGGTCTTGATGGCCGAGTTCAGGTTAACGCAGAAGGCGGGTTTAACCTTACGGAACGTGAGGCAGAGGCATTGCAGGCAAGCTTAGGTTACGTGACCAGTGAACAAGGCGGCACCAGTGCTCAATATACTAGTCAAGAAGCGATTCAAAAGGTTCATGGTCTTTCAAGAACGACAGGTTGGGGCGAAACGGGACAAAATGCTATTCAAGACCTGAAAAGTTATACAGCTGCGAAACAATTCCAAGAAACGACGCAACACGCATTGGGTGTTGCAAAAGGTTTGAATCAAAATTATTCAACCAATTTTACAAATGCGGCAAACAATAAGGAATTTAAAGAGTGGGTGGCTAATGGTTATAACACCGAAAGTGAGATGGCCAACATGAGCCCAGAGGAGCGTAGAGTCGTTGATGCCAATGCTCAGGCCCGAAACCTCCAAATACAACGTGATGCATCTAAATACTATCACGGAGATGTGGGTCGTGCTGCAGCAGTACTTTTCTCAAGTGAAATGGTTAATCAATATCAAGAAGTGGCGACCGCTAAAGACATGAATTCAATGAAATCGGGCTTGATGGATATCTCGCAGAAATTCAATGAAGCCGACTTCTTGATTGGTGACAAAGCACTTAATGATATGTCGAAAAACTTTGCCACGATGAGTAACAATTTAGGGTCTGTGAAAGATACCACCAGCAACTCAGCCGTAGCAGGCATTCCGGAAGAAATTCAAAGACACCAGCAAGGCTTTGAGAAAACACGAGATGAACGACTGGGTGAGGTTGGTACATTATTGACCACCAAAAATATCAAAGATGAGCACGGGGAAAATGTTGATAAGGCTCGCGCCAATGCATCAAAAGTTGCGCCTGAGAAAACAGATGAAATTAAGGCCATTGAAACTGCCACTGATACAGTTAATCCAACTCCAATTTCTCAAGAAGTTAAGAGTGCTGCGAAAGATGCTGGTGGATTGGTAAATGACGTTGCAGCGGGTCTAGTTTCTCAGTTTCACTCTGCGACAGCGCAACAGCTATCAGAGCCTGCCGCAGAAAACATGAAGCACTTAGAATCACCATTGAATAAAGGTGCTGATTTACTAACAAGACCACAAATTGCAACTAACCCAAGTGCTCGTGATTTTGGACTCACCACTAATTCCGAAGGTGTATATGGTGCCGCTGTGATCGCGTTAACCAGTGATGAGAACACGCTCAATAAAGATGGGCTACTCAGTGACACTGAAATCAAGCATCACAATAATGCGGTTGGGAATATAGAACAACTAAGAACGGAAATGTCTGAGGATGAGTCATTTGCCAAAGAAGTCGGTGGACTTGCATCGGGCAAATACACCATGGAAGCGTTAGAGGACTATAAACTGTTTATGGGTGGCTCTGAGGACGGGTTCAGAGACATTGATTACAACAACGTTGCTCATGTTGCCTCAACACTTGGTACATCCCTTACTGATGAGCAAGTTTCGAATCTATCAAATCAATCTGAGGTCAATAAGAATTACGATGTCGTAAATGGCAAATTGTTATCTAAACATTATCTGCAGATTGGAACAGAGGATGGGGCCGAACACCAGAAAGCTTACCACGCATCTAAAGATACACCGAATGAAGTGAAGTTGTCACAACTTGAAGCGACAGGTAAAGAGCAAAATGAAGCTGCAATTAAAGAGGGCCAATCTAACGGAACAACTCCATTAACGGGTGTTAATGACACCGTAGCGAACACAGCAATGCCGGGTTCTGTACCGTCAAATGAGCCGTCACCAGTACCAAGTTCAATGACAAAATTCGCTGAAACTGCAGCGCAAAGCTTGGCACTTATGGAGGCATCAGAGAACAGTGGTATGAGTGACGAACAGAAATCACAAATCTTTGACTCCATTGACAGTAATACGATTTCTGTAAAAGAAGGAGCTCAACTGTTCAATGCTGTAAGTTCAGGTGAAATGACCGCTAATCAGGCAATTACGTCGTTGCAAGAGAAAGAGGAGATGCTTGCTTCAACAGAAAATACCCAACCTGATGCGCAACCAACAGAGGCAAATAATTCAAAGGAAACAACGACACAACAAACCCAAGGCAATGATCAAACAGGTTTCTCCAAACTAGCTTCAATGGTTGTTAGCGCATTACCTAGTAGCCCATTACAGCCAGAGGACAGTAATAATCAGCATACCCAAGTGCAAAGCAATCAAGAGGTAGCTCCTGATAATAAATCAGCCGAAACGGTAGAGACGTCGAAGACCTCTGACACTGTATCTACGAACTCACGCCCTGAAAGTTCACAAGTGGCAAGCGCATCACCGCAGAAAGTGGCTGAGACAGTACCAGCTAACTCACGTACTGAAAGTTCAGTAGCAAAGTCGGGCAATGTAGAGTCAGCAACACAACTGGCGAGTGCTCCTACTCAAAAGGCAACTGATGCTGTTGCAAATACACAACGCCCTAATACTTCAGAGAAGGAGACGGGAACAAATCAGACCCAATTGGTGAATGCATCCACTGACTCCAATAACGGTAATCAAGGCACGGGAACTAGTGAGGACTCTCAAAATGATTACAAAATGGGGAATCAAACCAAACTAGCATCACTCAACGACACTGATTCAAGTTCGCCTTCTGTTACCGGAAGCGGTTCAATGGACCTAGCATTATTGGAGTCTTCACAGTTCAGTGGTATGGCTGATGGAGATAAAGAGATTGTGATGGAGGCTATTGCTAGTGGCCAACTTACTGCTGATGAAGGCATTGAAGTGTTCAATGCGGTTCAAAGTGGAGAAATTAACTCAGATGAAGCTATTCAGATAGCTAACGGGACAAAGGAATTGCCGAGCGCCCGTAATGAAATGTTGGCTTCTACTGGCTCTAGTCAGTCGAATAGTGACCTTACTGCGAGCTCAGATAATGACATGGGATCGGCGCTTACAGGTGCAGACAATGAGTTCATCTCTAAAGAAAGCGATGCACATTTAGCGTCAACGAGCTTTGAAGC